>JAJFUM010000317.1 GCA_021372415.1 Deltaproteobacteria bacterium
GGGGAGGGGCGAGCTCGCCCTCGTCGGTTACTCCTTCGGGGCCTGGGTCATCGCCGGCGTCCTCCCGCGCGTGGAAACCCTGCCGGCCGTGCTGGTGTCCCCGCCGATCGCCCTCCTCCCGTACGACATGGAATCCATGAACGGCAGGATCGGCCTGATCGTATGCGGAGACAGCGACCAGTTCTGCCCTGCAGGGGAGATTCGAAGGATGGCCGGGGGGATTTCCTCCTCCCTGGATCTGATCCGGGATGCAGACCATTTTTACATGGGAAGGGAGAAGGCGCTGGCGGCCGCCATCCAAGGTTTCTTCATGCGGAACAACGTCTCAAAAAAGTTGAATATTGAACAAAAAACACTTGATTTTTAAAAATAACGATGTTAGGGAACATTCACCGCCATGGTTGCGCGTCATGAAATCCTATCAATGACATAGAGCGGCGGAATTAGGACAGCGTTGGTAATTCATATTTTGCAAGATAAGCGAACCACCACTAATTCAGGTCACGTATCTGAATAATGGTGGTTTTTTTATACTTGCGAGGTCGGAACCGACGTCGAAAAATCGAGGAAAGGGGGGTGCACGGCTTTGGCAGAAGGTAAAGTAAAGTGGTTTAATGAGAAAAAGGGCTTCGGGTTCATCGAGAACGATGAAGGGGGAGATGTCTTCGTACACTTCAGTGCCATTCAGGGCGAAGGCTTCAAGACACTCTACGAGGGGCAGAGAATTCGCTTTGACATCGAACAAGGCAAGAAGGGACCTGCCGCAGTAAACGTCCAGCCGCTATAAGGCAAAAAGCAGAACTGCGGATACCCCGGCCCCCACAAGGGGTCGGGGTATTTTTTTCCCCCATGGTTGGCTTGCGGCATCGATCCCCTGGTCTTGTTTCACAGACCTTTGAGAGGCGCAGGCTTTGCCCGGGCGATCAGGGCGCAGGCATCCATCGGCAAAACAGTGGGACATTCATGACCGAAAGTGATGCAATTTTCAGATTCATGGCAAGGTACAATCTTCTCGTGATCCTCGGACCCACGGCCTCGGGTAAAACGGCGCTGGCAGTCGGTGTGGCCCGAAGGATCGGGGGAGAGATCGTCTCCGCAGATTCCCGTCAGGTCTATCGGGGCATGGACCTGGGCACTGGAAAGGATATCGGCGATTACATCGAGGGGGGAGATCCGGTTCCCTATCACCTGATCGATATTCTGGACCCCGGTGAAGAGTTCAGCGTCTTTGCCTACCAGAAAGCCTTCGACCGGTGTTTCCTGGAAATCACGGAACGTAAAAGGATCCCGATCATGGTGGGCGGAACGGGCCTCTATCTGGACGCGGTCCTCAGGGGGTACCGGATGTCCGCTGTTCCTGAATCCGAGACGCTGCGCAGGGAACTGGAGCAGATGGATCTCCCCTCCCTCCAGCGCAGGCTCCTGGCCCTGAAGGGTAAGATCCACAACTCGACCGATCTTCTGGACAGACAGAGGCTCGTCAGGGCCATCGAAATCGCGGAGTTCAAGGCCGACCAGCCGGAAGGACCCATGCCCATCCTCTACCCTCTGATCATCGGCATCCGGTGCGAGCGGGGAGAGCTGCGCAGAAGGATCTCCCAGCGCCTCCATTCGAGGCTTCGCAGCGGCATGGTCGAGGAGGTCAAAGGCCTCCACGACGGCGGCCTGAGCTGGGAGAGGATCGACGCCTTCGGGCTGGAGTACCGATACCTCGGGCTTTACCTCCAGGGGCGGATGGGATTCGAGGAGATGTCCGAAAACCTGGCGATCAAGATCGGACAGTTCGCCAAACGCCAGGAGACCTGGTTCAGGCGCATGGAAAGGAACGGGGTCAGGATCAATTGGATCGAAAGAGCCGATCCCGACGCCGTCCTTGCCCTGATGGAACGGCAGGCCGCATGACCCGCCGGGAGATCGACAGATACCTTGGGCGATACGGCGTCAAGCCCGTCCGCCCCCTGATCGCCCCGTCGCTGGCCGGGGTGGAGCAGGCGGTCGTGATACCGGCCCTGGCAGAGCGGAGGTCCATCTTCAAGACGCTGGCCGGCCTCGCC
>JAJFUM010000327.1 GCA_021372415.1 Deltaproteobacteria bacterium
AGAGCGGAAAAAGTGAATCGGGTCTGTTTTTTCTTTGGTTGTTCCTTCCGCTCCTCCTCACGTCCTCACTTCCGATCTTCGCAGTCGGAAAGCCTGAAGGCATCGATACGGCTGCTTGGAAGATGCAGCCCGATTGATAGATCATTAGCCAGGGAGAAGCACCAAGATGGTCAGACACGTATCCAGCCGGGCCCTCGGAATCTTCGTTACCGTCGGCGTCATCCTCGGGGTCGCCGCCATCATCTGGGTCGGGGCCTCGAAGTACTTCGAAAAAGGGGACCGCTACGTCACCTACTTCAACGAGTCCGTCCAGGGCCTCCAGCAGGACTCGGCCGTCAAGTACCGCGGTGTGGACGTGGGTCGCGTGGAGGAAATCCGGGTGGCTCCCGACAACCGGCTCATCGAGGTGGTCATGAAGATCCGGCTCCGGGATGAAGTGGAGAAAAAAAACGTCGCCTACCTGAGAATGACCGGGATCACGGGCATCGTCTTCATCGAGCTCGACCGGCGCGATCCCGAAGAGCCCGACCGGTCACCCAAGGTCGACTTCGCCGCCGAGCACCCGATCATCCCGTCGAAGCCGTCAGAGCTCCGGCAGATCTTCTCGGGCATCGACGAGATCGTCGAGAAGATCAAGCAGGTCGACCTCGAGGGGATCACGAAGAGCATCACCCACTCGGCAATGGCGGCGGAAAACCTCCTGGCAGGCCCCAAAACGCAGAAGGTGCTGGCAAACCTCGAGTCCATCTCGGTCAACCTCGATCAGACGATGGCCCGCGTCGAAAAGATCACCGCAGAGGGAAATCTCGAGGGGATTGTCGGCGAGACCCGGGCCGCCCTCGTCGAGGCCCGGTCGCTCATCGCCGTCACGCGCGACGAACTCAAGGCCCTCCGGCTTGCCGAGACGGCGGAAAAGGCGAACCGTGTCGCGGATACCGTTTCCAGGACCTCGCGCACGACGGCCCGGGATCTCCAGATCATGAGCGACAACATGAAGCGCTCCACGGAGACGCTGGAGAGGCTCGTGGAGAGGCTGGAGTCCAACCCCTCGGATCTGCTCTTCAGCAAGCCCGCCCCGGCGGGAAGAAGGGACTAGCAAAGGATGGAAGACAAGAAGTTGCGAAGGGAGGAAGCTCGGACAGGCGGAGGAAAAATGAAGCGGCTTCTTTATCTGTTGGCGGCATTGATGATGATTACAGGCTGCGGCGCGAGATCAACCTACGTGGTTCAGCAATACCTCCTGGACTACTCCCCGCCTGCGCTCGCGGGTCTTGCGAGGGCCAACGAGGTGCTCCGCGTGGAGTCCTTCTCCACGGCCCAGGCCTTCGCCAGCACATCCATGCTCTACCGGAAGTCACCCCTGGAGCTGAGCTATTACAGCAGGGAGCGCTGGCGCGTCATGCCGTGCGACATGGTGACGGACTTCCTGCTGAGGGACCTGCGCAATTCCGGCACGTTCACGGCCGTCCTCGCCTACGAGGATCCGGGCGGGGGCCGGTATGTCGTGACAGGCACCGTTGTCGAGTTCCTGGAGGTGGACAAAAGCGACGGCCCCAGGGCGAGGCTATCCGTTGACGCGACGCTTCTGGACACAACGGAGCGCGAGATTGCGAAACGCTTCGTTTTCCAGAAAACCTACACCATCGAGGAGCCCATGAAGGACAAGTCGGCCCGCGCCCTTGCCGAATCCATGAGCGGGGCCATGAAGAAGTTCTCCGGTCAGGTCATGGTGGACATCCACCGCGGGATCGGCAGTGCGAAGGAAATGAAGGCGCCCTGAAAGGACAGAAGTCAAGAAGCCGGGAAGTTAAGAAGGGATGAAAAGAAGGACGACAGGCAGGGAGACAGCCAACCGATCAAAGACAATGAAAGGGAATAACATGAAGATCAAGGAGAAGGATTATTTCACCGCCCTCTACGAGGTGGCCAGGGTGATCAATGCCTCCCTGGAGCCCTCGGAGGTTCTGGAAAAGATCACCTGCTGTGTGACGGAGGCCCTGGACGTGAAGGCCTGCTCCATCCGGCTTCTCGATACCAGGGGGAAGCGGCTCCTCATGGGGGCGGCTTGCGGGCTCTCGAAGGGCTATCTCGTCAAGGGGCCTGTCCTGGTGAAGGAAAGCGGCATCGACCGCAAGGCCCTCGGGGGCAAGACGATCTGGATCGAAGACGCCCAGTCGGACAGGAACTTCCAGTACACCGCCGAAGCAAAAAAGGAGAAGATCCGATCCATCCTGGTGGTCCCGCTGGTCGTCGGGAAGAAGGCCATCGGGGTCCTTCGCGCCTACACGAAGGAGGAGCGGAAATTCGCAAAACAGGAAATCCGTTTCCTCGAGGCCGTGGCCAACCTGAGCGCCATCGCCCTGGACAACGCCCGCCTCTACAACGCCCTCAAGACGAACTTCGACCTGCTGGTGGAGCACAAGTACAGGATAGATGACAATTGAAAAAGCGAGGGGACAGGGTCCAGGGGTAAGGGTACAGGGATGGAAGAAGAATGATCTAGAAAGGGCAATACCATG
>JAJFUM010000339.1 GCA_021372415.1 Deltaproteobacteria bacterium
GAGGGAGGCAAGGAGGGATCGTGAAGAAGGGAAAGGCGAAGATTCTGGTGATCGACGATGACCGGTCCATCTGCGAGACACTCGATCTCTATCTGACCGAAGAAGGATACGAGGTGTTCACGGCCTCGACCGGGACGGAAGGGCTCAACCGATACGTCGAGCACTCGCCGGATGTGATCGTCCTGGATATCCGGCTTCCCGATGTGGACGGGTTCGCGGTCCTGGACGATCTGAGGGAGGAGGATGAAAACGTCAAGGTGATCATGATCACCGCCCATCACGACATGGAGTCCACGATCAATGCCATGAAAAGCGGGGCCTTCGACTACATCCACAAACCGATCGACGTGGACGAGCTGGAGATGGCCATCCAGAAGGCGGTCAAGTGTCTGGAGATGGAAAAGAAGATCGACGGTCTCCTGATGGAACCCTCCCGCCATTTTAAGGTTGGCGACATCATCGGTTCTACGAAGGAGATGCTGGAGATCTTCAAGACCGTCGGCATCGTCTCGCAGAGCCGGACGACCGTGCTCATCCAAGGGGAGAGCGGTACGGGCAAGGAACTGATCGCCAAGGTGATCCACCACAACACCTCCCGCGACGAACCGTACATCGCCGTCAACTGTTCGGCCATCGTCGAAACCCTGCTGGAGTCTGAACTCTTCGGTCACGAAAAGGGGTCGTTCACGGGCGCCGTTTCGCGGAAGCTCGGGAAGTTCGAGCTCGCCCGCTACGGGACGGTCTTTCTCGACGAGATCAGCGAGATGTCCCTGAACCTCCAGGCCAAACTGCTGCGTGTCCTGCAGGAGATGGAGTTCGAGCGGGTCGGGGGCAAGGACCGGATCCGGGTCCACGCTCGGATCATCGCGGCCACCAACAAGGATCTCAAAGGACTCGTCCGGGAGGGGCGTTTCCGGGACGATCTCTTCTACCGTCTCAACATCGTGGCCATCACCATTCCCCCGCTGCGGGATCGGAGGGAGGACATTCCCCCGCTGGTCGATTACCTCCTGACCAAGATCAATATCGACCTGCACAAACGGATCGCGGGGATCTCGGACGAGATGATGGAAATATTCCATCGGTACTCCTGGCCGGGCAACGTGCGGGAGATGGAGAATCTCCTCGTCCGGGCAGCGGTCGTGGCCAAAGGACAGATCCTCACCAAATCGGACTTTCCGGAGCTCCCCGGTGATGCGGGGCCCGGGACGGCCCTCGAAGGGACGGGCCCCCTGCGAACCAGCGACGGCAGGCCTCCCACCCTCGACGATATCGAGGAACAGTACATCAGGAAGGTGATCCGGGAGAGCGGCAAGAACAAGGGGGAGATCTGCGACATCCTGGGCATCTCCCGCCCCACTTTCGAACGCAAACTGGAAAAGTACGGGATCGTCTTCGAGAGGGAGGGGTGATCATGAAGGTGCTGTCTGCGGAGTTCGTCCGGTCAGCCACCAAGCCCGCCCATTACCCGCCGGAGGGTCTCCCCGAGATCGCCTTCGCCGGCCGGTCCAACGTGGGGAAGTCCTCGCTTATCAACGCTCTTCTCAACCGCAGGGGATTGGCTCGCACCAGCAACACCCCCGGACGGACCCAGGAGATCAACTTCTTTCGCGTCAACGACCAGGTCGCCTTCATCGACTTGCCCGGATACGGGTATGCGAAGGTCCCTGAAGGGCTCCGGAGAAACTGGGGTCCGATGATCGAGACCTACCTCAGCAAACGCAGGACGCTGCGGCTGGTCGTCCTGATCCTCGACATCCGGCGCGATCCCTCTGCCGAGGACCGCCAACTGATCCACTGGCTGCGGTTCTACGGCCTGAGTTTCATCGTCGTCCTGACCAAGACCGACAAGCTGTCCGGCAATCAGCGTCGAGACCGGCTGCGCCGGATCGACGCTGACCTTGACCTCCCTCCGGGAACGGCGGTCATTCCCTTTTCGGCGAAAAACCGGGAGGGAAAGGATCCCCTCTGGCGGGAGATCGAGGGGGCGATGCGGCTTGACACCGCCAAGGATCTCTGATAGTCCCCCCATCCTATGAAAAAGACGATTCGGATTGGGTTTCTGGTCATCTTGGCCGCCGCCATGACGTTTCTTCTGGCCTGCCGCGGAAAAGGGACGGAGCCCGTCTACGAGGCCCAGCGGGCCCTGATGGGGACGATCGTCAAGATCAAGGGCACCGGCAAAGACCTCTCCCGGGAGCGGTTCGACGCGGTCAGCGGCCAGGCCTTCGATGAGATTGCGCGCCTCGAAAGGGAGATGAGCGAATGGCTGCCGGACAGTCCGATCTCCCTGGCCGCCCGGTTTTCAGGCCGTAAGGCGGTGCCGGTTTCCGAAGAGATCGTTACCGTGGTCGATCTGGCCCTGTCCGTTTCCCGACGGACCGAGGGGGCCTTCGACATCAGCTTCAAGCCCCTCGGACGGCTTTGGAAAGTGGAGTCGCGCAAGGAGCCGCCTCCGGAGGATCAGATTCGGGCGGCGCGGGCGCTCGTCGATTATCGGAACATCGTCCTGGACAAGGAACGCCGGACCCTTTACCTGAAACGCCCGGGGATGGCCATCGGTCTGGGGGCCATCGCCAAGGGATATGCGGCCGGCCGTGCGGTCCAGGTGATGCGCCAGGGGGGGATACCCGATGCGATCGTCGATGCCGGGGGGGATCTGTATTTTTCAGGCAAGAAAGGGGCCGAGGGATGGACCTGCGGGATCCAGGACCCCGACCGGAAGGGGGGGACGGTCCTACGCCTCCGTGTTCGGAAGGACTGCTCCGTCGTGACGAGCGGGGATTACGAGCGGTTCTTCGAATACAAGGGAAGGCGGTACCACCACATCCTCGATACGAGGACCGGCTATCCAGCCGTGGGCGTCCGGAGCGTTACGGTTATGGCCGCCGACCCGGCCGTGGCAGATGCCTACGCCACCGCCTTTTTCGTCCTGGGGCCGGAGAGGGCCTCCCGGATCGTGGCGGAGATCCCGGGCGTGGCCTTCATCATGATCGACGACAAAGGCCGCTTCTGGCGGGGTGGCCAGGTTTCGGAATTCGTCGAAGAAGAGGGGGGCTGAGCTCCATCCAGGGGCCTTGATTTAGGCAATATTATTCATGAATAATATTGCCTGGCATATTGGATCTCCTGAAAAAATGCGATTAGCCCTTGACTTCCCGGGTGGATGTGCTATTTGTCAGCGCACCTTCGGCAATGCAGGCACAGTGCGTGCCTGCGCGGTGGAGAGGGGGAACGCTTTGGTCATTTTCCATTCCGGAGGCCTTCTCTTTCCCCGACGGTTTGCCCTGAAGACAGGGTGGCGGCTATGCAGGAACGGGGTGTCGTGACAAGGGTCATCGCACCGGACGTGGTGGAGGTTTCACTGCCGACCTCAGAGTCCTGTGAGAGGTGCAGGGCCTGCCACCGCGGTGCCGACGGGACCGCCACCATCGAGGCGGCAGGCGCCTCGGGCGCCAAGCCCGGCGACAGCGTCGAGCTCGAGATATCAGCCAGGGGTGTCGTCGCCGCGAGTTTTGTCGTTTATCTTCTGCCGGTTTTCTCCTTGATCGCCGGCTATGTTTTGGGTTCCAGGCTAATCGGCTTCTTTCAAATCCGGGTTTCGGACCAAACGGGCGGTATCGTCTGCGCGCTTGCTTTTCTCGTGGCCAGCTTCGTGGTGGTTCGGTGGTATGATGGGCGGATCCGCAGGAAGGGCAACAGGCTGGCGCGGGTGACGAGGATCATCCCCGGAGACTCGGGTGGGGAGACTTTTTCGGGCGGACAGGGGTGATGGGGGATATGAAGACTTTTCCCAAGGGGATCCATGTAAGCCATAGGAAGGAAGCCACGGAGGCGCTTCCGATCGTCCGGGCGGCCCTTCCCAAGCGAGTGATCCTTCCCCTGCAGCAGAGCCTGGGCGCGCCGGCAGAGGCCGTGGTCAATCCGGGCGATGTTGTCGCCGAGGGCCAGAAGATCGCCGATTCCACGAAGTTCATCTCCGTCCCCCTTCATGCCCCGATTGCGGGCAAGATCGCCCGAATCGAAAAGCACCCCAACGCAACGGGCGTTTCGGTCCCCTCGATCGTCATCGAGGCCCTTGAGGATCCCCCCGCCGCGTCCTCCAGGCCGCAACGGCTCTCCTGGCGGGATCTCGATTCGGACCAGATCCGCAAGGCCGTCCGCGAGGCGGGAATCGTTGGCCTCGGCGGGGCGACCTTTCCCGCCCATGTCAAGCTAAGCCCGCCGTCGGAAAAGCGGATTGAAGCCGTGATCATCAACGGCTGCGAATGCGAGCCTTACCTGACCATCGACCATCGGCTGATGCTGGAGCGGCCCGCGGATCTGCTTGCAGGCGCCGGGGCGATCGCCAAGGCGGTCTCGGCCCCGAGACTCATCGTCGGGATCGAGGACAACAAACCCGATGCCCTCCAGGCGGTCTCGGCGGAGGCCGGGCGGATGGGCCTCAAGGAGATCGAGATCGTCCCCCTGAAGACCAAATATCCCCAGGGCGGCGAGAAGATGCTCATCAAGGCGATCCTGGGGCGGGAGGTCCCCTCGGGCGGCCTGCCGATGGATGTCGGCGTGGTGGTCCACAACGTGGGGACGGCCGTGGCGGTCCAGGAGGCCGTCGAGTTGGGAAAGCCCCTCATTGAGAGGGTCCTCACCGTGACGGGGAGCGGCGTTCGGGAACCGAAGAATCTCCTCGTCCGGATCGGGACCTCCTTTGCCGAGGTGATCGGGCAGTGCGGCGGCCTGACCGAGGACGCGGCCAAGGTCATCATGGGCGGGCCCATGACCGGCACCGCCGTCTCCTCGCTTGAGATTCCGGTCGTCAAGGCGACCTCTTCGATCCTGGTCCTCAATCGGAAGGACTGCGCGGTCTTCGCAGAGGGAAGCTGCATCCGCTGCGGGCGCTGCATCAAGGCCTGCCCGGTCGGCCTCATGCCCAGTACCATGGCCGCTTTCGCCAGGATCAAGAACTGGGACCGGGTGGCGGAGTACCATGTAACGGACTGCATCGAATGCGGCTGCTGCACCTACGTCTGTCCCGCCCGGATCTTCCTGGTCCAACACTTCAAGATTGCCAAGCGGGAACTGCAGCTCAGGAAGGCGGTGAAACCATGAATCTCGAAACCTCCGTTTCCCCGCACATCCGAGCCCGCCAGGACGCCCAAAGCATCATGTGGTGGGTCGTCATCGCCCTCCTGTTTCCCATGGCGGCGGCGACCTATTTTTTCGGGTACAGGGCCCTGCTGCTGATCCTCTTCACCACGATTGTAGCGGTCCTGGCTGAAGCCGCGTTCCAGCGTGTTATCGGGAAGCCCGTGACAATTAAGGACGGAAGCGCTGCGGTGACGGGGATCCTGCTGGCCATGGTCCTTCCCCCCACGCTTCCCCTTTGGATGGCCGGGATCGGGGCGATCGTGGCCGTGGTCCTGGTCAAGGGGCTCTTCGGGGGGCTGGGTTTCAATATCTTCAATCCCGCCCTCGCCGCCCGGGCGGTCCTTCTGGCCTCCTGGCCGGTGGCCATGACCACCTGGACAAGGCCGCTCGATGCCGTGACGACCGCCTCACCCCTGTTCCTGGCGAAGATGCACCAGGCCGTCCCGGATTACCTGACCCTCTTCATGGGGAACCGGGCGGGGTCCCTGTTTGCGGCGCCGAGCAGGGTGAGCACGACTTGGCCGGGAGCCAGGTCGACCCCAGCCAGTCGGGTCGCTGCTAGTACGGTCCGCCCATTGGTTTGCACGGGCGCGTCGTAGCGCAAAAGTTCGTCGACCGCGGCGGTCGCCAACTCCGGCCGGGTACGCAGCAATCGCGCCTGGTCGGGGTGGGCGAGTAGCGCGGCGACACCGTTGCCGATCAGGTTCGTCGTGGTTTCGAATCCCGCCGCGAACAGCAGTATCGCGGTCC
>JAJFUM010000347.1 GCA_021372415.1 Deltaproteobacteria bacterium
GTCCTCAGGAACTCGATGGTGTGTGTCTTTCTTTCCTCCCAGGGCTTTGACTTGTCCGGCTCCGAGGCGCCTTCCACGATCCGGGCGACGGGATCCCCGAATGTGTGCCGGATTTCGTCGAGGCTCAAGGGCGTGTCCTCCCCGGTGTCGTGGAGGATGCCCGCCACAACCACGTCCTCCGCGCAGCAGGCTTCGATGAGGATCTTCGCCACGGCAAGAGGGTGGACGATGTAGGGGATCTGCGTCCCCTTCCTGCTGTGCCCGCGGTGGGCACGGGCGGCTACTTCGATAGCGTCAAAAATGGCGATCATGCTCAAACCCCGGTCCATGCAGCCTCTCTTTTCGGCAAACAGTGTTTGTATACATCAGAGGGGGATCGGGGTCGAGATGAAAACATCTCCCGGGACCGGGCATCTTGGATATTGGGTACGGGGTATTGGGTATAGGAATTACGGACGGCTCTTAACACGCTACGCGCTTCACGCTGCACGCTTTTTTAGCGCGCACCGGCGTCGCGGGCAGCGGACGTCGCGAGGATGCTGGGGTCGAGGGTTTCCGAGGCGGCCATCTGCGAAAGCGGGTAGGGATTCTTCGCGGCGAGGGCCGACAGCCTGGCCGCAGGGATGGCGAACCCCGTCTGGTAGTCCTTCTGATCGCCGGCCCGGATGATCGCGACAACCTCTCCCCGTGAATTGAATACGGGGCTCCCGCTTGCCCCGTAGGTGAGCGCCGTGGTGAGCCGGACCCCCACCCAGGGATGGACGGGCGCGGAGGATACGGTGCCTTCGGCCAGGAGATCGGTAAAGATCTTCTGGCGGCTGACGACAAAGACCCGATCACCGGCATCGGCCGAGGAGGGGTTCACGCTGATGGCCCTGACCTCGTCAGGGGGGATGCCCGTCGACAGCAGGATGAGGTCGTTGGCCGCATCCTCGGCCACAACTCCGTGCACGGGGTACCTCTGGCCGCGGTGGGTGACGATCTCTGCGTGCGTCACACCCTGCATGACATGGTGATTGGTCACGACGATGCCATCGCGCCCGTAGAAAAACCCCGTTCCGTAGCCCTTGCCCGGGCAGCTGACGAGGACAACGGAGGGAGAGACTCTCCGGTAGAGGTCCTGGTTGCTGAGCGCGAACACGCTTTCCTGTTCCTGCGTGTTGAATTTCACGACGGCGCTCTGGGCGGCATTCTTGACCCGTTTGGCAAACTGGTACTCCCGGCTCCCGCTGAGGAACTCGCGCAGGGTCGTGAAATGGAAACTGGCGAAGCTGCACGTGATGATGCCGAGGACGATTACAAAAGACAGTACGACACGGCGGCGCAGGAGCTTCCTCAGCCTCCGGTAGAAGAGCACCGTGAGCAGGATCGTGATGTAAAACGGCCCCCTGATGAGAATGGACGGCCGCTGCGTCATCTGGACGGCGTCGCGCAGCATGACGAAATCGCAAAAGGCGAAAAAACAACCCACGGAAGCGAGAACTGCGCCGAGAAAAAAAAGCGCACGGCGGCTGAAAGATTCCCTCAGCTTGCGGTAGAAGATCACAGCGAACAGGAGCGTAGTGAGAAACAGTGCTGCAACGATGATCACCCGGACCTCCATTGAAAGACCGTGATAGAGGCAGCCCTCCCGCAGCGGGGCGGCTCCCTTATCAATTATCGGCAGATTTCGACGGAAGTTGAGCAGGAAAGGTTACAGGCTGCAGGTGGCAGGCAGCCTCCACGCGGCCGGCATCCGGAAACAGGAGCCCTGCAGACTGATCCTAGCCATCTTCCGTTTGTTGATTCAGGTGAATCCTGACTGGATAGACGGAATAGACCGAATAGACGATGAATGTTAGCGTTGTGCCCTCAGCGTGGCCGCTTGGCGGAAATACTCCTGGGCAAGGTCCTGGCGTCCCCGCTTCTGATGGATGATACCCATATGCTCGAGACAGACCGCCATGCCCTGTGCTTCCCCCAGGCCCCGGAAGATCTGGAGGGCCTTTTCATACTGCCCGTAAGCGGTTTCGTAGCGATCGAAGCTCATATTGTGCTTCGCCTTGTCGAGGAGGTCGACCGCTTCGCCGATCTGTTGTTCGCGCAATTTCCTGCGCTCCTCCTGGATCTTTGTCTGCTGTTCGAGGGCTCTCCGCCTCTCCTCCTCCATCCTGCGCTGCGCCTCGCCCGGCTGCGGCGTCGGCTCGCCTGCCGCCGCCATTTGCCCGGCGTAAAGGACGGGCAGGCTCGCCACGGGGAATGGAGAAGAGGGGGTCAGGCCCGAAATGATCTCCCCCGGTACGGCGATCCCGATGTGGGATGCCTGGCGGTGGACGCGCGTCGCGATGCCGACGACCTCTCCCTTCGTGTTCATCACGGGGCTCCCGCTCGAGCCCGGGGAAATGGGTGCCGAGATCTGGATCAGCCTCTTTCCACCGGCCAGCGGGCGAATCGCGGAGACGAGGCCGTCGGTGATGGTCTGCGCCAGCTGGGGGTGGTAAGGCGTTCCGATGACCACGATCTTGTCGCCCACCTGCGGAAGGGAGGGGGTCATCTTGAGGGTCCGGATGCTGTCAACGGGCAGGATGGCGGACAGGATGACGACATCGTTTTCCGCATCCGAGGCGGCGATTCCCCTGATGTCCATCACCGTGCCACTTTTCGTCTTGATCTTGAGGGACGAGGCCCCCTCGACGACATGATAGTTGGTCGCCACCATCCCCCAGGGTTCGATGAAGAATCCCGTTCCATGGCCGCGGGTCTGCCCGGTTTCATTGAGGTTGTAGACCACGACGACGGAGGGGCTGACCCTCTCGTAGATCTCCTGCACGCTCAGGGCGCCCTCACCGGCCGCTGCCCCTCTCGGAGGGGCGCCGGGGGTCCCGTCGCCGGGGATGACGACGGCCTGCACGGGCGCTTCGGCAGCGGGGAGAGCAGCCTTGCTTGCCGGGCCGGCCACCGTGTTCGTCATTCCTTTGTCCGTAAACCCCATCCAGGCCGCGGCACTGGCCAGGCCCACGAGGATCGCGAGCAGGACGGCCATGCCGCCGGTGCTGAGCGCCTCCTTGAGTCTGTTGAAGAAAAGGGCAACGAAGAAAAGAAGGATCAGGATGAGGCCGATGAGGATTTTCAGCATCTTCTGCGCTCCGTTTTATATCGAGGGCAGGGGGTCGCCCCTTGCATACCCATCCGCCCCGGAAAGCTATCCGTCTATTATTTTCGGATGATTTCCAAAAAAATTAAGCAGCTTTTGGCCAGGAACGCTCCCGACCCCGTCCCGTGAGGTGATGCGGCTCATCCGTCGCCGTTGCGAAGGGATATCGCTTATGATAATCTCCACCCAGATCCATGGCTACGCATCCCTGGAGCAATTTTCGCTCCGCACGGGTGAGCGAGCCGGACCGATAAGAGGCTGGCTTCCAAGGGCCATTGCCCCCGGCCTGGGATAGAGTCTTTTCATCATATCGAAAAACAAGGGGAAGACCATGCGCCTGCTCTTGATCGAGGATGATCTCAAGATCGCTTCATTCGTACTGAAGGGGTTCAGAGAGGCGGGCTTCGTCGTTCACCATGCCAGGGAGGGAGAGACGGGCCTCCACCTGGCGCTCCATGAGCCCTACGATGCAGCCATCATCGATATCATGCTGCCCAAAATGGACGGCCTGACCCTCATCCATCGATTGCGGCTCGAAAAGATCAATACGCCTGTCATCATCCTGAGTGCCAAAAGATCGGTGGATGATCGGGTGAAAGGACTTCAAAGCGGCGGTGATGACTATCTGACGAAACCCTTTTCATTCTCCGAGCTGCTGGCGCGGGTGCAGGCGTTGATCCGGAGAGCTACGGGGGCAAAAGATGCGACTCGTCTTGTCGTCGGAGACCTGTCCATGGATCTTCTCAAGAGGGAGGTGCTC
>JAJFUM010000350.1 GCA_021372415.1 Deltaproteobacteria bacterium
TCCATGGCATCCCCAAAACAACCTTCTATCTCCACCTCAAAGCATGTGAGTTCCGATTCAATTATCGGAACCAAGATACTTACAAACTCGTTCTAGCAATGCTGAGAAAAAATCCCCTCAGCTAGTCTAGACCCTTTGACAAATATGGGATCATGCAACCTTCCCGGCAGTTAACTTGTTCAAGCTTATACCAAAGGAAGCAAAGAGGGAAATTTATGGAGAACGTGGTTATTCTCAGTGGCGTTCGGACGGCGATCGGGGGGTATGGCGGATCGCTTCGGGATGTCCCCGTTTACCGTTTGGGTGGGCTTGTTTTGGCGGAGGCGGCAAAGCGTGCGAAGGTAGATCCTGCGGCTATCGACGACGTGATTATGGGCACGTCATACCAGAACGGGGAATGCGCCAATGGGGCGCGCATGGCGGTTTTGGATGCCGGTTGGCCGGACACGATTCCTGGGGTGGTATTAGACCGGCGCTGCTGTTCGGGATTGGACTCTATTTTTTTTGGGGCAATGAAGATCCAGACGGGGAACGCGGAGATCGTAGCGGCGGGCGGGATGGATTCGATGAGTCAGGCAGAGCTGTATTTACCCGGAGACATCAAGTGGGGACTTGGTGGCAGGAAGCACGAGAAGTACGGGTTTATGCCCAAAGCTCACGGGGCGCTGGCAATGTGGGGGATCCCTTTTTATGATCGGATTCAGCGGGCGAGGGTCATGAGCCAGCCTGTGGGACGATACGGCGAGTTGAGTTCGATGATGACCTGGGCTGAGGTGGCCGCGAAGCGTGAGGGGATCAAACGGGAGGAAGCGGACCGTTGGGCAATCCGGAGTCATCAGCGTGCAATTGCCGCCTGGGACGCCGGGAAGTTTTCCGGGGAAATCGTTCCCGTGCCGGTGGGGGGCGAGGAATCGTTTGCCGTGGACGAGGGACCGAGGCGTGACACAACGTTGGAGAAGATTGCGAAGCTCAAACCGGTATATCCTGACGGGGTATGTACGGCAGCAAACTCTTCGTCGGAGAACGACGGCGCGGCGGTGGTGATTCTGGCATCTGAACGAAAAGCGAAGGAACTTGGTGCGGAACCGCTGGCCTATTTTCGGTCCTGCGCGGTCACGGCGACGGACCCGACGGTCACCTATCCGGCCGTGCCGGATTCGGTGGGAAAGGCATTGAAGAAAGCAGGGATATCGATCGGAGAGGTAGATTTGATCGAGGTCCAAGAGGCGTTTGCAGTGCAGTGTCTTGCCGATGCGAGGATGTCGGGGCTCAGCGATGCGGAGATCGAAGCAAAGGTGAACGTCAACGGCTCGGGGATTTCGCTGGGACATCCGATCGGAGCAACGGGGGCCATGCGTCTGGTGACGCTTCTGCATGAGATACAGCGCCGGGATGTCCGCTGGGGTCTGGAGACGATCTGCGGCGGTGGAGGCCAGGGCATCTGCATGATCGTGGAGAGAAGATAGTCCGCAGGTGGAAGACATACACGTTAATGCCCTATTAAATTTCCCAGCTTGTGGTACTCCATTCTCGGGGTGGTGGCTCTGCACGACGACGAATGGGTTCAGGGTGGACCGTGGTTTCCGATGGAAGTAGAAAAGTGGATATCCGATTGCAAAGGGTCTTGACTGCAGATAGGGGTATCGGTGTTCTGAGACATTCCGATGCAGGCTATGAGATTACGATGCAGACCATGAACAAACATGGAATAAGATCGATCATAAAGATAATCATTATGGGAACGTTTCTCTGCTGGCCCAGACGTGTCACGAGTTACGTCCAGTATCCTAAGGCGGCCTATGCCGCGTAGCATGGAATGATTATGCGAAAAGCATTAGAAGGAATCCGGGTGATCGACCTGAGTCATGTGTTGGCGGCACCGACGACGACGATGTTTCTGGCCGATCTTGGGGCCGAAGTGATTCATCTGGAACCCCCACAGGGCGACGACGCGCGGGAATACGGCCCCTTCGCCGGCGAGCCAGGCAAGAACCACAGCGGCTATTTCATCAGCCTGAACCGCAACAAGAAGAGCCTGGTGCTCAATCTGAAACAGGAGAAGGGGAAGGATATCCTTTGGGAACTGATCGGGGTCTCCGATGTGATCGTCGAAAATTTCCGCCCATCCACGATGAAGAAGATGGGATTCGGCTGGGAAGAGATCCAGCGGATAAATCCCCGGATCATCTACGCGGCTGTCTCCGGCTTCGGCCATGACAGTCCCCAAGCATACGTGGCGCGCCCCTCCTATGACATGGTCGCCCAGGCCTACAGCGGTCTGATGAGCATCACCGGCCCCTTGGGCGGTCCTCCCTGTCGGGTGGGCTCC
>JAJFUM010000477.1 GCA_021372415.1 Deltaproteobacteria bacterium
CGGTACCTTTGAAGAAAGTGACAGGGACCTCAACCTCGGCGATTCGGTCCTGGCAGGCTCCCTTTTCTGGGAAGCCGGCGATTTCCACGTCAAGGTCATGGAGATGATTTTCATGCCCACAGGCGCCTACAGCACGAGCAGCCTTGCAAACACGGGAAGGAACTACTGGGGGTTCGACACGTCCTTCGCCTTCACCTGGCTCTCTTCGAAGACCGGCACCGAGATCTCTCTCATGCCGGGCATCCTGATCAACACGGAAAACGGCGACACCGACTACAAAACGGGCACCGAGTTCCATGTGGACTTCATGGTGAACCAGTTCCTGTCGAAAACCTTCGCCCTCGGTGCCCAGGGGTATTACTATGACCAGCTCACCGACGACAGCGGGGACGGCGCCTTGATCGACGACTTCAAGGGGGAGGCCTACGGCTTCGGCCCGGCCCTGCTCTGGCTGCCGCCTTTCTGCGGCGGCAAGCTCACCGTGATCGGCAAGTGGCTCTTCGACTCCCATTGCGAGCATCGTTTGAAGGGCGACTACGGGCAGATTCTCATCTGCAGGAAATTCTGAGGAACAGGGAAGACCCGGGGATGAATCGCAGGCGATATTCCCTGCCCGGGACAGAGCGTGTTCAAAGGAGAACCCCATGAACGGATCTGTAAGATCGGCCCTTACGGCAGTGTTGAGCGTGGCGCTCGCGGTGTCGGTCGCTGCATGCGCATCGACCACCAGACCGTCCGGTTTCCTGGGCGGCCATTACAAGGACCTGCAGCCGGGACCGGAAGGCGGTGTCAAGATGCGCTGGATAAAGCCGGGACATGACTTTTCACCGTACGACAAGCTGATGATCGACCGCGTCGTATTTTATTTCGCCCCTGATTCCGAGGACAAGGGCATCGACCCCGAGGTGATGAAAGAGCTCTCCGACGCCTTCCACCAGGAGCTCGTCAACGCCGTGAAGGACAAGTACCCCGACGTCGGCGCGCCGGGTGCCGACGTGGCACGCGTTCAATACGCGCTGACAGGGCTCAGGCAGAGCAGGCCCGTGGTCAGCGGCGTCACGACGGTCATTCCCGTGGGGCTGGCGGCAAGCGTTGTAAAGAAAGGGGTCACGGACTCCTGGTCCGGCTCCGGCGCAACCGGGATGGAGGTCCTCGTGCTCGACAGCATGAGCGGCGAGGTGATCGGCGCAGGCCAGGATGAGCGGACGGCGGGGTTCACGGAAAGATTCACCCGGTACGGGTCGGCCAGGGACTCCTTCACGTTCTGGGCGGGCAGGATGAGGGCGATGATGGATTCCCTGCACGCGGGAAAGCAGTAGCGGGCGCTTCCACCGGCATCCATCAACAAGATCCGGGGGTTCATCTTTGCCGACCTCCTGTGCCTCGGGAGCCTGGGCGATGAGCTGTGCCGGCGGCCCCCGTCTCCCCCCCGCCGGGGTTTGCCTCCACAGGCCTGCAAAGAGCCGGGACGCCCCGCTTTCTCTCCCGACGTCCGTTTCCGGCACCGTC
>JAJFUM010000383.1 GCA_021372415.1 Deltaproteobacteria bacterium
TGACCCAAGGCCGGTACAAGATCCAGGTTTACAACTCCAGCCAGCTCGGCTCGGAAAACGACGTCGTGGAGCAGGCCAAGCTCGGTGTGATCGAATTCGTCCGGGTCTCCACCTCCCCGGCGATCTCGGTCTTCCCGGAGATCGGCGTCTTCTCCATGCCCTACCTCTTCCGATCCCAGGATCACATGTGGAACGTTCTGAACGGCCCGGTCGGCCAGCACTTCCTGGCGGCGATGGAAAAAGTGGGGATCGTCGGCGTCGGCTACTTCGACCCCGGTTCCCGAAACTTCTACACCAACAAACCCCTCAAGAGCGTGGCCGATCTCAAGGGGCTCAAGATCCGGGTCCAGCCCAATCCCATCATGGTCAACCTCGTGAAGCTGCTGGGCGCCACCCCGACCCCGATCGCCTACGGCGAAGTCTACAGCGCCCTCCAGACGGGCGTCGTGGACGGCGCGGAGAACAACGTCCCGAGCTGGGTCTCGCAGAACCACTACGAGGTGGCCAAAAACTTCATCAAGGACGCCCATGCCCGCCTGCCTGAGCTCCTGATGGTCAGCAAGAAGTTCTGGGACTCCCTGAGCGCGGCAGACAAGAAGGCCATGAAGGACGCCGCCAAGGAGGCGACCGCCTTCCAGATCAAGGCCTGGAACAAGGCCGAGGACGACTACCTGGCCCAGGCCAAGCAGAAGGGGTGCATCATCAGCGAGGCCAACATCGCCGAGTTCCAGAAGGCGGTGGCCCCGATCTATGCGATGCCCGAATACGCCAGCTACAAACCCTGGGTCGAGAAGATCAATGCAACCAAGTAGGGATTTTTCGCCATTCCGAAGGGGGACGACCGCAGGGTCGCCCCCCTTCCCCACCCCTGCGCAAGCCATCCAACCCTGAATCGATCATTGTAGGACCATCCGGATATCTGTTGCCTTTCCGCTAAAATAAGGGGAACCTGGGGGGGAAGAGGCCATCCCCATGGAGGGGGCCGCGATGTTGTTTTGAGGGAGAGGGGGGGTTCTCTTCTCCCCCTGAGATATTGAGGAACCCCGGTCCGGTCAGATCCGCACCACCACGCGCAGGGCATCGCCCGGCCTCTTGTCCACCAGCTCCAAGGCATCCTTGACGTGGTCAAGGTCAAAACGGTGGGTAATCAGGCTGTGCAGGTCTACCTTCCCGCTTTGAACCACCTTGATCCCCATGTGGAAATCGACCGGCGCCATTCCCCTGCTGCCGACGATTTTGAGCTCCTTGTAGTACATGGCATAGCCGTTGAAGTCGTCCAGGGACGCCGGGGCGATCCCAAAGAAGAGGACGGTTCCTCCGGGACGAACGACCTCCATGGCCTGGTGCAACGTGGCGCTCGATCCGATGCTCTCGATGGCCACATCGACTCCCGCGCCGTCCGTGGCCTCCTTCACCGCCTTGACGGGGTCCACCTGGCCCGCGTTGATAACCCGCGCACCGAAGCGCTCAGCGATGTCGAGTTTCCACTGGCTGCGGCTCCAGGCGAAGACCGGCTCGGCACCGCTGATCACGGAGAGCCTCGTCTGCAGGAGGCCGGCCGCCCCCTGGCCGATGACGGCCACCGTATCGCCGGGGTTGATGCGGATCTTGTCGTGGGAGCGAAAGACTGTGGCCAGGGCAATCAGGGAGGTCCCGTCCTCATAGGAGATCGAGTCCGGGATCTTGATGCAGTTGTAATCGGGTACGGCCACATACTCGGCGAAGGTCCCATCCACCTCCCTGCCCATCAGACCGCCGTTGGGGCAGAGGTTGACGCGGCCGGCATAGCAGGCGGGGCAACGGCGGCAGAAGATGATGGAATTAAGGACCACCCGGTCCCCGACCCTCAGATCCGTGACGCCGGGGCCCACCTCGACCACCTCGCCGGTGGACTCGTGTCCCTGGATCACCGGCATCCTGGGCGGAACCACCTTTCCCTTATAGATCCCCACATCGGTCCCGCAGATGGCCGTCGCCTTCACCTTCACCACCACATGCCCCGGCAGAACCTTCGGACGGGGGACCTCTTCCACCCTCAGATCATAGGGCCCTCTCAGCACCGCTGCCTTCAAGACGATCCCTCCTCGGTTTGCATAGACCGCCAACTCCGGTCCTGCGGTATCCCACCCGATCCGGTTTTCAACAGGTAGCAGCGGGAATCGGGCATCTACCGGATCGCCGCGAAGATATCAGGGCTGGCCGGCACCCTGTGGCGGCCCCCACCGCATGCCGGCGCCCCTGTGTCTCATATGCTGCTCAACGGCGAAGTCCTTGATCTTCGCCTGCTGTTCCGGCGTCAGGATTTGACGCACTGCCAGGTGGTACGCCGCGAGTTTCTCCAAAAGCTGACCGCGAAGTCCGTGAACCACCTTTTGGAGGGCCAGGATCTTCTCACGTTCCGGCGTTTCCGCCAACCAGAGTTTGCGGAGTTCCTGACCCCGGGCCTGGATCTGGTCCAGGAGGGGCTCGATGTCTTTCAGATGGGCCTCCCGAAGGGTTTTGACCCTTTCCGTCTGCTCGGCGCTCAGATTGAGCCCCGGCACCGAGGTGACATCCCTGACGGCGCCCGGTCCGTTGCCGTACCCCCCGCGCCATTCCCGGGCCGCCATCGCCGGAGATGCCAGCATCGCCGCCAAGGCCAGCATCACGACCATCATCATTCGCCTGTTCATACCCCGTTCCCTGCTTTTCTCCAGCGGTTCTGCCGGGGACCGGGAAGGCGGCACAGGGCCGCCCAAGAACCGCTGATGGATAAAAGATATTGTATCATATTTTCATCGATCCGTCGCTGGACTCCCGTCCAAAACATGAAACCATCGGATACACATGGACAGATTGCCCCAACCTTTCCTTGGCGATACCAGAGCGCCCTCCACAGGATCCTTTGGGTCTCGGCATCAACGGACCGCCGCCATCTGCGGGGAATCCAGCGTGCAACCGCCATCGCATTCGATTATCCGGTCAGGGCATCGTGTTCTGGGGATGGATCCCCGTGCCGTCCATGACCCCCTGACCGCTGGAGGGACGGGTTGTCGAACCGTTTGCCGTGGTCCCTGTGCTCAGAAAGGTGCCATCGCGGCGTTGAGAATCATCAGGACGAACCTGGCCGCCGGACTGGGATACCGACGATCCCATCTGTCCTCTGCCGCCTCCGGCCCCGCCGCCCCTCGCAAAAGACTCGCCGCCCAATGCCAGGACGGACGCCACCACCATTGCCGTAACGATCATCTTCTTTGCCTGCATCTCTTTTCATTACCTCCTGAAGGTTTAAAATCGGGAACCATTTCCGTAGCACGAGTGAAGGACGGGGCCGAACCCGGATCGTAGGAACAGGCGGAATGCCTCTGTCCCATCCGTGGGTCCGACCGGTAACGGTACCTGCCGTTTCCTCGCTTCGTCATCTCATGAGCAAAAGCCATACCACTTAAGGATCTATAATGCATGCGTCTGATATGACGATACATTTTGTCACAGGCCCTGAAAGCGGCCAGGGCCTGTCACCACCAAATGGATATCTTCTATCCACCGCTGACTCCCATGCGCGATCCAGTTGGATACTTAATATCCACACGTTGTTTGGGAAATGGCCTGCCGATGGTCCATTGCTTCCAGGGAATCCCGGTGATCGACCCAAAGGCGCGCACGGGCCGTCCGTTCAGTTGCAGTGGCTGCAGTGGTCCATCTTCCCCGCCGAGAGCGGCAGGATCTGGAGCGTGGCGTGGTTGATCCCATACCGGGTGAGGAGGATCTCCTGGGCGGCTCGTATGATCGCCTCGCCGCCGGGAGAGTCCCCGCAGGAAACGAGATGGGCGGAGAGGAGTCTCTGGTCCGCACCGGTCTGCCAGATGTGCAGGTCGTTGACCTCCGCGACCCCGGGGATCGCCGCCAGGTCGTCCCGGACCGTGGCAAAATCGATACCCGGCGGAACGGCGTCCAGGAGGGAATCGACGGCACGGCGGACGACCCCGACGATCTGGCCGGCGATGGCGATGCTAATGGCCAGTGAGATCAGGGGGTCGACCAGACGCCAGCCGAAGAGGAGGATCAGGAGGGCCCCGACGATAACGGCCAACGAAAACAGGGCATCCTGGAGGGAATGGAGCCAGGCGCTCCTCAGATTGAGGTTACGGCCGGAGATGCTCCGGAGAAGCCACGTCGCCGCACCGTTCCCGACGAGGGCCACCACGGCGACACAGAGCATCTCCCAACCGGGGACCTCGGCCGGCGAGGCGAGTCTTTGGAGGCTCTCCCAGAAGACGAAGGCGATCACCACAGACAGGCCGATGCTGTTGACGAAGGCAGCGATGAACTCGACCTTCCGATAGCCGTAAGTTTTTCTCTCATTGGCGGGACGGCGGGCGACCCGTTCCGCCCAATAACTGAAGAGCATATGGGCGATGTCGCTCAGGTTGTGAACAGCGTCCGAGACGAGGGCCATGCTCTGGATCATCAGGCCGGTGATAAGTTCGACGGCAACGATCCCGCCGTTGAGAGCCATTGCGATAACGAGGTTTCTCAACGAGGGAGACCGGTCGTTATGATCGTGGTGGTGACTGGTCATGTTTCTATCCCTTCTGTTCTCCATGTTTCATGGCTGGTGCGATCCCCTTGCCCGTCCCCCAACGACGCGACCCTGTTTCAGGCACAGCGCAGGACCCCTCTGGCCCAGAGGCAGTCCCCGCAGACGGGAAAGGAATTTCCGAAGCAGTCCTTCTCGTTTTGCTCCGACAGGTCGCAACCGCCGCAATCCGAGCAGGGGGAAAAGTCGAAGGCCCGAACGCGACCACGAAAGGCCGTGTATTCAGGATCCGTCCATATCTCGAGGAGAGAGTGTTCCGGCAGGCGGCCGAATTCGCAACGGCGGAATTCTTTCTTGCGGCCCCGGATGAAACAGCGGTAGGAGTGCAGGAGGGCCGGGCATGGGCTGATCCTTCCGTCCCAGGCCACGGCCACGCTTCCCGTCATCACGAAAGGACAGTGGTTGCTCCGTTGGTTCATCCGGATGTCGAGGAAACTCCACTTCGGCTGCAAGCGCATGACCCTGGCAAGCGGTCCTTGGGTGTCCCGGTTCCAGTCCATATGGGGGAGGATCCAGAGGGGATCGTCCGGCGATCCCTCTCCCTCGTAGCTGATCGGCCCCAGGTTGTAGAGGATCTCGTCCTGCAGTTCCGCTGTGTAAGGCAGGAGGTTCGTGACAAGAATGAAGGAGGCCCCGATCCGCCAGGCGATCTCCCGCAGCGACGGCAGTTGGTGTACGTTGCGTTTCATTGCCACGAATTCGATTCCGATCCTGAGCGGTGTCTCGGACGCCTCCGCGCTCAGCCGTTGTAGCGCCCGGACATTCGTCGTAATCGCCTCCAGCGACGCCCCCGGCCGGATCGCCCCATGGGCCTCGTCCGAGGCCCCGTCGATGGAGACGGTGAACTGGTCCAAGCCGGCATCCACAAGCCTTTCGGCCAGCAGCGGGGTAAGGAGCATCGCGTTGCTCGTCATCTCCGTCCGGAGTCCCCGCTCATGGGCCAAGCGGACCATCTCCGGAAATCGTTCGTGGAGAAGCGGCTCGCCCAGGCCCGCAAAGGCAACTGTCTTGGAACCGGGGAAAACCTCCAATCCATCGATCAAGGCCTGACAAACCGACCAGTCCATATCCCCGAACGGTTCTTCCCAGGCATTCCGGATGCAGGTCACACAGGTCAGGTTGCAGCGGTTCGTCGGCTCGACGTAAATCTTGTTCAGTTCTCCCATATGGACAACCCCTTGCCGCATTCACCCGATTCCTATCCGTCTCATCTCTCGGCCTCTGCCCGGCAGAACGCCGCCGGGAATCCTTTTTATCCTGAGAAATACTTTTTCCGGAAGCGGATGGCCACGTTGACAAGAATGATCAGGACCGGCACCTCGAGAAGCGGCCCGATCACCGTGGCAAAGGCCTGACCCGAGTTGATCCCGAAGATGGCGATGGCCACCGCGATGGCCAGTTCGAAATCATTGGAGGCCGCCGTGAAGGAGACCGCCGTGGTCTGGGGATAGTTCCCGCCAATCTTCCGGATAATGAAGAAGGTCACGAACCACATGATCAGGAAATACAGGAGCATCGGGATCGCCACGATGACCACGTCCTGGGGCGAGGCGATGATCTTGTCCCCCTGGGTGGAGAACATGACGACGATCGTAAAGAGGAGGGCCACAAGGGTCAGAGGGCTCAACTTCGGCATGAAGATGGTGTTGAACCATGACTCTCCTTTGGCTGCGATGAGGCCATAACGGGTGATCAAGCCCGCCAGGAAGGGAATCCCGAGATAGACGAAGACCGTCCTGGCTGATTCCGCCATGGACACCTTGATATTGAGGCTTTCCGCCAATCCGAGCCAATTAAGCATCAACGTGATGAAAACGTAGATGTAGACCGCGTAGAACAGGACCTGGGCGATGGCGTTGAAGGCCACAAGTCCCACGGCAAGCTCCCGGTCTCCCTCGGCCAACTCGTTCCAGACAATGACCATGGCGATGCACCGGGCCAAACCCACGAGGATGACACCGACCATGTACTCCGGGTAGTTCCGCAGAAAGAGGATCGCCAGGATGAACATGACCAGGGGGCCGACGATCCAGTTCTGCAGGAGCGAGATGACGAGCATCCGTCTGTTCTTGAAGACCTTTCCCATCTCTTCGTATTTCACCCGCGCCAGGGGCGGGTACATCATCAGGATCAGCCCCACAGCGATGGGAATGGAGGTTGTCCCCACCTGGAGGCCCGTGATGAACCTCGAGAGCGCTGGCAGGAAATAGCCGATCCCAATCCCCAGGCCGATGGCCAGAAAGATCCACAGCGTCAGGTATCGATCCAGAAACGACAACCGCTTCCCCACACTTTCAGCCATACCCTCCTCCCTTTTCCTTCCCCCTTATGGAATTCTCCATTTTCACACTGCCGATTCCCCTTTCAGCGAGGCACCCCACGCCCCAGACCTATTTGACCGCTCAGGCGCCCCAAATGTGGGGCTGCCGCCCCGCAGGGAGATCTCCACTGCAAAACCGACTGGCGGATCAGGGCTTCCCGGCCCCAATCCAGGCCAGGATCTCATCCTTCCTGGGGATCTTCCCCACGGATTTTACCTGGCCGTCCACCACCACCGCCGGCGTCCCGAAGACCCCGTATTGAGCAATCTTCATGATGTCGTTGACCTTGCCGATATCGGCCTCTACGCCTGCCTCGGCCACCGCCTCCCGGACCAACTGCTCGACCTTCTGGCAATTGGCGCATCCCGGTCCCAAGATCTTGATCTCCATATCTAAGTTCTCCTTTCTCTATACGACCAGCCATCCATAGGCCATCCCTGCCGCCGTGGACAGAACCACAACAATGGCGCAATAAGCCAGCGTCTTCTTAATCCCCATGATTCCCGAGAGGGTGATCATGCTGGGGAGCGACAGCGCCGGACCCGCCAGGAGGAGCGACAGCGCCGGGCCCTGTCCCATGCCGGAACCGATGAGCCCCTGAAGGATCGGGACCTCCGTGAGCGTCGCAAAGTACATCAGGACCCCAGAAACCGAGGCGAAAAGGTTCGCCCAGAGGGAATTGCCGCCCACAAGGCCGACGATGTAACGCTCCGGGATCAAGGCGGTGTAGCCCGGACGGCCCAAGAGAAAGCCCGCCACAAGCACACCGGCCAGCAAAAGGGGAAAAATCTGCTTCATGAAACCCCAGGTCGCCTGGACCCATGAGGTGATCTCGTCTTTGACGAACCAGCTCTTCAGCATGACGGCCAGGACGATCATGAGCCCTCCAGTTACATACCACTTGGCCGCAAAAATCATCTTCCAGACAGCGGCGTCGGCGTCAGAGGGCCTCGCGAAGGCGGCAAAGACGAGGATCAGGACCATCGTCAGCATGGTGAGGGCGTCCTGCCAGAGCTTGCGATCCTTGCCGTCCTCGTCGGGGAGATAGATCTGGCCTGCGGTCCGGCTGGCTTCCTCCCTCCGGAAGAAAAATGCCATGAGCAGGCCGGTGACAATGGAAAAGAGCACGGCGCCGACCGCCCGGGCCAGGCCCATCTGCCACCCCAAAACCTTGGCCGTCAGGACAATTGCCAGGACATTGATCGCCGGTCCCGAATAGAGGAAGGCCGTGGCCGGGCCGATTCCAGCGCCCCGTATGTAGATCCCCGCGAAAAGCGGCAAGACCGTACAGGAGCAGACGGCCAGGACCGTTCCCGAGATCGAGGCCACCGAATAGGAGAGGATTTTGTTTGCCTGGGCCCCGAAGTACTTCAGGATCGAGGCCTGGGAGACGAAGACCGCGATCGCCCCGGCGATGAAAAAGGCGGGAATCAGGCAGGTCAGGACGTGCTGGCGGGCGTACTCCTGGAGCATCATGAAGGCCTCCAGGCCTGAACGGCGGATCACCTCGTGGTCCCAAGGAATGTAATAAGCGGCCAGAAATCCGGCCGCGATGAGCAACAGTTTGGTTCTCTCTTTCATCTTTCAAACTCCTCTACCCCTAGAATCCCTCCTCACTCCGGCACCACATCGCCGCCCCATGATTCCCCTCCGTCTGTATCGATGTATGGCAATATAGAGATTCAGACATGGGGACCACAGAGATGCTCCCGCCGGACGGCATTGCTCTTCTTAAGCAACTCGAGGATGTCGGGGTCTTCGGCAAGCCAATGACGGAGATTTCCCAGAAGGCTGGCCGCATAGGGACTCCGTCCGCCATCGGTCAGGGAATAGTTCACCCAGAGGCCGTCCTTCTGCCGGACAACCAGCCCAGCATCCTCGAGGATCTTGAGATGTTTGGAGACGGTCGGCTGTGCAATCCCCAGCGCCGCCTGGATCTCGCAAACGCACATTACCCGCCTCTGCAACATCTTCAAAAGCCTGACCCGGTTGGGATCAGACAGGGCCTTCATGACCTTGATGAATTCCTTCATGGCTGATCTCCATATATTCCTATTTGGCTATATACTCCCAGAAGTCTCCATCGTCAAGAGGTTTTTCAAGCTCTTCATATAAATATCACGGGAACGACCGCATGCGGGATGGGAATCCAGTCGGCGGTGACGTCAAGGGGAGTTCCCTGCCTAAGATATCCTTGACATCCCAGACCGCTTTTCCTATTCTCATCAAGGGATCGTGGCACGGCCCTTCTGATCCTCGGGCAACCGGGGCACCTGGAGCCGACAATGTCCGGAAAAGCGATTCAATCAAGGAGGCGAGCGATGACAGCCAAAGATCGGCAGCCCGCAAACACCGGAATGGTCTGCGATTACCTATGCAGGATGTTCTCATTGACCGGCAGGAAGGCGGTGGTGACCGGCGGCGGCGGCGTGCTGGGGACGGACATGGCTTGCGCGATGGCCCGGGCCGGTGCCGACGTGATCCTCTGGGACGTCCGCGAGGAAGCCCTGAAGGCCTCGGTCGAACGCATCCGGAAGGAGACCGGGCGGACGGAAGGCGTCGATTACCGTCAGGTCGACCTGATGGATGAGGAGCAGATGTTCGCGGCCATCGACGCGGCGGGCGATTTTCAGATCCTCCTGAACGCCTGCGGCGGCGGAAGGGGAAAGGGACCATTGATTGAGCAGGACATGGAGACCTTTCGGTTCGTCATGAAGCTCAACGTCGAAGCAGGCTGCTTTCTGCCCATGAAGGTGGTCGGCAAGCGGTGGATCGAGAAGAAAGTCCCCGGATGTATCATCAATATCGCCAGCATGTCGAGTTTCGTGCCCCTCTCCGGCGTCTGGCCTTACGACGCCGCCAAGGCCGCCGTGAAGAACCTGACCGAAGGGGCAGCCAAGGAGTTCGCTCCCTACGGCATCCGCGTCAACGCCATCGCACCGGGTTTCTTCCTGGGCGAGCAGAACAGGCGTCTCTTGACCAATGAGGACGGCTCGCTGACGGAACGCGGCAAGGCGGTGGTCGCCCACACCCCTTTCGGCCGCTTCGGACAGGCCCAGGAACTGATGGGTGCGGTGCTCTACCTCTGCTCCAACGAGGCCGCCGGCTTCGTGACCGGGATCACGGTCCCGGTCGACGGCGGCTATTTGGTCCACAACATCTAAGTAAAAAGCAACGGCGCGGAAAGGAGAAAAGGGTTATGGCAGGCGTAGACAGTGGTATCATGTTCCCGGCTCTGAGGCTTCGGGAATGGACACAGGAGATCCTCCAGAGGATCGGGGTAAGCCAGGACGACGCGGTGCTCCTCACCGACTCCATGATCGAGGCCAATCTCAGGGGCGTGGACACCCACGGCATCACCCGGATGCTCTGCGTCTACGTGGAGCGCATCCAGAAGGGGGTCATGAGTGCGAAAACCCATCTGGCCGTCGTGCGGGATAAGGCCTCCACTGCCCTGATCGACTGCCACAACAGCATCGGCCAGGTGGGAGCGGCCATGGCCATGCAGATGGCGATTGACAAGGCCCACCGGACCGGCGTCGCCTTCACGGCCGTGGCCCACTCCAACCACTACGGGGCAGCGGCCTACTGGGCCATGAAGGCCCTTCCCGAGGGCATGATCGGTTTCAGTTCGACCAACGCCCCGGCCGCCGCCGCGCCCACGGGTGGCCGAACGCCCATGTTCGGCACCAACCCCTTCGCCATCGCCATCCCCGCCGGCAAAGAGCTGCCGTTCGTCCTCGATCTGGCCACGACCGTCGTGGCCCGTGGCAGGATCGTCCTGCACGCCAAGCAGAACAAACCGCTGGAACCCGGCTGGGCCTTCGATGACCGGGGACTCCCGACGCTGGACCCCCATGCCGCCATGAAGGGCTTGCTCGCCCCCATCGGCGGGTACAAGGGCTACGGGATCATGCTGGCGGTGGATTGCCTCTGCGGTCTCCTGACCGGTTCGAATTACGGGATGCACTTCCCCGGTTTCCTGGCGGAGAACATGACCGAGCCGACCGATGTGGGAAGCGTCTTTGCGGCCATCAATGTGGAAAGCTTCATGGAACTGCCGGAATTCACGGCCGCCATCGATAGGGCCATTCGGGAGATCAAGGCCTCTAACAAGGCCGAAGGGGTGAACCGGATCTACATCCCCGGAGAGATCGAATTCGACACGAAGTCCGAACGCCTGGCCAAAGGCATCCCGATTCCCGAGGCGGTGGTCCAAGACTTCATCGAACTCGGCAAGCAGCTGCGCGTCCCTTTTCCCAAACCCTGATCGGGGCCCCTTGGGCCCATAAGCCTGATCCGCCATCCCGGGCCTCGGCCTCTGCCGTGGCCCGGGATTTTTTCTGTCGGTTTACCCCTTCACGGCCCCGGCGCCCCAGCCCCGGATCAGGTAGCGCTGCACCGCGACGAAGAATATCAGGGCTGGGATCGTGATCATCATCCCCGCGGCCATGATCAACCCCCAATCGATGATCGACGAGTTGAAGAGGTCCTGCACGCCAACGGGCAGTGTCTTGAGCTCGTCGGAGGCAATGAGGATCCGGGTGAAGATGTAGTCGTTCCAGGCAAGGATGAAGGTGAAGATGGACGTGGCGATGATCCCCGGGAGGGCCAGAGGGAGGACGACGAACATCACCGCCCGGACCCTGCCGCAGCCGTCCACCAGGGCCGCTTCCTCCAGTTCGAGCGGAATCGTCATAAAGAAGGCCCGCATCATCCAGAGGGTGAAGGGAAGGCAGAAGGAGGTGAAGGAGAGCACCAGGGCCAGGTGGGTGTTCTCGATGCCTATCTTCTTGGCGAGGATGAAGAAGGGGATGACCACCATGATGGGGGCAAACATGTAGGTGCACAGGATCAGCCCCGCAAACTTTTCCCGTCCCGGGTAGCGGAAGCGCGTGAGGCTGTATGCCCCGAAGGCGCTGGCGATCATCGTCAGGAGCACGGCCCACCCGCAGACGACGATGCTGTTCCGGAAGTAGGTCAGAAAATGGGTGGCGGTAAAGAGCCGTGTGAAGTTATCCAGAGTCGGCTCCTCGGGAATGAACGCCGGAGGCGTCGCAAAGACCTCCGGCGGAGGTTTCAAGGAGGTCGAAACCATCCAGAAGAAGGGAAAGGCGGCCTGGAGGGCCAGAAGGGCCGCGCCGAGGTAAAGAAGGGTGCGCATCGAGATGCGGTGCAACTGTTGGCGTTTCATCCGATATCGGCCTCCTCACGGAACATCCGGAAATAGACGATCGTACAAACCACCAGGATCAGGAACATGATCACCGCCAGGGCCGCGCCGAGACCGGCCTGGTAGTAGGTCAGGGTCCGCATGTAGGCGTAGACCGGCAACGTGCGGATGAAACGCCCGGCCCCTGCCCCCTCCCCCATCAGCCAGACCGTGTCGAATTTCGTGAACATCCAGATGCTGCGCAGGAGAATGACCACGAAGAGGATGCCGCGGATCTGCGGGAGGGTGATGTGGATGAAGCGCTTGAATGCCGAGGCCCCGTCCACCTTCGCGGCCTCGTAAAGCTTCTCCGGGATCGTCTGCAGGCGCGCCAGGATCGTGAGCAGGACGAAGGGGAAGAACTGCCAGATGCTCATCAGGATCGTGGAGAGCATGATGTGGTCGGCGCCCAGCCAACTAATGGGGTCATCGACGATCCCGAGGGCCAGGAGCCAGTAATTGACCACCCCATAGGTGTCGTTGAGCAGCCATTTCCAGAGGATCACGGCCACGATCGTCGGGATCATGTAGGGGAACAGCACGATCCCCCGGATCCAATTGCGCCCGATGAAGGCCTCATTCAGGATGAGGGCGGCCGCTACCCCCAGGATGATCTGGAAAACGATCGTCCAGAAGGAGTAGACCAGCCCCAGCCAGAAACTGCTCCAGAATTCTGGGTCGCTCCAGAGGTAGATGTAGTTCTCAAGTCCGATGAAGCGCTCCTGGGGGAAGAATGAGTGCTTCTCCAGGAGGCTCAGCCATATGGAGTATCCGACCGGATAGAGCGTCAGTCCCAGGATCAGAAACATGGCCGGCATGATGGTCAGGTAACCGGCCACCCGTTCGCTCCGCTCCCCTTTGCTGACGCTGAAGAATCCGCCCGCAAAACGTATCAGGCGTTGCCCGATTCCGATCGTCTCCCTCTGCGAATCGCAGGCGGCAGGGGCTTCCTGCCGCCTGCGTGAACTGGAAAGGTTATCCATTCTGATGGCCCAATCCCCGATCCTACCAGCGCTTATAACCCAGTTTGGTGATCAGTTCCTCCGCCCTGGCCTGAGCCTTGGCCGCAGCCTGCGCCGAGGGCATGCCCCGGACGGCGTCGGTCACCATATCGACCAGGATGTTCGACCCGAAGATCTCCAGCATGAATGGGAGCTGCAGGTCCTCCCATTTCACGACCAGGGTCGGCTTGGCCAGATCCCTCTCGAAGTAGTAGTAGTCCATCTCCACCCACTCCGTCCAACGCCGGTACATGGCGTTGTCCTGATAGGCCGGAGAGTTGCGCACCGACTTGAGGGTCGGCAGGAGGTGGACCGGAACGGAGTGCAGATACCGGATGTAAGGCCCCTCGGTAAAGAAGAACTTGATGAAGTCCGCGGCCTCTTCCGGATACTTGGAGTTCTTGAAGATCATCCAGGGCTCGGCATCGATCTGGGCCGCCGTCTGCTTTCCAGACGGGCCGTGGGGTTTGACCATGACGCCGAAGTACTCGGGCGTCCCCTGCCCCTTGGGGGCGTACCGTTCGATGTAGCCGGAGCTGCGGCCGTATCCCGAGTAAACCATGGCGGCCTTGCCGGTGGCGAGGTTGGTGAAGGTGTCCAGGTAGCCGTGTCCCAGCCAGCCGGGCGGCAGGACCTTTTCAGTAAGCTTCTTGTAGAAGTCAAGGACCTCGATGACGGGTTTCTCCGTAAAGGTCGGCCGGCCGGTCTTCGGATCGAAGAGCCGTCCACCGTTGGCGTTGGTCAGTTCCCCGAACAGGATGTTCACGAAGAGTGGAACCCCCGGGAGCGAAAGCCCGTAGCGGGTGACACGGCCCTTGGAGTCCTTCTCCATCATGGCCTCGGCGACCTTGATGAACTCATCCCAGGTCTTGGGGGGCTTCAATCCCTTTTTCTTGAAGATGTCTTTCCGGTAGATGAGGAGGCTGACGTTGGGCGAGTGGGTGACCCCGTAATATTTTCCATCAAAACGGCAGAGGTTCCGGCAGGCCTCGAAGATGTTGTCTTTGCCGACGGAATTGGCGATGTCCTCCTGATCCCGGAGCAGTCCCTTCTGGGCAAAGGAGGAGCAGGTGATCGCCTGTCCGTGGCTGACCTCCGGGGGCGCTCCCGCCGCCAGGGCCGCGGTCAGTTTGGCCTCCAGGTCTCCCCAGGCCAACCCCTCCTGCTTAATGGTGACATCAGGATGGGTCTTCTCGTATTCGTCGATGATACTCTGGAACGCCGCAATTGTTTGGGGTTCCGTTTCCGTATGCCACAAACGGACGACCTTTTTCTCGGCTCCCCAGGCAAAGGACGTCATTCCAAGAAACAGAAGTACAATCAGTATTCCTCGTCTCATGATTTCACTCCTTTCTGTATGCGAGACCGATCAAAAACCCTCTTACGTCAGTAAAATGACCCAAAGACGGTCAAAATCCTTTTTACCTCCTTTCGAAAGACGTAAAGACAAGGTACTTTTCGGAGCCATCGCGGCTCACATCGATCATTCTCCCTCTTGGGACGGGTCGGGATCAATGCGGTTCCGGGCAAAATCCCCTTCACAGAGCGGAGCGTGGTGATAAGGCAGTGCTGTGGATATTTTTGCTCCGAATATGGGAGGAGCATCCTGCCTGTCAAGGGAATTTTTTCCCGATGGCCGAATGTAAAACGGAATTATATTTTTATTTCAAAATGTTATAAGCACATAGGGTGATCGGTGCTCCCGGGAGCCAAAGTCCCCTCCCAGATCCGGTTTCCTGGCTTTTCGCCATTTCAGAAAAACCCTTAAAAGTAAAAAAACTTATAAATACAAATAGATATTCGACATCATGGGGATTTATTGGTCTGCTGGTTCGACCACCGGACCGACTCGGAAATCTTAAATATCAATGTATTCATTGATGAATATATGTTTTTTTCATGCAAATATCCATAAGCGATTTCGACAAATCCCAATAAATATCTTGACACATTGAACGGCCGTTGGTATCAGTGGTCCACTGGTTCTACCAGTAGACCAAGTTTGTATTGTCGATCCCATCGGACTCATTGACAAAAGCAATCCGAAGGCGAGGTAAGCCATGACACTCGACAGGATCTTCAGCCCGATCTCCATCGGGACCATGAAATTGGACAACCGCATCGTGATGCCCCCCATGGCGACCAATTTCGCCTCTCCTGAGGGATTCCCGACCGACCGGTTGATCGCCTATTACCGGGAGCGCGCCAGAGGGGGCGTCGGGTATCTCAACACCGAACACACGGGCATCCTGCTCCAGGGAAAGGCCAGCGCGAACATGCTCATGATCAGCAGCGACGAGCATATCATGCCCATGCGGCGTCTGGTCGATGCCGTGCATGAGGCCATGGGAAAGATCGTCGTCCAGATCAACCATGCCGGCCGGCAGACTTCATCGGCCGTGACGAAGATGCCGATCGTCGCTCCTTCCCCCATTCCTGTCACCGAAGCGGCGGAAACGCCCTGTGAGCTGGCCATCCCCGAGATAGAAGGGATCGTCGAGGCATTCGCCGCTGCCGCCGAAAGGGTCCAGAAGGCCGGCGCCGACGGTGTTGAGCTGCACATGGCCCACGGCTACCTCCTGTGCTCCTTCCTCTCTCCCTTTTCGAATCGCCGGACGGACGCCTACGGAGGAGATCTCCCGAGGCGGTCGAGACTCGCCATCGAGGTCCTGAGGGCCGTACGCCGACGGGTGGGCCGGGACTATCCGGTCGTCTGCAGACTGAGCGGCGACGAGTACGTGGAGGGGGGGTTGAAGATCGACGAGACCTGCCGCATCGCCAGTCTCCTAGAGGAGAACGGGGCCGACGCCCTCCACATCTCGGCCTGCAACGCGGCCTCGGGTTATCTGAACCATCCCCCCTATTACGTCCAGGAGTGTGTGTTCGTCCCCCTGGCCGAGGCCGTCAAGGCCGCCGTCCGCATCCCGGTCATCACCGTCGGCCGGATCAAGGACCCCCTCAAGGCAGACCGGATCATCCGGGAGGGGAAAGCCGATCTGGTCTCCATGGGCAGGGCCCTGATCGCCGATCCCCACCTTCCCGAGAAGGCACGGACCGGCCGTTTCGACGAGATCACCCCCTGCATCTCCTGCAACCGCTGCGTCCAATATTTCCGAAAGGGGGGAATGCGCTGCGCCGTCAACCCCGAGGCGGGCTATGAAGAGACCTTCCGGTTCGTGAAAGCCGCCAGTCCCAAGAAGATCTGGATCGCCGGAGGCGGGCCGGGCGGCCTCAAGACCGCAGAGATTGCGGCCCAAAGGGGACACCGGGTGACGCTCTTCGAAAAGACGCTCCAACTGGGGGGAAAGATGCGGCTTGCCGCCGTACCGCCCAAGAAGGAGGGGCTGCTGGACTTTATCGATTATCTGGAGCGGCGGGTCAAGGCCTCGGGCGTGAAGATCGAATTGGATATGTCCCTGACGGCCTCCCATGTGGAAGAGGGGAAACCCGATGCCGTGATCATCGCCACCGGCGCCCTTCCGATACGTCCGAACTGGCCCGGCATCGAGGAGAGCGGGGCCATCTCCGTCGAGGATCTCCTGTCCCGGAAGCCGGCGCAGATTGGGCAGAGAGTCCTGATCATCGGCGCCGGCGGGGCCGGGTCGGAGGCGGCCGATTACCTCTCGGAGATGGGCCGGAAGGTGACCCTGATCGAGATGCTCGATTCGATCGCCGCAGAGCTGGTCACCCATCTCCAGCATTATTTGAAGTTGAGACTTAAAACCCAGGGCGTCCAGGTCATGACCTCCACCCGCGTGAAGGCCCTCGGCAGGGGGTCGGCCATTATCGAGGACAAGGACGGGGAAAGGCGGATCGACGGCTTCGACACGATCGTCATCGCCGCAGGCTGGAAGCCGGATCAGGACCTCCTGATGTCGCTCAGGGACAAGGTTCCCGAACTGTACGTCATCGGGGATGCCTCAAAGCCCCGAGAGGCCCTTGAAGCGGTCTTCGAAGGGGAACAACTGGCCGTGGCGATCTGATACCGGTAGGGCGAGGCGGGAGGAAACGCCGGGAAGAACGGCGGCTGAGCCGGGAAAGGTTCGGCGGCCAAGGACTGGAAAACGACAGGGGGCGAGTGTATGGTGAGAGCAACGGAATCTCGATGGATTGAACCCTAAGGAGTCATAAGCAGAGATGGAAGCCGATAAGAAGGAACTGTTCACCAGCATCAAGACCATCCGGAAGTCAGACAGGGCCTACCAGCAGCTCGTCGCCATCATCAACAACTGTCAAATCATGCCGGGTGAAAAACTTCCGTCTGAGCGGGAACTGGCCCTGAAGCTCGGCATCAGCCGGCAATCCACTCGGGAGGCCATCTATCGGGCCCAGAGCATGGGGCTCATCGAAGTCCGGCCGGGCGAGGGCAGCTTCGTGGTCTCCTCCGCCCGGGAGACCCTCAAGGACCCCATGAAAGCCCTGCTCGAGGAAGAGGCCGGAAAGATCTTCGACTTTCTGGAAATCCGCAGGGTCATCGAGGGTTGGTGCGCCGCCAGGGCCGCGATCATGGCCACCGAGGCGGATCTGGAAAAGATCCGGACGGCCCTCGAGCAGATGCAACAGATGGCCCTCACGGATACCCGATGGGACAAGGAGGACACGGATTTCCACATGTTCATCGCGGCTGCCTCGAAGAACGTGCTGGCCACCCACATCATGCAGACCCTGAAGGAAAGTTTCGAGGAGTACTTCCGCCTGAGGAGAACCACGATCCGGGAAGACAAGACCAAGAAGGGGATCTATTTGCAGCAGCACATCGACATCTACGAGGCGATCAGCCGGAAGGATTCCGATCTTTCCCAGATGAAGGTCCTGGAGCATCTGGAAACTATCGAAGAGGTCATCATCGACGACTTGAGAAAACAACGGCAGGATTGAGTGATCCAGTTACAGGCCAGAAGGGATTCGATGAGGTTTAAAGACAAGGCAGTGCTGATCACCGGCGGTGGAAGGGGGATCGGGGCGGCGACGTCCCGGCTGTTCGCCGAAGAAGAGGCGAAGGTGGGGATCCTCGATCTTTCGGAGAAACATTTCGAGGACGTCGTCCGGCAGGCGAAGGAACGTGGCCTGACGGTGAAGGGCTACCCGGGGGACGTCACCCAGAAGGAGCAGATCGAAAGGGCCCTGGAGGCCTTTGTCGGCGACTTCGGAGGGATCGATGTCCTGGTCAACAACGCCGGGATCGCCATCTCCAGCCCCTTTATGACCAAGACAGCCGAGGAATGGGAAAAGACCCTCCGGATCAACCTGATCGGCGTCTTCCTGTGCGCCCAGGCGGCGGCCCGGTACATGCTGAAACAGAAATCGGGGAAGATCATCAATATCTCCTCGATCCGGGGGATCGACCATTGCGGCCGCGCAGGGGTCATCGATTACTGCGCCTCCAAGACCGCGGTCATCGGGTTGACCAAGACCATGGCCAAGGAACTGGCCCCCCACATCAACGTCAACACCGTGGCCCCCGGCCACACCAAGACCGAGATGACCAACTCCCTGCCCGAAGAGGTGAAGCGGAACATGATCGAGGGGTCCTATCTCAAACGGATGGCCGAGCCGGAGGACATCGCCAAGGCCATCGCTTTTCTCGCCTCCGCGGATGCCGACTTCATTACCGGACAAGTCCTTCTGGTCGATGGCGGGTTCAGCCTGAAACAGACCTGACGGGTCCTGTCCTGCAGAGGCCCTGAAATCGACCCATTCACAGAATTCACGCAGAAGCGAAGGAATCTAGACCCGGGAGGAAAACGGACCATTACAACGGAGGAGGCGACCGGTGGCTGGAATCAGACTGACGAACCTGATCAAGCGATTCGGAAAGGTGGAAGCGGTTAAGAACGTGAACCTGGAGGTGGAGGACGGGGAATTCACGGTCCTCGTAGGGCCGTCCGGCTGCGGAAAGTCCACCACCCTCAGGATGATCGCCGGTCTGGAGGACATCACGGAGGGGGAAATATACATCGGGGACAGGCTCGTCAACGACCTGGCGCCGAAGGACCGGGACATCGCCATGGTCTTTCAGGAATACGCCCTCTATCCCCACATGAACGTCTACAACAACATGGCCTTCGGCCTCCGCATGAGGGGGTTCACCAGGGACGAGATCGCCCAGAGGGTCCGGGAGGCCGCGGACATCCTGGGGCTGGACGACCTTCTCCAGAGGAAGCCGCGGGAGCTTTCGGGCGGCCAGCGCCAGAGGGTCGCCCTGGGAAGGGCGATCGTCCGCAAGCCGGTCGTCTTTCTCTTCGACGAACCGCTCAGCAACCTGGACGCCAAGCTCCGCGTCCACATGCGTGCGGAACTGATCAAGCTCTACAACCGGCTCAAGACGACGATCGTCTACGTCACCCACGACCAGGTGGAGGCCATGACCATGGGGACCAAGATCGTCATCATGAAGGACGGCGAGATCCACCAGGTCGGCAATCCCATGGAGGTCTTCAAGCGCCCGGTCAACCAGTTCGTGGCCAGCTTCATCGGCAGCCCGGCCATGAACTTCTTCGAGTCCATGATCATGACGGACGGGGAGGGGCTCATCGTCGACGCCGGATGCTTCAAGGTCCGGATCCCCGCCTCCATGGAGGCGGTCTATCGGCCCCACGTGGGCCGGGAGGTGATCTTCGGCATCCGTCCTACGGACATCTACGGTCCCGAGGTGGTCAAGGAGGAACAGGAGAATCTCTCTGCGATCGACGCCCATGTGGAGGTCGTCGAGCCCCTCGGATCGGAGATCCTGCTCCTGGTCAAGTGCTGTAACAGCAGTTTCCTGGCCATGGTGGACCCCGAAGTCGAGGTCAAGACGGGGCAGTTGCTCCGCCTCAATTTCAACATGGCCAAGATGCACCTCTTCGAGAAGGAGGCCCCCCAGCGGAGATTGGATCTCTAGAGGGCGGGGAATCGCCGGAAAGTCGGGAGATTTCGACATGCCAAAGGGATACAACGGCAGGATTCTGCGCGTCGATCTGACGAGCGGGCAGATGCAGGCAGAGGAGCCCGGGGAGGTCCTTTACCGAACCTATCTGGGGGGCGGGGGTTTGGCCTCCTACTACCTGCTCCGGGAACTGGGGCCGGGGGTCGATCCCCTCTCGCCGGAGAACATCCTGATCTTCGCCTCCAACGTCATCTCCGGCGCCCCGATCGCCGGGATGACGCGCTTCACCGTGGCGGCAAAATCCCCCCTGACCGGGGCGTACGGAGAGGCGGAAGCCGGCGGCTTCTGGGGTCCGGAACTGAAATTCGCCGGGTTCGACGCCCTGATCATCACGGGAAAGGCCCCCAAACCCTGCTACCTCTGGATCAAAGACGGGGTCGCCCAGATCCGGCCGGCCGAAACGATCTGGGGACTGGAGACGGGCCCTGCCCAGGAGGCGATCCAGTCGGAGCTCGGCGAAAAGCGGGCCCGGATCGCCCTGATCGGGCCGGCCGGGGAAAACCGCGTTCGCTACGCCTGCGTGGTCAACGAGCTCAAGCACGTCAACGGACGAACCGGCATGGGGGCCGTCATGGGCTCCAAGAACCTCAAGGCCATTGCCGTCCGGGGGACCCAGAAGCTCGCCCTCCACGATCCGGAGAAGCTCCGGGAATTGTCCAGAAACCTGGCGGAGCTGATCGCCCGGCACGGTCCGAACAAGGTTCTTCGCAAGCTGGGGACCTCCAACCTGATCGTCCCCCTCAACAACCAAGGGATCCTGCCGACCCGCAATTTCCGCACGGGCTTCTTCGCGTCCGCCGAAAAGATCAGCGGCGAGCAGATGGCCGAGACGATCCTGAAGGGAGACGAAAGCTGCTACGCCTGCGCCGTCCGATGCAAGCGGGCGGTCCGGGTCTCCAGCGGCCCCTATGCCACCAGCGAAAAATACGGCGGGCCGGAGTACGAAACGCTGGGTTCCCTGGGTTCGCTTCTGTGTATCGACGATCTGGAGGCGATTTCCAAGGGAAACGAGCTGTGCAACCGCTACACCCTCGACACCATCTCCACGGGCGTGGCGATCGGCTTCGCCATGGAATGCTTCGAGGCGGGCCTTCTCGGCCCGGCCGACACGGAAGGGATCGATTTCCGGTTCGGGAACCCCGAGGCCATGCTCAAGGGGATCGAATGGATCGCTTACCGGAAACCGGGGCTGGGAGATCTGTTGGCCGATGGGGTTAAGATCGCGGCGGCCAAGATCGGCGGGGGTTCGGAGGCCTTCGCCCTCCACATCAAGGGACAGGAACTGCCCATGCACGATCCCCGCGGGAAGATCGGCGTGGGGTTGAGCTACGCCCTTTCGCCGACGGGGGCGGACCATGTGAGGGCCCCCCACGACACCCCCTTTCAGGCCCCTGGCCCCAACCTGGAGCGGATCGCTCCGCTGGGGATCCTCGAACCGGTCCCGGCCCGGGAGACGGGTCCGCGCAAGGCCCGCAACTTCACCTACCTCCAGTTCGTCTGGTCGCTTTACGAATCCCTGGGGGTGTGCAACTTCGTGGCCGGCCCGGTCTGGGCCCTGACCCTGACCGATCTGGTGGAGGTGGTCCAGGCGATTACAGGCTGGGAAACGAGCCTCTGGGAGCTGCTGAAGGTCGGCGAGAGGGCTGTGACCATGGCCCGTGTGTTCAACCTGCGCGAGGGGTTCGGCCGCAAGGACGACACCCTGCCCGACCGCCTGTTCGCCCCTCTGGAGAGTGGGGCCCTCAAGGGCGTAGGAATCGATCGGCGGGAGTTCGAGGATCTGCTGACCCTTTACTACGAGGCGATGGGCTGGGATCCCCGCGACGGCGTCCCGACGCGAGGGAAGCTCGCCGAGTTGAACCTCTTCTGGCTGGACGACTTCGTCAAGGCAAAGCGAAGCAAGGACACCCCGCAGGTCGGTGCTACTTGACCCCGAAGCGGTCCCGGACCCTGGCCTGCAGGCCCTCGATCAGGTCGTGGCGGGTGAGGTCGTAGCAGATCGGGGTGATCGTGATCATCCCCCTTTTGAGGGCGCTCCCGTCGGACTCGACGTCCTCGTGGACGGGAAGTTCCGTCTCGCC
>JAJFUM010000405.1 GCA_021372415.1 Deltaproteobacteria bacterium
TGGAGGACCCCGCATGGTTTGATCTTCGGTCGGTATCACAGGGCTAAAGTTTTCCGCTTTGGATGCCGATAAAAGAATCAAAAGGACGATCTGCGGTGTTCGTGAATCGTTCGCGAAGACGGAATCCAACACATAAAAAAGCAAGGGACCATTGGTGACGATCACCCTCTGAGGTCCGAACCCTTTGAGACGCGATTCCCGAACGGAACGAAACGGCATCTGTGGACGGCATCACCCCCTGCAGGCTTGAATCCCTCCGGGGGGTGATTTTTTTTATCGGATCGGGGCGGGGGCGATCGGCGGGAGGTGAGGCCGGAAGGAGGGCGGGACAGTCAGGGGTTAAAGCCGGATGAGATCTTCGTGTTCCTCATCGTGCGGGTTGACGTGGATCATCACATCTCCCACGTTGGGGAAGCGTTCGAAGATGAGCCGTTTGACCATGACCGCGATCGAGTGGGACTCCTTGACAGTCATCTCGGGGTCCATATCGAGCTTCAGATCCAGGATCATGTACTGACCGGACCGTCGGCCCCGGATCTCATGGACGTGTTCGACGCCGGGCACTCCCTCCACGATAGCGGTAACGGCCGAGATCAGTTCTTCGGGGGGTTGGCCGTCCATCAGGTCATGGGCCGCACCGCGAAAGGTCGTCCAGCCGATATGAAAGATGAAGAAGGCGGTAAGGCCCGCCGCCAGGGGGTCCATCTGCGGTACGCCCAGGTAGGCGCCGCCGACGCCGATAAGCGTGGCGATGGAAGTGATGGCGTCCTTGCGGTGGTCCCTGGAGATCGCTTCCAAGGCAGGACTTCCAAGGGCCTTCGAAACGGTCCGGGTATAGCGGAAGAGCCACTCCTTGGTGACGATGGTGACGAGGGCGGCCAGGACCGCCATGAATTCGGGCACCATGAAATCCCGGTCGATGAGGGTGTGGGTGGCCTTGTAGAGGATGCCGCCGCCGGCCGCGAAGATGGCCAGTGAAATCAGGGCGGCGGCGATGCTTTCGGATTTTCCGTGGCCGTAGGGATGGCTGGCGTCGAAGGGCCTGCGGCCGATCTTCAGGGCAATCAGAGTGGAGAGGATGGCTACGGAGTCGCTGGCGCTCTCGACGCCATCGGCGACGACCGCCTCGGAATGGCCGAAGTAGCCCGCCAGGAGCTTCACAATCATCAAGACTGTGTTGAACCAGAACCCGATGGCAATGACCCTGTCGGCCAGGCTGAATCGCTCCAATCTATCCATGATGCCCCGTGAACAGGATCCCGTGACGCAAGGACTCTGCAAGACAAGATCATATCATATCGACGATCTTTTTGATATCTTGTTCCCGGTTTCCTCCGGTACGGCGGCTACCATGGAACCGGGAAAAGATCAAGAATGAATCGCTTTTTGATGGACAGCGGGGCGGGATGGCGCTAAAATCTGCCGCAGGCCGATGGGGGGCGGGGCAGGAGCCGGGCTCCTATGTGAACCGCCTGGAAATGGATGAAATTGCTATGAAAACGTACTATGCCCCTGCCGAAAGGGCGGGGAAGGATGAACTGACACCTGAGATTGTCAGCGTCAGCGAGCACCCTGTCATCAACACCTTGCTGGGGGTCGTGAGCGGTCTGCTGGCGGTCCTCAACGAGCACCGCCAGATCCTGGCCCTCAACGAGAGCCTCCTGGCCATGATGGGGGTGGAGAAAGCGGAAGAGGTCCTGGGGCTACGGCCGGGCGAGGCCCTCGGGTGCGTCCATGCCCGGGAGATGCCGGGCGGTTGCGGAACGTCGGCGTTCTGCTCTACCTGCGGTGCGGCCATTGCCATCGTGACCAGCCTGGAAGAGGACGGGCCGGCCGAGAGGACCTGCGCCCTGACTGTCCAGCGCGGGGAAGGGAAAGCGGATCTCTACCTGCGCGTACGCGCTACCCCTGTCGTCTTCAACGGAAGGCGGTTGTTGCTGCTCTTCATCCAGGACATCACCCACCAGCAGCGCTGGACCACTATGGAACGGATCTTCTTCCACGACCTCAACAATACCCTCAACCACCTGGCGGGGGTCAGCGAGCTGATGGAGATCGACGAGGGCCGCAACTCGGGCCGGTGGGCGAAGGAACTCCAGCCGGTCGTCCAGCGTCTGATCCGGGAGGTGAAGATCCAGCAGACCTTGGTCCAGACGGACATGGGCCTTTACCGGCCTGTCTTTCAGGAGGTGTCCGTCCGGCAGGTTTTCGACGAGTTGCGGCGGACATTCCAGAACCATCCCCTGGCCAGGGACAGGCAGATCGAAGTTTCCGAAGCGAGGGATATTCCGGCGGTCAGGACGGACCTCTCCCTCCTGCTCAGGATCCTGGACAACATGCTGATCAACGCCTTCGAGGCCTCGGAGCCGGGCGAGGAGGTCAGGGTCCGCTGCGACCGGCGGGAGAACGGCGTCGCCTTCAGCGTTTGGAACCGCAGGGCGATCCCGGAGGACGTCGCCAGGCGGATCTTCCAGC
>JAJFUM010000423.1 GCA_021372415.1 Deltaproteobacteria bacterium
CCCGCGAGGTGGACGAGGCCCTCTTTGCCCATCCCAAGGTCCTGGAGGCGAGCGCGATCGGCGTCCCCGACGAGTACCGCGGCGAGACGGTAAAGGCCTATGTGGTCCTGAAGCCCGGGGAGGTCGCCGACGCAGAGGAGATCATTGCCCACTGCCAAAAAACCCTGGCCTCCTACAAGGTCCCCAAACTCGTCGAATTCATCGATGAGCTCCCCAAGAGCGCGGTGGGGAAGGTCCTCCGGCGGGAGCTCAAGGAGCGCCACGGCAAAAGCCCCAAGCACAGAGAACAGAAAGGGACATAAGGTGGATAGAACGGCGGATCTTTCCGGCGGCCCTATCGGCCTCATCGCCGACAGCCACGGGAACCTGGAGGCCACGCAGGAGGCGATCCATCTTCTCCTCAGGAACGGTGCCTCGGCCCTCTTCCACCTGGGGGACTTCTGCGATTCGGTCCACCACGACCGGACCGCGGCGATGATCGATCTCCTCCGGGAACACAACGTCCTGGCCGTCAAGGGAAATAACGATTTCCTCATCGAGACCCTGCTGGCCGACGCCCGGCCCTCCCCCGGAGAGGAAGCACAGCTGCTGGGGTTTCTCCGCGGCGTGCCCGTCACGCGCGCCCTCGATGGCCTCTGCTTTGCCCATTCCCTGCCGGAAGAGAGTATCCGGGCCTTCTATGAACCGATCGACCGGGGAAACACGGAGCGGGCCGCCCGGCTCTTCGCCGAAACCACATTCCACACCCTCTTCTGCGGCCACTCCCACCTGCCCGTCCTCTTCCGGAAGGCGGGGGACCGGGTCACGCGCGAAGCGGTGCCGGCCGGGGAGAAGATCGTTCTCAGGCGCGAGGAACGGTACATCCTGATTGTCGGGGCGGCGGAGGCCGGCGAGTGCGCCCTCTTCCACCGGGAGGCGGGAACTTACGAACGGCTGCGGCTCCCCGATAGGTGAACATGCTGAGGATATCTCCTGAATGACACCCGGTTGCGGAACTCTTCGAGCGAAAAGGCGGACCGCATGACAAGGCAGGACGATCACCCTTCAGTGGGAAATGGCGGATCGGGGAAAAAGGGTGGAGAATGGAAGGCCTTCGGGACGACCGCCTTCCTGATCGGCCTGGCGGTGGTCCTGATGGCCCTCCCCACGCCCGAGGGCCTCTCCGTCGCGGGACAGAGGGTCCTGGCCGTGGCCGTCATGGCGATCGGCCTGTGGTGCACCGACGCGATCCCCGCCTCCGTGACCGGGCTTCTGGTCGTCATCGCCCTCACCCTGTCCGGCGGCGTCAAGGGATTGGGAGAGGCCCTGGTGGGTTTCGCGGAACCCGTCGCCTACTTCCTCGTGGGCGTCCTGACGCTTGGCCTGGCAGTCTCCCAGAGCGGCCTGGCCGAGCGGGTGGCGCTCTTCTTCCTCGAGCGCAGCAAGGGGAGTTCGCGGGCCCTTTTCCTGCAGATGCTCCTCTCCTTCCCGCTGATGACGCTCCTGCTCCCCTCGGCGACGACCCGCACAGGGATCTTCATCCACGTCTACGAGCAGGCGCTGGAGCTGGGCCGGGTCCCCCCTGGGGCTCCCCTGGTCAAGGCCATCATGCTGGCCCTCAACTCCATCAACCGCCTGGCCTCCACGATCCTTTTGACCGGAGGGATCACCCCGGTCCTGGCGGCCTCGCTGATCGGCGGGATCTCCTGGAGCCGTTGGCTGGTCCTGATGATCGTCCCCTACGGGGCCCTGCTGGTTATCGGATCGGTCCTCCTCTACCTCCTGTACCGCCGCGGATTCGAGCTTCCCCTGGCCCCCCTGGAGCCCAGCGGACCGCGCCCCCTCTCGGGGAAGGAGATCCGGACCCTCGTCATCACCCTTGGGGCCTCGCTGATGTGGCTGACCGACTTCATCCACCACTGGAACCCAGCCCTGCCGGCGATCCTGGCCTGGATCCTCCTGATCACCCCGGGAATCGGCGTCCTGACCTGGAGGGACTTCGAGAAGGGATTCGGCTGGTCCAACTTCTTCGTCCTGGCCTCGTCTCTCTCGCTGGCCCGGGCCCTGGCCAGCAGCGGCGCCAGCCAATGGATCGCCCTGTTGATCGCCAGCAGCACGCCGGCCTTCTCGCGGGAGCCGATTCTCGTCCTGGTCCTGCTGCTCCTGGTCGCCGCGCCGATCCGCCTGCTGATCCCCAACATCACCGGATTCCTGGCCACGACGATCCCCATCGCCATGTCGATCGGCACGGCGACCGGCGTGAATCCCGTCATCTGCGGCCTCGGGGCCATGATCGCCGGGGACGCGGTCCTGTACTACGCGGCCCAGAGCGCTTCGTCGCTGGTGGTCTACGAGCGCGGCCACCTCACGGCGGGGGAGATATTCCGCTTCGGTCTCTGGATGACCCTGGCCGCCTACCTGGTGATCCTCTTCGTCGCCCTTCCCTACTGGTCAGCCGTCGGCGAACCCCTGCGCCTCGTCCGCGGAGGCTGAGCCGGACACGGATTGATGGGGCGGGCTTCAATCCAGGGAAGCGGAAACGCACAGGGCCCAACATTGAGGCAGCTTGAGAGGCGGATCAGCGCGGGTCCGACAGATTCGGAAGCCCATCGGGAAGATACGACGTTTAATCCTTCGAAGCGGTACGGACAGTGGCGAGCGTGCGCTCCAGTCGCTCGCAGCGGCGGGCGAGGTCGGCCCGCTCATCAGGCTGCAGGGACGGACAGGATGCGGCCCGTTCCGTCAGCTCCAGGGCCCTCTTGAAATCCCGGCGTTTATGCTCGTGCCACTTGGCAAGCTCGACAAGGGCGAAACAGTCCTCGCCGTGCCGGCGGACCATCTCCTCCCAGAGGGCCGTCGCCTCGGGCCAGCGCCCGTTCCGCTTGTGGTGCAGGGAGAGTTCCCGGCTGGCCTCCCGCGCCGCCTCCGGGCTGGAACAGCGGCAGAGCGGGTCCAGGACGCGGACGGCCTCGTCCCGGCGGTCCCGGGCCAGGAAGAGGCGCGCCGCAGCGAGGCGATCGCCGGGGTGGCAACGTGCCCCTTCTCCCTCGGGATCGATCAGCTCCGTCAGGTGGGCGGCCAGGGCCGCCAGCGACAGGATGTCCAGGCGGTTGTGCTCGAAGACGTCGGCCATGAGGCGGCCGTCGCGCCGCCGGAGCCAGTCGAAGTAGCGCTGGGGGATCTCGCTCCCGGGGATGTCCCCCTCCCGCTCGAACCCGAGGACCGCCGCCTCCAGGGCCCCCAGCCGCCGGTCGGTGAGGCGGTGGCTGAGGAGACGCCGGGCCGAGTGGAGCAGGTCCAGGTGGGGCAGGGCCGCCAGCGGGTCCGGCAGACGGTTCATGACGAACCGGGAGGCCAGGAGGTTCGCGTCGAAGGCCTTGCCGTTGAAGCTGACGAGGAACCGACGCTCCCGCAGCAGGGCCGTCAGGTCCAGGAGGGTCGCCCGCTCCTCGGCGTAGTCCCGGGCGAAGAGCTGCCGCGTGACGAAGCCGTCCCCCTCGAACCAGCCCAGTCCGATGAGGAAGGCGACGGTCCCCGTCCCGCCGGCGAGCCCCGTCGTCTCCGTATCGAAGAAGAGGGCCCCGCGGTAATCCAGCCCTCGGAGAACCGGGTCGTTCGCCAGGACGGCGATCCGGTCCATGTCCAGGGGGGACAGGTCCCGCACGCAGAACCGGCCGTGGCGCGACGATCCCCCGGCTACACGTTGGGCGCAGAAGAAGCGGCCGCCCTCGTTCTGGGCCTCGGCGCCCGGAACGAACTCCTCCAGGGGGACGCCCCGGCCCCGTGCGGCAGGTCGGCCTCCCGGCCCCTCCGGCCGATGGGAAAGGACGGCGTCGATCCGCTCGCGAAGCCGGCGGATCTGATCGGCCCGCTCCCCTTCAGACGGCCCAACCGTGCCGGCTTTCTTGCCGTCCCCTTTTTCAGCCTCGCCGGTCAGGCGCTGTAGACGGTTGATCACGCTCATGGGTTGATGATACCATCCTCCCGGACAAGTTCAACCGCTATTTCTTCCCTCAATGACTGACCCCTTCTATCGTGAACGAAACCATTTGACAGGCCGTGTTACTGGTGCCATCCTATGGCTGACTCGGCCCCTTTCAGGAGTAACCGCCGCCTGGACCGTTAGAGGACAAGGCGGTGTCTCAATTGAATCGCTGTTCGATGGCGGGTCCGGAAGATCGGATCCCTATACCCCGTGTTTCCAGAGGATCAATCATTCATATGTCAAATCGATGGCATACATCACCCTTAACGGCTCATCACCGTATTTGGATGGCCTTTTTACTCATGCTGACGGTTTTTATCGTGCTGACCCTAGCCAATGAGATACTGGACATCCCCCATTACCTGTTCGGGGACAGTCCGACTTCCTTTACGCAAAGAAAAGGTGAAGTAATCTTTGAGATAGGCACCTATATCGGGGTCGTACTGATTTCCTTTTATCTTTTTAAGAAGAAGATCGTAAAAGAAATAAAGATTCTTGAAGGATTCATCCCCATCTGCGCCAGTTGCAAGAAGATCAGACAGGACATTGATTGGAAAACCCTGGAAGAGTATATAAGCGAGAATTCTCTTGCAACCTTTAATCATTCCCTCTGCCCTGACTGCATCCGTAAACTTTATCCTGGCTATGCCGACCGGAAGCAATCGGGAGAGAAACCCATTACTTGACCCAACCCAGTATGCCGGCGGTCACCTCACCGGTCGTCATGGAGGAGAGGCGGAGTGTCCCCATATGTGATCGAAATCGAGGGGCTTCTCAAACAGTACGGTGAGCGGACCGTCCTCAAGGATCTGTGCCTCCAAATCCGGGAATCGGAGGTCTTCGGCCTTCTCGGTCCAAACGGAG
>JAJFUM010000429.1 GCA_021372415.1 Deltaproteobacteria bacterium
TTCTCCCAGCAGCAGGACCGGGCTCGTCAACGGTGAAACTTGCCCGACCATTTCCATAACCTGCCGCAATCCGAAGTTGGCACCCACGATTTCCTCTCCGCTCTGGTGGCGCAGTTCTTCCTGCAGATACCGGTTGTCGTCGGCGAGGATATCCTTTAACCGCAAGACCTCCCGGTAGCGGAGGTAATTGCTGAAGGCGATGGCAAAAGGTTCATTGAGTAGGGAAAAGAGACGAATGTGGTCTTCAGTGTACCGCTTACCCTCATAATTTCCGATGAAGATGCCGCCGAAGAGATTCCACTCCGGCTTTGGACCGATGGCCATGAATGAGGCATTCGGATCTCCGGCGATCTCGGCCATGGGTCCCAGAATCGGATGGTCGCCAACACGATCGGCCACTATGATGCGAGGCAAGACCACATGATCGGCTTTCTTTCGTTTATCGTCGATAATACGCCGGATTTCCGTGGGAACCGTGAGTTTCAGAGAGACGATCCGACCGCCCTGGAGGTCGGCATGGGCCAGGGTCTCACTGATACCCGTACCGGGATCGTAGACGTTCATGAAGATCATGTCGGCGGGAATGTATCGCCGAAGATAGATCAAGCAATCCCACAGGGCCTTTTCGATCTCAAGACTACCGCAGATCCGCAAGGTGGCCTCACGGAAAAAATCCTTTTCATTCAACATGCCCATGGCTCCCTCTCCGGACCCAAAAGTGTTTTATTACACATCATACCACGCAAAGCGCGGAATAGAACAGCATATTGTGCTTTATGGAACATGCACGGGGCCATGAAGTCGGTAACATCTTGATCCGATTCGATATTATATAATGGCATGGTTTACGCTGTTCAGGGGTCGGGAAGGAGCGAACCAGAGGCCATGAAACAGGTGGAGATCATTTCCATTCGAACGTCAATCCCTTATGAGGAACAAGCCCGCCTCTATTTAAAGGAGTTTCACCAGAACATCCAAGGGTCCTCCAAGGTCGATATCCAGCTCTACGCCAACGCGGACATCCCAGGCGATCTGGCCGTGATCCTCTGCTGGCCATCCAATTCGTACGCAAACCGAAAGAGCGATTTGGGTTTGACCCTGTCCGATGCCTTGAGGAATTTCGGTCTCGTCGACCATACCCGCTGGCTCATGATTGGAAACCTTACCCCCGAGACACATGCCCACTCTCGCCGGAGGCCCAGTCACGATCGGCAGGATTCCGGTCGGCGGGGCAGGACAAAACGCGATGGGAAATCCGTCACCCGTGGACTCAACGGAAGCGGAGGTGACTAGCATAATCATGTTGAGAATAGCCCACTTAGAAAGCTCGATCCACATGGGTGGCCAAGAATTGCGCATCTTGGATCAAATCCGGTGGATGCAGAAAGAAGGCCATGCCGCATGGCTTCTGGCAAGGAAGGATTCGGCCATCTATAAGGAGGCCTGCCGCCTGGATCTGCCGGCCCACCCGATTCCCTTCAGAGGATCGGCCAACCCCGGTGCCGTTCGGGCGGTACAGCGTTTTATCAAAGCTCATGGCATTCAACTTCTGGACTGCCACAGTGCAAGTGCCGCCAGTACCGCACTTTTGGCCAGGCTCTTGGGAACGCCTGTCGTAAGAACCCTTCATTATGATTTCAAGACAGATCCCATCCACACCTATCTGTTGCGTCATGGAAGCGATCATTTCATCACGGTTTCTCACTGGCTGGCCGATAAACTAAAGAATTCCAAATGCTCAGGCCAACGGATGATTTCCGTAATCCCCACGGGAATCGATCTGAACAAATTCGACCCTGAAGTGGACGATCGCTCCCTTCGCCAGGAATTCAATATCTCGGACAAGGCGATTGTCATCAGCGCCATTGCCATGATTCGTCCGGACAAAGGACAGAAATACCTCATCCGCTCCGTCGATCGGATCGTGGACATTCGGCCGGAGACATATTTTCTGATCGTCGGGTCCGCAACCAGAAAGGATTTTCTCTATGAGATTCAGTCAGAGATCGCCACGCTCCGTCACCGCGATAGCGTGATCCTCACCGGCTTCAGGCGTGATCCGCAAAAAATCATCGCGGCCAGCGACGTGATCGTCAACACCTCTCTTTTTGAACCACGTTCCCAAGTCATCCATCAGGCCTTTGCCATGAAGAAGCTGGTCATCGCAAGCGATACCGGTGGAAATCAAGAGAGCATCTCCCATGGTCGAACGGGGTTTCTATTTCGCTCCGAAAGCGTCGAAAACCTCTCGCAGACAATCCTTACCGTCTTGGACCATCACACGGAACTCATTGAACAGATAAGGGAACGGGCTTATCAGACGGCCATTCTAGAGCATGGCATTGATATCATGATGGAAAAGACGCTCAACATTTATCGGAAGGTTATAAAAACCGGCCGGTCGTTACCAGAATTGCAACGCCGCCGATATGCCCATGAGGAACTGACGTCAGAGTAAGAAGGGACATCAGGGCGACCCAACACCCATGATGTCGCAGAGGCTTCCCATCAGTCCGGCCCCATCCTTGGAACAGGGGCCCAAAAAGAGCGAAAGTGCAATGGTTTCGTTGGCAGCCCTCGTAGGGTGAGTCAGGAGGAGCAATTTTGAAACGGATCGGAATGATAGGACTTATTGCCTTCGCCCTCGTCGTCCCGGGAAATGCTTGGGAGGGGTTCGCCCAGGAGATCCACTTGTTGGGTGGCGTCGTTCAGGAAAAGGACTCTCGGGACCGATCCTATTCCTGGGCTGTTCAATATTTCCATGACCTGAACGAACAATGGGGCGTGAGTCTCTCGTGGCTGAACGAAGGCCATTTTGAGCATCATCATCGCGACGGTCACGCCCTGCAGTTCTGGGCGCGTACAAAACCTCTCGGGGAAAGGGTCGCCCTCGCAGCCGGAATCGGCCCATATCGATATTATGACACGAAGTTGGCACAGAAAGGGGCCTCTTATGTGGACTCCCACGGCTGGGGAATGATTGCCAGCCTGTCCGCCACCTGGCGAATGGATAATCGCTGGCTTTTCTCCATACAATCCAATTTTATTGAAACATCACGAAGCCTGGACACCTTTTCAATCTTGGCGGGAATCGGATACCAACTTGAGGACCCCCGTTCGCCGGATCACCCCTCTGCATCATCCCCCGTAACCGAAAACAAAACCAAGAATGAGGTCACGGTTTTTTGGGGCCAAACGATTCTCAACAGCCGCGAGTCAGAAAATGCGACATCATGGATGTTGGAGTACCGGCGCAGTCTCGGACGCTATTTCGACTGGACTGCAGGGTGGCTCAATGAGGGAAATCCGGGGCCCATAAAACGTAACGGCCTGATCACCCAACTGTGTCTCGTCCGGCCTTTTTTCGAAGATCGACTGAGCCTCGGGGTCGGCGTCGGGCCTTACATCGCCCTGGACAAACATCGGAAACCGGAATCCGGCAAGGATGACGAACCGACCGTCGCCGGGATGGTCACCCTCTCGGCGGCCTATGAATTCCTACCGCGCTGGATCACCCGGATCTCCTGGAACCGGATCGTCACGAACTATGACCGCGATACCGATGTGATATTGGGCGGCATCGGGTTCCGTTTTTGATTTTGAAGGTAGAGCAAATCCCGGGGCAAGACTATCGACGCAACCGGGGATCGAGGGCGTCGCGGATTCCCTCACCCAGGAGGTTGTAGCCCAGGACGGTGATCAGGATCGCCAGCCCCGGATAGAGGGAAAGCCACCAGGCGATGTCGATGTTGTCCTTGCCCGCCGTGAGAATGTTCCCCCAGCTCGGCGTGGGCGGCTGGACCCCGATCCCCAGAAAGCTCAGGGCCGATTCCGTCAGGATCGCCCCGGCCACTCCGAGGGTGGCCGTCACCAGGACCGAGGCCATGGCGTTGGGCAGGATGTGCAGGAAGATGATCCGGCCGTCGCTCGCGCCGATCGCCCGGGCCGCCTGAACGAAGTCCCGCTCTTTGAGGGAGATGAAGTCCGCCCGGACCAGACGGGTCACTCCCATCCAGCCGGTCAGGCCGATGATGATCATGATGTTCCAGATGGAAGGTTCGAGGGTCGCGATCACCGCCAGAATAAGGAAGAAAGTGGGGAAACAGAGCATGATGTCCACGAAGCGCATGATCATCGCGTCCACCCAACGGCCGTAGTACCCGGCCAGGGCCCCCAGGAGCGTCCCGATGAAGATGGCGATCCCCGTTGCCACGAAACCTACCTTGAGCGAGATCCCCGCCCCCCAGATCATCCTGGACAGGACGTCCCGGCCCAGCGGGTCCGTCCCGAAGGGATGGGCCGCTGACGGGGCATCCAGAACCCGCCTCAGGTCGATGGCGTTGGGATCAAAGGGGGAAAGCCAGGGGGCAAGGAGCGATACGGCC
>JAJFUM010000462.1 GCA_021372415.1 Deltaproteobacteria bacterium
GCCAAAGGCGGGAACATCGATGTCCCGGAGGGACTGGAGGACCGGCAGGGGGAATCCCCGAAGCCCGACAATGCCGGGCAAGCGGCGATCCTCCTTAGGATCCTCGCGGAAACGGATCTTCACAGCGGCTGCCTGGATTCAGCCCTGAAAAGATACGTGAAGGCGCGAGACCTCAATCCTGAAGACTTCCGGACCTACAACGGCCTCGGCGAGGCATGCCTCCACATCGGCAAGGATCAGCAGGCCTTCCAGTTCTTTCAGAAGGCGGTGGAGCTCAACCCCTTTTCCGCCGATGCCTACAACAACCTGGGCGTTCTTCTGGCCCGGAGCGGTAAGCGGGAGGAGGCGATCGCCTGTTTCCGGAAATCGTTGGCGCTCGTTCCGGGTCACCCGGATACCCTGAATAACATGCAGGCCCTGAACCTGCCGCTTAACGCTTGAGCTTGCCGGCTGCCCCGCCGGCCTGGCGGCGTGCCGGGAATGGCGCGATCAGGACCGTCATGAAAGATGACCGGATCATGGGGAAATGTGATAGACTGCCTGGAACAGGCCGCCGCCCAGAGCCTGCGGGAGAATCATCATAAGGGTGGATCTTGTGAACGATAAGGATAAGCCGACCATATCCCTCTGCATGATCGTCAAGAACGAGGAGTCCTGTCTGGGCCGCTGCCTGAAAAGCGCCCGGGACTTCGTGGACGAGATCGTCGTCGTGGACACGGGATCGACGGATCGGACAGTGGCCATTGCGGAGGGCTACGGCGCCAGGATCTACCACCACCCCTGGGAGAATGATTTCAGCAAGCACAGAAACCAGTCCCTGGCCTACGCCACTGGCGACTGGATCCTGCAGCTGGACGCCGACGAGGAGCTCTTCGTGGAGGACGGCCCCCAGTTGAGGGCCATCGCCCGGGAGGGAAAGGCCGACTTCTACAACTGCCAGTTCCACGACATCAAGAAAGACAGCTCAGTCCACGGCGTCTTCAACCTGATCCGTTTCTTCCGCAACGGGATGGGGATGAATTTCGAGAGGAAGGTCCACAACCAGCTCCAGACCAAGGGCAGGGGGGGATTCTGCCCGGTCCGGGTCAGGCACTACGGCTACGACCTGACGCCGGAGAAGATGGAGGCCAAGCACATCCGGACCACGACCCTCCTCGAACAGATGCTGGCGGCCGACCCGGAGGACGTCTACAGCCGCCATCAGCTCGCATCCTCTTATTCCATGCACCGGGAATTCGACAAGGCCGTCCAGCACGGGCAGATGGCCCTGGCGCTCAGGCGCCAGAAGGGGTTGAGGCACGAGTTCTTCGTGACCACCTTCTACACCGTTGCCCAGGGATACTTTGCCATGGGCGATCTGGAGGCCACCGAACGGGTCGGTCTGGAGGCCCTCGAATTCTTTCCGCTGCACCTGGACATCTGCCATATGCTGGCCTCGGTCTATTTTAAGAGACAGGACGCTGAGCGGTGCCGGGCCATGTCCCACCGCTATCTCGAGATCCACGAGGCCTTCACGAAGGACCCGTCGCTCATCGGGAGCTTCTACTGCCACAGCCTGACGAAGCGCAACGAGATCTTCTTCGGCCTTGCCTGCCTCCATTTCATCGAGAGGGACTATGATGCGGCGGATGCCCTTTTCCGCCGGTCCTTCGAGGATTCGGGCCGCCGGCAGGAGAGGGCCGAGACCATCTGCCGCTTCTATCTGGACCGCCAGATGGATGAAAGGGCCCTCCAGTGGCTGATCCTGGCCCATGAGGCAACCCTGAGCCCGGAGGGCCACGCACCATCCGTCTCCCAGGCCGACGCCGGCTTGGGCCCGCTCGCCTACGAGGTCGCCGAGGCCTTCTGCCTCCGCCGTCAATGGCCGCTGGCCGAAAGGGCCCTCCAACTGGCCGTCCAGATCGACCCCGCCCGTTTCGATCATGCCCGTTTCGACCGCCTCCTGCGGGGCATCGAGAAGGGCGCCGGCGGCCCCGCCTGATATCCCTTTCCTCAATCACGAACGTCATTTAATCCAAGAGTTACAACCCAATCATTTCCCCATTTTGGAAAAGAATTAAAGTTTCATCTTCCCCGCGCCGATAAGAGTGTCAAAGGAGCGAACGTCCCTAGGGAGGAGGTGAAATAGCTCGCGGCAACGGTGCGGGGAAACGGAAAGAACCCTTCCCCGTAAAACAGGAAACCCTTTAACCAATATGGCAAGGATGCCAGATTAAAAACATAATCAAGGAGGATTACAATCATGGGATTCAGAATTCAGAACAACATTGCGGCAATGAACGCTCAGAAGAACCTGGGTGTTTCCGACTCGGGGATGAGCAAGTCCCTCGAGAGACTCTCTTCCGGTTACCGGATCAACTCGGCCAAGGACGACGCGGCAGGGCTCGCCATCTCCCAGAGCTTCCGCGCGGACATCGCCTCTGTTAAGGTTGCCCAGAGGAACATCACTGAGGCCAACTCTCTGCTCCAGGTGGCGGAAGGCGCCATGAGCAGCGTCGGCGACATCCTCACCCGTATGAAGGAGCTGGCCACGCAGGCCGCCTCCGCCAACGTCGGGACGGACATCAGCAAGGTCGCCTCCGAGTACAACACCCTGGTTTCGGAAATCGACCGGATCGCCGATTCGACCAAGTACGCCGGGACCAAGCTGGTGGACGGTACCTTCAGCGCCGGCAACACATCCAATTCGTGGAATGCCATTGCCAACATCTACGACGTGACCGTGACCAACGCGGCGACGGGCGCCTTCACGGTGACCTACACGGCCGCCGGCGGCAACATCCTGTCGATCAGCAAGGGCAGCGTCACCGAGACCAAGGTCCTGTCCGACGCAGGCGGAACGGGTGGGACGGTCAACTTCTCGACCCTGGGGGTCAGCTTCAAGTACACCGGGGCCTTCGTTGCCGATACGTCAGGTAATGCCATGGATACGGCCAACCTGAGCGTTACGGCCGGCGCGACGGCGGCCTTCCAGGTCGGTTACGAGAGCGACACCACCTCCCAGTTGACGGTGGCCCTCGACTCGATCAAGACCGGCACCCTCGGACTGGCCAGCGGCGACCTCGTCGACTCCGCGACGGCCTACACGAAGCTGGCGACGATCGACAACGCCATCGATACGCTGGCCGCAAGCCGGGGCGATATCGGTGCCTATCAGAACCGCCTTGGCTACGCGGCGACCAACCTCAGCGCCACGCTGGAGAACTTCACCGCGGCCGAGTCGGTCATCCGCGACGTGGACATGGCGGCGGAAATGACGACCTTCACGAAGAACCAGATCCTCGTCCAGGCCGGTACGGCGATGCTGGCGCAGGCGAACATGGCGCCGCAGCAGGTCCTGTCGCTGTTGAAGTAAACTCACTTTTTAACCCTTTACCCGAACCCCGCATCCCCGGATGCGGGGTTCTTTTTTGGCAGGACCTTTGCTTATCCCTAGGGTTGAGGTCACCTTCAGGAAAAAGACGACGCGGCCTCAAGGAACCATTTTTTAAAAAACATTCATGTAAACGCAGTGTTATATGTTCGCCGCCGGACGGGAGGCTTCCCCCTTTCTCCTTAAGTTTCCGGCAGATCTTTCCGATATAAGTTACACGGGGACAGGAGAAGAACGATGAGCACCAATTTCATCAGCGGTCTTTCGAGCGGGTTCGACTGGGAGAGCGTCGTCACTCAGCTCATCCAAATCGAACACAAAAAAGTGGACTTGATCGATGAGAAAAAGACCGCCACTGAGAAAAAACTCACCGAGTGGCAGTCCTTCAACACCAAGCTCCTCGCCCTGAAGACGGCATCCGGGAACCTCAAAGAAGCGGCGGATTTCAATCTCTTCACGGCCTCGATGACCACGGACAACTCCGATGTCGACGGAACGGACCTCCTGACCGTGACGGCTTCCGAGACGGCCTCTGTCGGTTCCTATGCCCTGAAGATCAACAACCTGGCCGCGGCCCAGAAGCTCTCCTCCGGATCATTTGCCAGCAACTCCACGGCCCTCGGCACCGGTTATGCCGGCGACATCCTGATCAATGGCACAGTGATCACCGTGGCGGCCACCGACACACTCAAGAGCGTGATGGCCAAGATCAACAATGCCAATTCCGGGACGGATCCCACCGGGGTGACGGCCAGCATCATCAGCTACAGTTCGAATGACTACCGTCTGGTCCTGACCAGTGACGAGACAGGGGCCGACGGGATCGGCCTTCTGAACGGCGGGGCCTCGGATGTCCTGAGTGCCTTCGGATTCACCGATACGGCGCGGACGGCAAAGAACCACCTGGCGGGCGGGGACCAGACGGACCGGTTCACCAGCACGAACATCTCCATCCAGGCCCTCCTCGGCCTGACCGACGCCCAGGCCTCGGCGGCGGGGGACATCGTCATCAATGGACACTCCGTCGGAGACATCGATTTGAGCACGGACACCCTGGCCACCCTCCAGACCAAGCTGGCGGGTGCAGGCCTCACCGTGTCCGTGACGACGGAAACCGAAGACAATCAAGCCTACTACCGGCTCCTCGTGTCCGGTTCCGCCAACACCTATACGGACAAGAACAACATCCTGGAGACCCTCGGCCTGATCAAGGGCGGCGTCTCGGATGTCTACGGCGTCACCGGCAATGTGGCCAATACGGCCGGGGGGACGGCGATCACTGCCGACACCCTGCTCAAGGACATCGACGGCTACACGGGGTACCTCAACACGGATTACATTCACCTGGAGGGGACCAATACAAACGGGGTGGGCGTATCGGATGATAGCTTGACCATCTCCGACACGACCACGGTGGGGGACCTGCTGGCCAAGATCGAGTCGGTCTTCGGCGACGTGACCGCCTCGGTCACCGGCGACGGGAAAATCTCGATCGTGGACAACACCCCCGGAACAAGTCCTCTGGCGGTGAAGATAGGCGCCAAGAATTCCGGAGGGGGCGATGACACGACCCTCCTGTTCGATACGGACGGCGATCTGGGCAGCGCCACGTCGGTCCGCAAGCGGCAGATCGTGGCCGGGGCGGACGCCTCCGTGACCGTGGACGGCGTGACCGTCACCCGTTCGACCAACACCATCAACGACATCCTGACCGGTGTCACCCTTGATCTGCTCAAGGCGGATACAGGCACCACGGTGAACCTCGAGGTTGGCCGGGATATCGACGCGATTGTCTCGAATATCACGACCTTTGTCACGAATTACAATGCCGTTTCGTCCTATATCAAGCAGCAGAGCACCTACGACGAGACGACCCAGAAGACCGGCGGGGTCCTCTTCGGGGACGGGACGCTGGCCTCGGTGAAGTCGTCGCTGACGACGCTCCTGGTCCAGAACGTCTGGGGAGTCTCCTCGGAGTTCTCCACCCTGGGGCTGGTGGGGGTCAACGTCGATCGGCAGGGCCAGCTCTCCATCGATGACGACAAACTTCGTGACTATCTGACCACCAACTTCAACGACATCCAGAAGCTCTTCACGGCCAACGGCACGGCGAGCGTAGGGGCTCTGGAGTATATCAGCCACGACAACCAGACCAAGGAGGGCGAGTACACGGTCCACATCACCACCGCGGCCACGCAGAGCACCTCGGCCGCTTCGGACAACACGAGCCTGAGCGGCGATGAGTCCCTCACGATCACCGAAGGAGAGAATGTGGCGACGGTCAACCTGACCAGTTCGATGACGATGAGCCAGATCGTCAATGCCATCAACAGCGAGTTGGCGACGGTCTATACGCAGAGCCTTGCCGGCGGCGAACAGCTCTATGCCGACGGGACCCAGTCGGCGACCATCACGGCCTCGACGAAGTGGAACAGCGTCTACGACAGCACCGGCGGATCGGCGAACATCGCCGACGGGGACGTCATCACCTTCTCGGGGACCAACCACAACGGCACCAGTATCAGCGGGTCCTACAGCATCACGAATGCTGCCACGGACTCCGTCCAGGGGCTTTTGTCGGCGATCGAAACAGCCTACGGCAACGACGTCACGGCGGCCATCAACGCCTCGGGAAAGATCGTGATCACCGACAAGACGACGGGAAAGAGCGATCTGTCGCTCAATTTAAATTACGCGCAGGCGCATGACCTGGATTTCGGATCGGCCCTGGCCACCAATCCGGACGGGCAGGAGGGGCGTTATGCCATGAGCATCACCGCCTTGGCCGATGCGACCAACCATCTGGTCCTGAACCACGACACCTACGGGACGGGGCACAGCTTTACGATCCACCAGGCGAACAATCTCCTGTGGACAGGAGGAGACCAGACGGTGAATAACGGCGTCGACGTGGCCGGGACCATCAACGGCGAGGCGGCCACAGGCAGCGGCCAGGTCCTTACGGGCGACAGCGGGGATGCCAACGTGGACGGGTTGTCGATCAAATACACGGGGACGGCCAGCGGGGTCGATGTGGGGACGATCAAACTGACCTTCGGCGTGGCCGAACTTTACGATCGCGCGCTCTTCACCATCACCGACTCCATCGAGGGCTATGTGCCATTCAAGGAGGAGTCCCTCCAGAACAGCATCAACGACTACGAAACGCAGATCGACGAAATGGAGGCGCGCCTGGCCCTCAAGCAGGAGCTCATGATCAACCAGTTCACCCAGATGGAGTTGGCGATCCAGAAGATCCAGAGCCAGAGCAGTTGGTTGTCGAGTCAGATCGAGGCCGCGAAGAGCGGGTGGGCGTAACCATAAGAAAGAGGTTTTAAACAGAGGGGAGGATCAATCGTATATGTACGAGAATGCAGTAAAATCCTATCAGCAGACCAGTTTCTTAACGGCGGACCCGCTCAGGCTGGTCCTGATGTGTTACGACAAGGCGATCAGCAGCCTCAAACAGGCCAAGGAGAGCTTCGCCGCCAAGGATTATGAGGCCAAGGGGCTGGCTCTCAAGAAGGCCCTCGACATCCTCCATGAACTGAACGCCTCGCTGGATTTGAAGAAGGGCGGCGAGATCGCGGTGAATCTGCGGACCCTGTATACCTTCATGAGCCAGGCCCTGATCGAGGCCGACCTCAAGAGAGATCTGGCCGTGTTCGATTCGGTGATCCAGATGCTGGAAGAGCTGGAGGTGGAATGGAAGGGCATCTCCACCGGCGGGGGCCGGGATGCAAAGCCCGCCATGAACGGGATAATCGGAAGGACCGAAATGACCCACCCGAAGATGGCGATGGCCGGAAGGGCCTGGAGTGCCTGATCCTATGACGAAACCCTCTGACCACGCGGAACTGGCGCTGCAGCAGAAACTGAAGTCCTGCCGTGATTTCCTGTCGGCCACCCGGCTCCTCGAGGAGGCCCTGAAAAATCAGGAGATGACGGCGGTGGGCCGCCTGATCAAACGGCGTGACGAACTGATCGGAACAATTGATGGACTGGACCGTCGAATCGGGCGCTTCCTGAAGACGGCGCCGCCTGCCGCCGATTCGGCGGTACGCGGGCGGATGACGGCCCTCTCCAGGGAACTCCACCAGGTCCTGAAACTCATCGAATCCGCCAACGAGGCGTGCGGGACCCTTGCGGCCCGGAAGTGCGGGATCATCAAGGATGAGGCAATCCGGGTCGGTCACAGGAGGGAGTGTGTCCAGGGATATGCTCCGACAAAGCCGAAACGGGCGGAGCAGTTCCTGAATATGAAGACCTGACCGCCGTCTGTCCCACTCACCAGCTGCCGATAATATTTCCCTTTAAAAATAAGGCTATTCACCCTCCCTCATGGATGGAAGAGCGGGGCATTCAAGTTTTTCCGTCTATTTGCCGATAATGTATTTAAAAAGGGTCAAACAGGAGAGGAGGTGAAACAGATGAATATCGATGCTGTAGGAGTGGGCAGTTCCATCCATTCCGCGACAACATCTGCCGCGACCCCGGCGATGCAGGATGCTTCCCGTCAGGCGGTCCAGACGAGTGCCACCGCTGCCGAAAACCGCGAGGACATTCAGCAGATGGTCGATCAGATCCAGAGCCACATCAAGATGATGAATGTCAGTCTTGAATTTACCACCTATGGGGAGCATGGAGAAAAGATCGCCGTCATCGTTTCCGACAAGGAGACGGGAGAGGTTATCCGCGAGATCCCGAGTAAAGAGATACAGAATCTCTATGCCAAGATGAGCGAACTGACCGGGATGATCCTAAACGCCCAGATTTGAAATATCCCCGTTTCCCGGGTCGTTAATGCCGGCTCAGGCCGGATCACGGGGACGTGGCGGTCGTGGCAAGCCTACCGGAGTCGTTGCAGGGTTTGGCCAGCCATGCGTCGAAGTGGGCCTTGTGATCGAGAACGTCGTACTGGATCGGGTATTCAGGGTCCTCCAGAACGATCTGGGTGGCCATTCTCTTTTCCGCATTGACGAGGATCGGGGCCCGGACGTTGACCGTCACCCGGAAGGGTTGTGAACGGACGGTGACGATGCTCAGGAGAACGAGATCTTCATCCCTTTGGATTTCCAGGAAATCCATGTCTTCTTGATGCAGAGTCGGCTTGTAATCGGGCATCACAATAAAGGGGTTGATCACGACGAAGGCCACGGCCGGATCGTCGGCGGCCTGCAGCCACCAAAGGGGCGTGTTCTGATCGTGCACGATCAGGGCAAAGCGCTTCAGATGGCCGAAGCCCAGAATAGAGCCTTTCATCGTAATGAGCTCAGATTCCCGGATATCGATTTCGCCAAAGCGCGTCGTTGCAATCCTCATGACGGCTTAACCTCCTGTTGTTCCATCCCTGTTCATGATTTGCCCGTCCCCTCTGGGACCCTTCGATCCACCGGCCGATGGTGGATGCCTCGATTCATTTCTGGGTTAAGCGTCCCCATACCTCCGACAACCCGACATCGGAGGCCAGAGCCTGCTGGTTCTGTTCCTGGATGATCCGGTAGATTTCCCCTCTATGGACGGCGACATGTCGGGGGGCCTCGATCCCTACCCGCAACTGCTTGCTGTGCAATTCGAGGAAGGTAATCTTGATATCGTCCCCGATGGCAATCGTCTCTCCTAACTTCCTTGTCAGGATCAGCATCGTCGTCTCCTATGTTAAAAAGTTAAGGATCGTCGTGTTCCCGATCTTGGCAGCGATGGCATAGGAACTCTGCAGAGCGATTTCCTTCATGGAAAGTCTCGTGGCCAGCTCTGCCAGATCGGCGTCCTGTGATTCCCCCAAGAGCGCGGTCAGATTGGTGTCCAGTTCCGAGAGATTGCTTCTGGACACATCGATGTGGTTCAGCTTCGTTCCGCAGAGGGACTGGTTCAGGCTGATCTGGTTCTGGGCCTTCTCCAGATTGTCTAGCTCCGCGGTGATCCCTGCGCTGTCATTGCCCTCCAGGGCCGTCTTCAGGTTGTTGAGGGTTTTCAGGATGTCGACCCCATAGCTCCCCTCGGCCGTGAAGGCCTCGGCGCCGGTAATATTGTAAGTGAGGGTCGTTCCCCGGTTAATGGTCAGGTTGACCGGATCATTGTCGCCCCGGTAATAGCCCTCGGCGACTGCGTTGACGTAGAAGATGTCGTTCTCACCCAGGGCCTTCGTCCCTGCGGCGTCGTCGAAGGTGAGGGTCACCCCATCCCCCAAGTTGAGGCTGCCGCCCGCCATGGAAAGGTCCGTCCCGTTCCAGGTCCTGCCGCCATCGGTAGAGTACTGGTAGGTCGCCGCCGCCAGGGCCCCGCCCGTCGTGACCTTGACGGCGTAGGTTTTGTTCGTGGCGCCGGTGTAAGTCCCCGACGAGTTGACCGTCCCGGTAAAGGTGTTGTCCTGGGCCGCTCGGGCGGTTTCGATCTGGGCGCTCAGGGGGGTTGCGGAGAAAGGTGCCGATCCGTTGCGGGATCCGGAAAAGAGATAGCGGTCCCCCGACATGGAATTGGCCAGGCTGGTCATCTCATCAATCAGGCCCTGGATGTTCTCGGCCGTAATCTTGCGGGTGGTGGCGTTGGCCGTCCCCGTGGCCTGACCAAGGGCCAATTCATTGGCCTTGACGAGCAGATCATAGGCGCTGGAGAGCTTGGATTCCGTCGACGAGATCCAGGACTCGCAGTTGTTCATGTTGGTCTGGTACTGTTCATTGGCCGCCATGCTCTGGCGGATCTCGATGATCTTGGTGGCGGCGATGGGGTCGTCCGATGCACGGTTGACCCTCTTCTGGCTCACCAGCTTTTCGATGACGTCATTGTACTGGCTCTGGGTATTGAACAGGTTGTTGACCGTGGTGTTGAATCGCATGTTCTCGGTTACGCGCATGGCTGTCTCCTTACTCCACGAGCCCCATCAGGGTGTCGAGCATCTCGTTGACCACCTTGCAGAGTCTGCCGGCGGCGTTGTAGCCCATCTGGTACTTGATCAGGCGGATCATCTCCTCATCGATGGAGACGCCGGATACCGACTCCCTCTGGTTTTCGAGGTGGTTCATGATGGCCGTCTGATGGTCGCTGTTCGTCTCTGCCGTGGCGACCTCGTTGCCGACCTCTCCGACGACCGTGGCCAGAAAGCTGTTCAGCGTCGAGGTGTTGTTGTTCATCAGGAGCTCGTTCTGGATGGCGGCGAGCTTGCTTGCGTTTTCACCGTCCCCGGTGACCGAGGTGCCGGCGGCGATCCGGTTGACATCGGCAGAGATCGCCGTATTGACCCTGATGGTCCCGGAGGCGTTGTTCAGATCCGGGATCTCGAAGAAGTCCACTCCGGTGTTTGTGTAGGCGTCGAAACCGCTGCTGTGGACCTCGTTGATGCGGTTGGCGAGGGATTTGGAAAAGTCGTCCAGATAGCTCACGTATTTGGGGACGATTTCGTTCTGCAGCTCATTGTAGGCCCCGAGCTTTCCCTTGGTCAGCATGTCGTTGATCGGTTCGGTGGTCGATCTGTCCGAGTAGATATTGCTTTTGCCCGAGGTGTTCAGGCTGACGCTGAGGTCATGATCCTGGACCCCCTGCAGGAGGGCGTCCCCGTTGGCCAGGTAGATGTTGATCGTGCCGTTGGGGTTATCGAAGGAGTTGAAATCGATCCACGATCCGAGTTCCTTCAGGGCCTGGGTCCGCTGGTCCATGAGGGCGTTGCTGTCGCCTTCGTTGCCCGTCGTCTCCATGATCCGCAGGTTCAGATCCTTGATCTCGTCGACGATATCGTTGATCTGGCCCACCGCATCGAAGATGTTGCGGTTCATGTCCGTGTTGATCGTGTCGAGGTTGCGCTTGTAGGAGTTGATCGAGTTGACCAGGTTCTCGCCGGCCGACAGAAGGGCGGTCCTCTCCACTTTTCCGGAGGGGGCGTTGGAGAGATTCTCCCAGGCGGACCAGAATTCATTCAACTGATCGTTAATGCCCCCTCCCAGGGTGTCGTCCAGCATGACTTCGATGTTCTGGAGGCCCTGCAGCAGGGCGTCGCTGTAGGACGTGTTTTGTTCCTGCTGGACGATCTGGGACTCGATGTAGCTGTCGTAGACCCGCGTGATACTCTCGACGGAGACCCCGATCTGGGTCGTGCCTCCCTTGACGCTGACGCTGCCGATGGCCTTGAAATCCATCCTCTGACGGCTGTAGCCGGCGGTGTCCACATTGGCGATATTACCGCCGGTGATGTCGATAGCCATCTGATGGCTTGCCAAGGCGTCTCTGGCTGTGAATAAAAGGCTGCTGATCGACATGTCAATATCCCTTCCGCGGGCCAATCAGCCCGCTTCTGATATTAACCTGCCTTGCAAATTCCCGGCCTTGATCTGGCCCTGCCGGTTATAATTTGGCGGGGGAGCGGTTAATGCCTGGATATAATTGAGAGTATTATTTATGTGGGCAAGCGAGGCGTTGATCAGATCCTTGTTTTTCTCGTTGCATCGGTCGATCTGCCGGACCACATCGGCAATTTTTTCCTGGTAGTCCGTCAGGTTTTTCCGGGTCTTATCCTGAGCATAACCGATGAGTTGCGTTAGGCAAACGGGTTCGTCCAGGTGGAGGCTCGCGGCAATCCTGCTGACGGCGTCCGCGCGCATTTCCGCCGCGACCTTGATGGAGAGCAGGAGCCGTTCATTCTTCGAGTTGAATGCGGTGATGTCCTCTGGGGTGCAGCGTTTCAGGAGACGGGTTTCTTCCTGGACGGCATTGAGAAGCTCCAGATAATATTCATATTCCTGCCCGAGTGACAGCAGCAGGGCGTTGTACAACTGATCCAGATCCCTGTTCATGGCACCTTTCCGGCAAAGCATTCCCTCTCCGGGCGGACGGATTCACCCTTCCGGACCCGTGTCCGATGTCAAGGATCCACCCGCCCTTTAGGCGACGATGTCGATGAGGGACTCCTCCACCATTTTATCAGCGATTTTATCCAGATTGACCGTGTAAGTTCCGTTGTCGATCTGGTTTTTCAGTTCCTGGACCTTCGCCTCGCGAACATCGGGGGTCTGATCCAGAATCTGCTTGATCCGCTGAATGTCTTTGGCCTTGGTGGAAAGATCAACCTTCTCGGTGGTGACAGACATTCCGGAAGTGCCCGAAGTCACAGACTTATCACCCTCGCTCTTGGCGGGATCGCTCTTCTGGTACTGCTGGATCACCTGTGCGGAAGTGCCCTTAATCTTGGAAATCATAATCACCTTCCCCTTTTGATCTTACACCAATTATCGACATTTTACGCGGAAGACTTTAATCCTTTTTTAGATTTGCTCCTGTTAGCTGTTTGTAAATCATGGTTTGCAGGCCAAGCCCCTCTCCCTTGTTGGACAGCTCTGTTGCCAGCTTTTGGTCCAGCATCATTTCATAGGTCTGCCTCCCCTGGGAGGATTTCAGAAAACCGTCTTTTGGGACCGTCTGTCTCATGGTCTTCAGGAGCTGATAAACCAGCATGGACTCGAAGTCGGCACAGGCCTTCTTCAGTTTTTTCTCCTTGGCCGCTGCATCGGTCGATTGACCGGTTGTTGTTGCTGCGGTTGCCTTTAACTCAGGCGATAGGTTCGTCGATATATTTGCCATAATCACATGATCTTAAGGTCCGCCTGAAGGGCACCGGCCGCCTTGATGGCCTGGATGATCGTAATCAGATCACGCGGGGTCACGCCGATGGCGTTGAGGGCCATGACCACATCCTGAATCGTAACGCCGCGGGGGACGACCATCAACTGCTTCTTTTCTTCCTGCATGGAAAGACCGGTATCCTTGGTGACCACCGTCTGACCGCCCGGTGCGACGATGGTGCCGTTCCTTCTGTCCCTGGCCGTCACCCCGCCGCTTTCCGGGGGCTTGGGGGCAAAGGGCAGGGGTTGGGAGACGTTCACGGTTTCCTTGATCTGGATGCTCAGGTTCCCATGCGCGATCGCCACGGTGGAGATCCGGACGTTTTCGCCCATGACGACCGTTCCAGTCTTTTCGTTCATGACGATGACCGCCCCCGTCTCCACGGGCACGTCGATGTTTTCGACCCTGGCGATGATATCGGCCATGTTGCTCTCGGACGAGGTGACCCGTACGGCGACTGTTCCGGAATCAATGGCCTGCGCCTCCAGGGTCATGACTTGGCTGGAAACCGTAGCAGCCAATTTCGTTGCGGTCGAGAAGTCCGGCTGGAAAAGGTTAATCGTGAATTTCTTCTCCTTCCCGAAATCGTATTTGACCTCCCGCTCCACCAAGCCGCCGTTGGCGATGATCCCGACATTCGTCTGGTTCTTGGTCACACTGGCATTGGCACCGCCCGCTGCGAAGCCTCCGATCAACAGAGGCCCCTGGGCCAGCGCGTAGACCTCGCCGTCAACGGCCCTCAGCGGGGTCATCAACAACTGGCCTCCCTGGAGGCTGGTGGCATCTCCGATCGAAGAGACCGTGACGTCGATCCTCGTGCCGGTCTTGGCAAAGGGCGGCAGTTGGGCGGTCACCATCACCGAAGCGATGTTCTTCGCTTTCGGGGTCTTGTCCCGCATGGAGAGGCCCTGCCGGCTCAACATGTTGGAGATGGTCTCCTTGGTGAAGCCGTTCTTGACATCATCCCCGGTTCCCATCAGGCCGACCACCAGACCGTAGCCGAGCAACTGGTTCTCCCGAACCCCGCCGAATCCGGCAATGTCCTTGATCCTGGCGGCCTGAAGGGGAAGGGCCCCTGCCAGGAAAAGGACGACGGCCAAAGATACAATCAGCTTTCTTTTCATTAGAACGGCCACCCCCAGTCCAAAGCGCGCGTCAGCCAACCCGAATGCTGCTTGTCGGTGAGCACGCCGCTGCCTGTATAGACGATCCTTGCGTCTGCGATGTTTGTCGAAGAAACTGAATTTTCCGATGAGATGTCTTCAGGTCGAATGACCCCCGTGATGACGATGAATTCATCCTCGGCGTTGAGTGTCAACTGCCGCCTGCCCTCGATCAGGAGATTGCCGTTTTCCAGCACCCTGACCACGCGGGCGGTGACGGTTGCCTGGAGTTTGCCGCCGCGGGAGGTGTCGCCGGTCCCCTTGAGTTCGTTATAGTTTGTCCCCGCGACCGACAGGGAGGTCCCCATGTTGGCATTTTTGTTGATGAGCGACGTATCGAGCCCCAGCAGGGCGCTGATACCGGAAGAGGTTTTGGAGTCCCTCTTGGTGTTGGTATTGGCCTGGTTCTGACCGCTCGATGACTCGTCGACGATGATGGTGACGATGTCATTGACATAGCGGGCCTTGTTGTCGCTGAAGAGCATGCTCCGGCTGTTCTCGCCGGGCCACAGTGAACCGGGGGTGGTGACCGGTTTGACGATGTGGATCGGTTGCTGTTTGGCCCTCGGTTGGATCTCCTCCGGGCGGGTGCCGTAACCGGAACATCCCAACAGCAGGGTCAATGTGATCAGGCCGATCGGGACTCGGATCTTCATGGTGTCTCCTAATACTCGATGCCGACCAGGGAATCGCTCAGGACCCTGGCATAGATGATCTTGTTGGAGCTGATGTTTCTGACCCGGACCATGCTGCCGGCGGTTCCGTCCTCTTCGGACAGACCCAGGGTGATGATCTGCATGGGACCGTTGTCAAAGACCACCTTGACCATCCTCCCCTTTCGGACCAGGGGGGCCTCCTTGAGCATGAAGGCCTGGAACTCCGCTCCGGCCGGGATCTGGGTCGAGAGCCGCTTTCCCACGATGTCCTCGAGGGAGGACACGGCTTGCGGCTGGATCCGGCGGACCCACTTCTGGATCGTCCGGACGTCGTGATCGGTCAGAACCGTTCCCGGCGATAACGAGCGCGTCGCCACAAAGACGTTCTGAAGGACCTCGATCCTGGCCCTGAGGGTGTCTGTCCTGATGAGATTGCCCCCCCTGCCGAAGGACCGGATCAGAAAGGCCATATCGCCGATGAAGTCGGCGCTGCCGGCGGATTCGATCCGCAGGGTGACATGGCCGTCCAGGTTCCTGTTTTCAGGCTCCGCCGACAGGAAATCGACCCGGGCGGTCCCTGGCGGCCACGGCATGTTGGCTTCCACGTATTCCCGGACAGCTGCCTGGAGGGGATAGGCCCCTGGCTTATTGTCCGCATGGGCGGCCACGGCAAGAAGAACCAGACCCAAGATGGCCGTTATGAGCATCCTTGTTTGTTTCACTATGACCTCTTCAGGTTGTTCACAACACCCAGCATGCTGTCCGCCGTCTGGATGGACTTGGAGTTGATTTCGTAGGCCCTCTGCCCCGTGATCATCTTGACCATCTCGTCGATGAGATTGACGTTCGACAGTTCAAGATAACCCTGGGAGATGGTTCCCCTGCCATCCAGATTCGGGTTGCCCACGGTCGCTTCGCCGGAGGCATCCGTCTTGGTGTAGAGATTCCGGCCGATGCTGCTCAGGCCGGCCGGGTTGATGAACGTGGCCAACTGGAGCTGACCGATTTGGGTGGTGACCCCTTTGCTGTCCGTTGAGTTGACCTGGCCGGACTTGTCGATGGTGATCGTGACGCTGCCCGTTGGGACGGTGAGATTGGGGACCAGCAGCAGGCCTTCTGAGTTGCAGACCAGAGAATTCTTGTTGATCTTGAAATTGCCGGCACGGGTGTAGGCCGTCCCGCCGTTCCCGTCGTCGATCTGAAAGAAACCGTCCCCTTCGATCGCCAGATCGAAGGTGTTGCCGGTCTGCTGGTAGTCGCCCTGGCTGAAGATCTTCTGCGTAGAGATGTTCTTGGCCCCCATACCGATTTCGATGCCGGCGGGAAGCTGAACGCCCGTGGATGAAGTCGCCCCGGCCTTTGAATAGACCTGATACATGAGGTCCTGGAAGTTAGCCCGCGACTTCTTGAAGCCAGTGGTGTTCACGTTGGCCAAGTTGTTGGCGATGACGTCCTGATCGATCTGTTGGGCAGCCATTCCTGTCGCAGCAGTATAGAGCGATCTAATCATGAAAAACCCCTTTCTTAGCCGATCCGTCCAATTCGGCTGGTGGATAACTTGTCTTCCTCGGACAAGGTCTGGACGACTTTCTGATAGGTTTCAAACGACCGATGGACTTCGATCATCTCGGCCATTTCCTTGATAAGATTCACGTTGGACGATTCGAGGCATTCCGCTTTGATCTCGGGTTTGTCAACGGGCTTCATGCCGGCCGTTCCCGGATCCCGGTATAAGCCGCCACCGACATTGGTCAAGGCCTGGCGGTTCGCGAAATCGACGATTCTGAGCTTGCCCACCGAATTTCCGTCGACGTATACGGAACCGTCGCTGCTGATGTTCACCTTGCCGTTGCCGAGTGTGATGGGCCCGCCGTCGCCGACGACGGGGTCACCCACCTGGGTGACGATCTGGTTTTGTCTGTTCACGGTGAAATCACTTTTGCGCGTGAAGGCTTGTCCCTCGGCCGTCTGCACGACAAAAAAACCATCCCCCTGGATCGCCAGGTCGAGGGGATTGCCCGTTTTCTCTACGGGTCCCTGGGAAAAATCGGTATAGAGGATATTTCCGGACAGGTTGTTCCCTTCGCTCTGACCCGCCTCTTCGATGATCTTCAAGGCCCGCAGGTGCTGCGCCTTGAAACCGTTTGTCGATGCATTGGCCAAGTTATTCGAGATGAAGTCGAGCTGACGGATTCTTTGATCCATCGAGGCAGCGACTGCGGAAATATCGTTGGACATGGCCTTTCTCCCTGCATTTTGATTGAGAATCTTTGCAAGGTATGTGCCACTCGCAGTATGTTGATGGAATCATGCCGGTTCGGTTTGACCTTGCTGGGTAGACCCTATGGGAATGGTCCTGAGTCCGGCATTTTTTGCCGTTATGACGAAGCGGCGTTTCGGTACCGGTCATTTGCCGAATAGACGAAGGCGAGGATTTCGGCGACAGCCTTGTACAACTCGACCGGAATCTGTTCGTCGATCTCCAGTTTGCTGAGAATCTGGACAAGGCCGGGATCGTTCTTAATGGGGATGCTGTTCTTTTTCGCTATTTCGATGATTTTTTCGGCGATGGTGCCCTTCCCCCTTGCGACCACCTTCGGGGCTGCATCCTTTTGACTGTCGTATTTCAGGGCCGCGGCCAGGATCGTTTCTGGGTTCTTCATACGCATAGGTCGATGGTGTTTTGCGAATAGAGCCTGTGGTTCAGGAGAAAATCCTGTTTCCAGGAGGGAAGATCCCGGTCGATGATGCACTGAACCTGGGGGGCGACATACCCGAGACCGGACAGTTTTGCCTGGAGTTCATCCAAGCTACGTCCCATGAAATCGGCTGCGGCGGGAGTGGGGCATTTGATCGTGCATTGGAGGTTTCCTCCCCGGAGAGATGCCTCGATGGCCAAATCGCCCAGGGCATCCATATCGACGAAGAGGACCACCTTGTAACGGGATTCTCTTCCCTGTGCGCCCTTTTCCTTCTCCGTTTCAATGAAGAGATCCTGCATCCGGATGCCATCGGAGCATTGAAAGGGGATCTGGAACGCAAAGAACTGGTCCTGCTCCTGCGCCAAGACATTGACGATCTGTAGCGATTCGATGACCCGTAGGGCATGGTCGACGAAGTTGCTGAGGCCCTCCAGCCGCTGCTGCCCCCCTTGTGTCAAAGAATCATTATTAATTCCGATATATTGAAGTTCTGCGGCGAGATTCAAGAGGGCGGTTTTCAGGTTGGGAGGATATTCCCCCTCTGCCCGAAACGAGGGATCGGCCAGGAGCTTTTTGAGGTCGCTCTCCAGGGTCAGACCCAGTGACGTCAGGCTTTCTTTGAGGTAAAGCGGATCGTTGAGGCTGGATCTGGATACAATGATCCGTTCCATCAACTGGGGAAGAGTCTGGATATCTTTTTTGTTTATAAGCGTCGATAATTCATTGATATTCTCCTTTGAGAGGAGATCTCTGAGGGAGATGAACAGATCCTTCAGCGCATTGGGATTGGATCGGAACAACTTTATGAAATTATTCGTTATGATGGATTCTTCGTCAACAGGATTGAGGACCTGCAGAACCAGGGTCGGATGGACTTGCTCGACACGGACCGTCAATTTATCGCCAGGTTGAAGGGGAAAGGGACTTTCGGCAATGACCGTTGAACCCTTGAGCTGGAGATGGGCCTTTTGATCAGGGGTGTACCCGGTGACAAGTGCCCTGAGGGTTTCACCAGGGACTAGATTTTTGGGGGAAGTCGCTGTGGAAACTCCAGCGAGTTCCTGGGAGGGGACAATCGCCCTGAGCATCTCCGGGGATATGGTGAGAGAGGCCATGGTTGGGTCTAGACCTTGATATCAATATGACCCTCGGGATCACGGCATGAAGAGGGATCTTCCTCCGTTCCCGTCGCTTCCTTGGGGGCAGGATGGTCCTCCCGAGAGGGGTTTCGTTGCCGTTTTTCACCTTCGCCTTTTGCGCGGACGGATTCCTTCTCGTCGGATTCGTTCACCTTTTGCAGCATTCTTCGATGTTCCTGACTGAGTTGCATTTCGAAGTATCGCTGTTGAACATCGGCATGTTGCTGCTGAATCTGTTGAATCCGCTCCGTAAGGCTCGACTGCAAAATGCTCTCGTGACGATCAATCGCTCGGACCATGACGGCACCTTTCCCTATCTCCTATGCATCATAATGGTTATCGGAAAAGCATCGTGATGACTTTAGGTGACCGGAGTGGATGGGTCGTCATCTCGACCGAGCGCTGGATCCGAAACTTAATAGGAGCATTTTCCGATGCAATTCATGGCGGCCTCTGTTTGGTGAGACCTTTCACGACACTTATAGGAGAGTGTTTCCCAACCCCCTTTCTCAATGATCGCCGATGCCACCTGGCCTCCGCCTCGTTGGGATATCCAGGTGACGAAATCTATCTTATTTTCGACCTATCTCCATGAATCCTTCAGGGCGCTCCGGAGGCGCACGATGGCCTGCGTGTGCAATTGGCAGACCCGGGATTCCGTCAGATCGAGAATCCTGCCGATTTCTTTCATGGTCATCTCGTCGCTGTAATAAAGAGACATCACCACCTTCTCTTTTCCCGGCAGATCATCAATCAGCTTCTTCAATTGGTTCCTGAGCTCTTCCCCTGCAAACAGATCGAAAGGGGTTCCCCGATTGACGGATTCCATGACCTCCGCAGAACTGTGGGTCTCAAGATACTCGGGCGTGAGGTCCTCCTGGCTTATGAGGGGGATGCCCTTGGTGTCATCGAGCAGCTTATAATATTGCTCCAGAGTGATTCCGAGGTAATTGGCCACCTCTTCTTCTTCCGGACGCCGACCCAAAGTCTTCTTCATGTTGGCGAAGGCTTCCTCGAGCTTGCTGTCTTTATGACGGATTGAACGAGGCACCCAGTCCCTGGACCGCAGTTCATCGAGAATCGCGCCTTTAATCCGGAAGCGGGCATAGGTCTCGAACTGTACATTCCTGTTTTCATCAAATTTGTCGAGGGCTTCCATAAGCCCTATGATGCCAACATTATACAGATCTTCACGGTCGGCCGCGTCGATGGGCAGTTTAACGGACATCCTCCCGACAATGCTCTTGACGAGAGGGCCGTATTTCATGATCAATTTGTCGCGGTCCTTATTATTCCCGGCCATGGTGTCAATTAAAAAAACTCATTACCCCGTCATCCTCCTGCTCCGATGATGATTGGCAGAGTTTCTTTGCCACTTCCCGCAGGCACTTGATGGATGGGGATTGGGGATATAGTTCTGCCAAGAGCTTCTGCTGTTTGACCGCTGATGGAAGGTTCTCGTCGTAGACGATGTGCCCCAAGTTTTCGATGGCCAGATTCAGAAAATGATCAGTGGCCTGGGCCAGGCGCCGAAAGACTTCCGTGGCCTCCTGTTGCGTTTTGACCATGTTGACCAGGAGCCTGAATCTCTTTTTTGCATGCCGCTGGTACAGGACCTTGATCAGGGCATAGGCGTCGGTCAGGGAGGTTGGCTCCGGCGTGACCACCACAATGGTTTCCTTGGCAACCATGTTGAAGTACATGACATTTTCACTGATCCCGGCACTGGTGTCGATCAGGAGATAATCGGGACGCACTTGCAGGGTGTTCATGGCGTCCTGAAGCGCCAATTTCTGGGTCATGGTCAGTGTGGCCATCTCCTGTATGCCCGATGAAGAGGGGAGGATCTTGATGCCTCCGGGACCGTTGATGAGGGTTTCCTTCAGGGTCTTCTCACCCTTCAGGATATGGTAGAGGTTGTATTGGGGCGTAAGACCCAAGATGAGATCGATGTTCGCCAGCCCGCAGTCGGCGTCCAGGACAAGGGTCTTCTTCCTCATCCCGGCAAGCAGAAAGGCGAGATTCGCCACGATGTTCGTTTTCCCCACCCCTCCCTTTCCGCTCGTGATGGAGGCGATACAGGTCCTGTTCTTGTGTACAGTGGGTATCTCTTTTGGCATGGCGTCCCGTGTCTCTCTCTCTTGTACTGCGAGCTGCCTTAATATGTTGGCCTGGTCCACTTTTACCTCTCAGTTCAATCTCTGTTGCAGAATCAGTTTTGCGAGTCTCTCGGGGCTCGCCGGCTCTATATCGCGCGGGACGTTCTGTCCTGTGGTCACGAAAGAGACCGGTTTCCCCAGATCGTGGATGACATCGTAAAGACACCCGAGGGAACGGCATTCGTCCACTTTCGTCAGGATAATTCGGTCGTAACCGAAGAGCCCAAAGCGATCGGCCGCTTCCAACAGGTATTCCCTGTTTGCAACGGGATTCAAGAGCAGCACCGTTTCCACGGCCGGATCCAGGATCGACTTCAACGCGTTCAGCGATACGCTGTCGTTGTGATTCCGACCGGGGGTGTCCACAAGGATCACGTCCTTCTCGGCAAAGGTCGCCATGGAGTCCAGGAACGCTGCCTTTTCCGAGGCGACTTGGATGGGAAGGTCCATGATCTTTGCGTAGATTTTCAATTGTTCTGCCGCAGCAATCCTGAAGGTGTCGGTGGTGATCAGGCCGACCTTCTTCTTCTTGTCGAGGCTGTAATGGGCGGCAAGCTTGGCCAGGGTCGTTGTTTTGCCCACGCCCGTCGGTCCGATCAAAGCCATGATTCGCCTCTCCTTCCGGTGATCCTTTGGGAAGGAGCGGGCGATCAGCCGTTCGATAATGCCGATCCCCTTCTCGTAGGTATCCCTTTCCTCGCGGGGGACATCCTTTTTGATGGTTTCCAGCAACTGTATCGATTTGTGGCGGGAGATCCCGTTGGAAATCAGCGTTCGATAGATATCCCGGAGGTGCGGGGCGTTTTGGGCCGCGGCACTGTCGAACAGGACGTTCATGGTTTCCTTGAGGTCCGTCAGATCCTTCTGGAGGGAAAAGGTCTGAGTCAGCCTGTCGATGTGGGACCGGAGGTCCTTGAATTCCTGCCTGAGGCAGGTAACCCATTCCTCCTGTCGTTCCTCTCCCCTGGGAACCCCAGGGCCATCGCCGAGGGGCTTTTCGGTCTTGTCTCTGGCGGCCACCACTTCAAGGAATCCCGGTCGGCCGGTCAGTTTCTTGGTCGAGAGAATGATGGCATCGGGACCGAGATCCTTCTTGATTCTGGCCATCGCTTCCTGCATTGTGGCTACTTCGTATCGTTTGCTTTGCATATTAGACTTCCACCATTCCGTGGGATGTAATGTTGGTATCGGTCGTTATCTCGTTATGGGCCAGAACGACGATGCTCGGGAAAAACCGTTCCAGTATCTTTCTCAAGTGGGTCCGTGTATTGGCGGAACACAAAATGATCGGAGGAAGGCCGATGGACTGGAAACTCCCCAGCAGGTGGCTGGTGTTTTCAACCATTTTCCTGACGAATCCATGATCGGGTGACACGAAGGATTCATATTCCGTATGCTGGACGGAGCGTCCGATGACCTCTTCGATTTCCGGAGAGACCATGACGACGTGAATGGTGTGTTCCCGATCCCGGTATTGCCGGGTAATCGTCCGGGACAGGGCTTGACGGACATAGCTCGTCAGTATGTCGATATTCTTTGTCATGGAGATATGGTCCGCCAGGGTCTCGATGATCAGCATCATGTCGCGAACCGAAACCCGCTCCTTGAGCAGACGTTGCAAAACCTTCTGCAGGGTCCCGATCGGGATGACCTTCGGCACCAGATCTTCAAGGACATTGGGATAGGTGCCAGCAAGGCTGTCCAGAATGGACTGGACCTCTTGGCGGCCGAGGAGTTCATCCACATGGGATTTGATGATTTCGGTGATATGGGTGGTCATGACCGTTGCGGAATCGACCACGACGAATCCCTTGGCCTGAACGCTTTCCACATCCCGCTCCGGTATCCAGACCGCCGGAAGGCCGAATGCCGGCTCCTTGGTCGGAATTCCGGTGATTTTCGTCCCCGTCTCTTCAGGAACGATGACGAGGGAATGGTCCGGCATCAGTTCCCCACGGGCGATCTCAATCCCCTTCATGAGGAAGGAATATTCGTTCGGCTTGAGCTGGAGATTGTCGCGGATATGGATGGCCGGCATGATGAAGCCCATCTCGCTCGCCATCTGTTTCCTGAGGGATTTGATCCGATGGAGGAGTTCGCCTCCCTGAGACGTATCCACGAGGGAAATGAGACCATAACCGACTTCAAGGCCGAGCGGGTCCAGTGGAACGAGGAGTTCCGCCGGGGTTTCTGCGGCCGGTGCAGGGGCCTCTTCCTTCTCGACGGTCTTGTCTTCGGTCGAGTGAAAGAGTCGATAAGCAAGAAAAGCCATGACCCCCGCGACGATGATGAACGATACCTTGGGCATTCCCGGGATCAGTGCAAAAGTAAAGAGCATGATCGACGAGACGGCGATCGCCTTGGGTTGGGTGAAGAGTTGCTTCTTGATCTCCGCGCCCAGTTCGACCGTCGTGGCCGTTCGGGTAACCAGCATACCGGCGGCCGTTGAAACGATCAGTGCAGGCACTTGCGTCACAAGGCCGTCTCCGACCGATAGAAGGGTGTAAGTCCTGGCGGCGTCCACGAGGGGCATCCCCTGTTGAATGGCGCCGATGATGAGCCCCCCGATCACGTTGACCAGGACGATGATCACCCCGGCGATGGCGTCTCCCCGGACGAACTTGCTGGCACCGTCCATGGCCCCGTAAAAGTTCGCCTCATTTTCGATCTCGCCACGGCGTCGACGCGCCTCCCCGTCAGAGATCAGCCCGGTATTCAGGTCGGCATCGATGCTCATCTGTTTTCCAGGCATGGCATCGAGTGTAAAGCGGGCGGCAACCTCGGCGATTCTCGTGGCCCCTTTTGTGATGACGATGAAATTGATCAGGACCAGGACGCTGAAAACGATCAGCCCGACGACATAGTTGCCCCCCACCACAAAGGTGCCGAAGGCCTTGATGACTTGACCTGCTGCGCCGGTGCCCTCACTGCCGTGGAGAAGGATCAGCCGGGTGGAGGCCACATTGAGAGAAAGCCTCAAAAGGGTGACGACCAGCAAGATCGATGGAAACACGGAAAAGTCGAGCGGTTTTGAGACAAACATCGCCATGAGCAGGATGATGATGGAGATGGTAATGCTGAAAGAGAGGAGGATGTCCAAGATGAAGGTCGGCAACGGCACCACCATCACGACCAGAATCCCAATGACGCCAACGGCTAACGCGGCGCTGCTGCTGTTCATGATCTCAGAGAGATAATTTTTTTTCACTGCAATCGCTTGGGCCATCAGGCAAACATCCTTTTCTGCTTTAATGAGTAGACCTGAGCCAGGATCTCAGCGATCACCCTGTACAGGTTTTCGGGGACGCTCTGCTCTACAGGGACCTTCTTATACAATACCTGTGCCACCGGCTTGTTCTCTATCACGGGGATGCCGTGCTTCCTGGCTATCTCCTTGATTTTCTCAGCTAAAAAATCGGCTCCCTTGGCAACGACCATAGGGGCGTTCATCGTTTGCGGTTCGTAGCGGATGGCAACGGCAAGATGGGTGGGGTTTGTGATGACCACATCGGCTTTCGGGATGGCCGCCATCATCCTCTTCCTGGCCATTTCCCGCTGAAGCCGCCGGATCCTCCCCTTGATCAGGGGGTCTCCTTCCGTCTGTTTATTCTCCTCCTTGATCTCCTGTTTGGACATCTTCATGCTCTTTTCGTATTCCCACTTCTGGTACAGGTAATCCATGATGGCCATCACGACCAGAACCCAGCAGGTGGTGATAAGGATCTTGAATGAAATCCGGCAGATATAGGCAAGGATCTCCTGAATGTTGTAGTCCATCAAAGGGACAAGGGAGTGGGATTCGCCCCGCACCGTCAAATAGGCTACAAAGCCGACAATGGCGATTTTGGATATGCTCTTGACCAATTCCACGAGGGATTGGAGCGAGAAGAGTCTCTGGAATCCCTTGAGAGGGTCTATCTTTGAGAATTTGGGAGCGATCGCCTCTGTCGAGAAGAGAAAGCCGACCTGCAGGATGTTGGAGAGGAAACCTGCTATGAGGGCGACCACCAGAAATGGGATCAGGAGCAGAAAGGTTTTAAAGGCAAAATCCATAATAATGATCTGAATGTTGTCAATGGAGATGGACAACTGTCCTGACTTCTGAAAGTAAACCCGCATCAGGTCCATCAAATGATTCGCCATGGCTGAGGCGCCGAAATAGAAATAGATCAGGCAGGAACCAAGGACCGCGACCGATGCCAGTTCCCTGCTTTTGGCGACCTGCCCCTTCTCGCGCGTCTCTTCCCTTCGCTTTGGTGTGGCTTCTTCGGTTCGTTCTTGATCTTTGGATTCGTCTGCCATAGATTTTCCGTCCGTTTTCTGACGTAGGCGTTAAAAAATTTACACCCCTCTACATCAAGCGGAGCAAGGTTTGGACTTCAGTGTTTAACCCCGTCATGGCCCGTTGAACCAGGCTGACAAACACCGGTACCGTCAGACCCAGAAAGAACAGCCCCGTGGCGATCTGCAGGGGGAACCCCACGATGAAGACATTGATCTGGGGGACCGTTCTGGCCACCACCCCGAGGGCCACATTGGTGAACAGCAGAACCGCCATCACGGGGGCGCTGATTTTGACCGCCGTAATGAACAGGCTCCCGGAGTAGTGGACCAGGGCCTTCATCAGAGGGCCGGAGAAATGATAGTTGAAGGGGGCGATGATGCGATAACTGTCCACGATGGCATAGATGAACATATGATGCGCATCGACGGCCAGATAGACGAGTGCGGCGACCAGGTACTGGAATTCCGCGATGATGGAGGTCTGGGTGTTGGACACCGGATCGATGACATTGACGATGGAGAAACCCATCTGGATGCCGATCATGTCCCCGGCGAATTCTATGCCTGCAAAGACCATTTTGGCGGCGAATCCCAGGACCAATCCGATCATGATCTCGCCGATGATCCCTACCACGATGGCGTAGATCTCCGTCTCTTCCCGCACAAGGGACATGTCCGGGCGAACGGAAGGATAAACGATCAGGGCGATCAGGAGGATGAGGCCCGCTTTCACGCGTGCGGGGACAACGCTCTCCCCGATGACGGGGATGACCATGAGCATCGCGCCTATCCTGAGGAAAACAAATGCAAAGGTCAGGACCTGTTCGCTGTTCAGGATAGGAATGCCCATCGCGCCCTCTATTTGACGTAGTTAGGGATGTTGTTAAAGAGGTTCTGGGTAAAGGTGAGCAGAAGGTTGATCATCCACGGCAGTGCCGCCACCAGGGTGACCATACAGGCGACGATCTTGGGTACGAAGACCAGCGTCATTTCCTGCACCTGGGTGACCGCCTGAAAGAGGCTGATCACGACCCCGACCACCAGTCCGACCAGGAGCACGGGTGCCGAGATCAGAAGGGTGAGCCTGACAGTTTCTGCCATTATGCCGACAATAAGATCCAAACTCATGGTTGTTTCCTCCGCAGCCGGTTCCTAGAAGCTCCGAACCAGCGATCCAACAATCAGGTTCCAGCCGTCCACAAGCACAAAGAGCAGGAGCTTGAAGGGGAGGCTGATCATAATCGGTGGGAGCATCATCATGCCCATGGACAGAAGGATGCTCGACACCACGATATCGATGATGAAGAAGGGGAGATAAATCAAAAAACCGATCTGGAATGCCGTCTTCAGTTCGCTGATGACGAATGCCGGGATCAGCACCGGCAAGGAAATGTCCGACGGTTTTTCCGGCCGCTTCTCCTTGGCAATATTCACGAACAGTGCCAAATCCTTCTCCCGGGTCTGCTTGAGCATGAAACTTTTGATCGGTTCCGAGGCCAGATCAAGGGCCTCTTCCCCCGTGATCCTGTCCTCATAATAAGGTTTCAGGGCCTCTTCATTGACCTTCTGCCAGACGGGGGCCATGACGAAGAAAGTCAGAAAGAGGGCGAGCCCGATGATGATCTGGTTGGGCGGCATCTGCGTGGTGCCCAGTGCGTGTCTGACCAGGGACAGGACGACGACGATCCGGGTGAAGGAAGTCAGCATCAGCAGGATTGCCGGGGCGAGCGAGAGGATGGTCAGAACGAACAACAGCTGAACGACCGTCGAAGCCTTGCTCTGATCGGCGCTGCCGCCGATATTCAGGCTGATGTTGGGAAGCGGGGATGCCGCGGCCCATGCCGCACCTGCGTCCAGCAGGATGAGGCCTATGATCAGGGCGAGGCACATACGTTTGCTGTGCAAGGTTACCTCTCCTTTCGCGTCCGGCCGATGTTCTTGATGATGGATTTGCATCGGGAAAGCGGATCGGACGTCGAAGCATAACCCTCATCCATTCGAAGATTTCTCAGTTTATCAAGGGCACTCGGGTCCGTGATGGTGGTCAGCATGGACATCTGGCGGTCGGAGATTCCGATCAATACCACCTGTCCGAGAGCGTCGATCAACAGCAGGCTGCTCTTCGGGCCAAGGTGGTGGGAGGACAGGACCCTGATCGCGGCGTCGCGGCCGCCTGATGCGGGGGTCGGATAATAAAAAAACCTCTTCATCAGGACCATGGCGCCGATCAATATGGCGATGACTATGGCCAGGGTGGTCAACATTTTAACGAAGGACCAGAAGAAGCTGATGGAATCCACGGAATCGTCTCCTATTTCAGTTTGTTGATCCGTTCGGCCGGCGAAATGATATCCGTGAGCCTCACGCCGAATTTTTCGTTCACCACGACCACTTCACCGCGGGCAATGAGTCTCTGATTGACATAAACGTCCATCGGCTCTCCTGCCAGTTTGGTCATTTCAATGACCGACCCCTGGCCGAGTTGGAGAAGTTCGCTGATCAGCATCCTGGTGTTCCCCAGTTCGACGTGGAGAAACAGAGGGATGTCCAGGATGAAGTCCAGATCCAACGCGGACTTCGGCAGCTCCACCTTCTTGATTTCTTCAAAGGAGGCCGGCGTGACCTCTACCGGCGGCCTGGCTATCTTGGACTGTTCCATTTCCTGCTGGACATCGTCCCATTTGAGCTCCTCGTCCTTGGGATTCTCGGCCGGCGTTTCCGCAATATCCATGCCCTTGAGCATGGCATCGATTTCATTCTGTTCCATAGTCATTCATCCCTTCTTTTGACACAACCTGTAGAATCTGTATCGCCCGGTTTCCACGGTAGGTCACCTGCCTCCCCCTGAACTTCAATATCCCCTCGACGTAGATATTCAGTGGCTCCGCAACATATTTGTCGAGGGGAATCACGTCCCCTTTCTTGAGGTTGATGATCTCCCCTGCATGGATGTGGGTACTCCCGAGCCGGGCGGAAAGGTCAATCTTGGACGCAAACAGACCGGCCTTGAATCGGTTGAGCCAGGTCTTGTCCACTTCGAGTTGTTCACTCTGATACCCTGACTGCAAACGGTCCCTAAGAGGTTCGAGCGTTGAATAGGGAATGCACAGGGAGATGATGCCCGATGAGTATTCCACTTCGATCTCGAAGTTGGAAACAACCACGACGTCCGTGGGCGGGACCAGCTGAACAAACTGGGGGTTGTTCTCGGACCGCTGATAGGAAATATTGAGCTGGATGAGCGATTGCCAAGCCCGCTGGAGGTCTTCGAGGGCACTGAGCACGACCTTCTTGATGATGTTGTTTTCAATCGCCGTGAATTCCCGGCCCTCGATTTTGAAACTGGTCCTTCCGGTGCCTCCGAATATGATATCGACCAGCATGAAGATGATCTTGGATTCGACAATGATCAGCGCACTGCCCCTCAGGGGCTCCATCTTGAAGAGGTGCATACTGGTCGGGACGGGGATCATTTTCAGGAATTCGCCGAATTTGATCATCTCCGTCGATATGGTGCTGACGCTCGTGACTTTTCTCAGCAAAGAGGAAAGGGTGGTTCGGAACATCCGCACGAACCGTTCGTTCGTCATCTCCAAGGTCGGCATTCGGCCCCGGATGATCCTGTCTTGACTCGTCAGGTCATAGGTCATGACCTCCGACGGGTCGTACAGATCAGGAGTCTCGGTTTCGATCTCGCCGCCCGATATCCCCCTTAATAGGGCATCAACTTCTTCCTGAGATAAGATGTTTGCCACAAAAAACTCCCGGATTAAGGGCGTTATTGAATGACGAAGTCCGTAAAGTAGACTTTTGTCACCTTGCCTTTGCTTAAAGAGTTGTTGATCCGTCCCGCGATATCCTCGCGGAGCCTCTGCTTTCCCGAAAGATCAATCAGGTCCTTGTATGGCTTGGACGTCAACAGATCGAGGATGCTGTCCCGGAGCCTGGGCTTGAGCTGTTCCAGTTCAGGGATAACGTGCTGATCGTTGACCTCCAGCTGGATGACCACTTTGAGGTACCGCTCTCCGTTGGTATCGGCGATGTTGACGATAAAGGCCTCCATCGGCCAGGTGGCCACAGTGAGCTGTTGGGGGGCTGCTGGTTTGGCGGTCTCTTTCTTCATGAAGAAATACAAACCGGCGGCTGTCCCGACTGCGATGACCATCACCAGCGCCAGGATTATAACGATCCATTTCAGATTAGATTTTTTCTTCGGCTCCACCGACGGCTGTTGCTCTTCAGTTTGTTCCTTTGCCATAACTCCCTCACTTATTTGAAATGTTGATGTTGACTCGCCTGTTTATGGCACGGCCTTCCGGGGTATCGTTGGAGGCCAGTGGCCGGGAATCGCCGTATCCTGCCGCTGACAATCTCCTGGGGTCGAGGCCGCATTCGCTGATCAGGAACTTGACCACATTGACCGCCCTCTGCGTGGACAATTCCCAGTTTGAGGGGAACTGGTCGTTCCGGACCGGAATGGAATCCGTATGCCCCTCGATGCGGATGGATCCCCCGGCCGTGGCCAGATGCCGGCCGATCCTCCTGAGGATCTCCGGGTTCAGGATGTCCGCGGATCCGGATCGGTAGAGCAGGGATTCGGCAAGGACGATGGACAACCCGCCCTCGATCCGATGGACTTTGGCTCCTTCCACTGTTCCTATGGAGAGCATCAACGCGTCCCTCTGATCCCCGCTGTTCGACCCAGTCCGAAAGGATATCGCCGCCGACTCGGAGATGCCCTGTATCTTGTCCGCGCGGAGGGTGGACATCGACACGTAGAGGATGAAAAAGGTCAACAGGATGGTCAGCAGATCGTTGAAGCTCATCTGCCAGCTCCTGGCCTGTAGGCGGCTATAGGGGTCCCGTTTCTTCATAATCCTGGTTTGAATATGATCTCAATACGTCGGTTCTTTTGGCGTCCCTCAGGGGTGTCGTTGTCGGCGATGGGGTGGTATTCGCCGAAGCCGACAGCGGCCAATCTGTCCTGCGGAATTTCGCCCTTGTCCTGAAGATATCTCAGGATGTTGACCGCACGCATGGTGGACAACTCCCAGTTCGACGGAAACCGGGTCGTTTCGATGGGCTGGTTGTCCGTGTGTCCTTCCACCTGGATCTGCAGGTCGTTGTGTTTCGCGATCGCGATGATGCCGTCGAGTATGGCCGAGATCGCTTCGTTGAGCGAGGCATCGCCGGAGCGAAAGAGGACCGGATTGGGCACAACGGCCTTGAAACCGTCCGGCGTCCTGACGATTGCAAAGTCCGATTCCATCCCCAATTGGACGGTCAAGGCCTGCAGGGAGCGCATCGCCCTGTCCATACGGGTGGCCTTTGTCGGGATGGTTCTTTCCATACCAGCCATGTCCTTGGCCCTCTGGAGGCGTTTCTTGTCGATCGTGGAGTAGGCGATCAACATGATGAAGAAGACCACGAGCAGCAGCATGAGCGAGCAGTAGATCGTCTGCCATTGGAGCGCCGGTTCGACGGTTGACGGTTTAGTCGATCGAATCATGATAGAACCGTGACCTCCTTTGGCTCGGGGCAATGTAGGAATGGAGCTTCTGCTCAAGGACCCGCGGGTTGTCGCCCGATTGGATGGCGAGCATCCCGTTGATGATCAGTTGCTTCAATAAGAGCTCCTGGGAACTCTTCGTCTTCAGTTTCCCCGCGATCGGCAGGAAGATGAGATTGGCCAGGATCACGCCGTAAAAGGTCGTGACCAGGGCGACCGCCATGGCCGGACCGATCGAACCGGGATCGTTCATCTGCCTGAGCATCTGGACCAGGCCGATCAGGGTTCCGACCAGGCCCATGGCCGGTGCGAAGTTGCCCATGGTGGTAAAGATCTCCGCCCCCAGTCTGTGCCTTTCGCCGATGTAGTCGAGCTCCGTCTCCAGGATGTGGGACACCTGCGAGGGCTCCACACCGTCAACGACAAGTTGGATGGCCTTGCTCATAAAGGGGTCCTGAGTCTGTTTCAGCATCTTCTGCAGTGAAAGGAGGCCTTCACGCCTCGATGTTCTCGACATTTCTACCAGTTGATTGATGACGGTCCCTGTTTTCTGCTTGTTGCCCTGGAATGCGTTCTTGGCAACCTGGATGACACCCAGGACGTCGGAGATCGGATAATTGATCAGGACGGCGCCCAGGGTCCCCCCCAGGACGATCATGGCCGAAGGCCCGTCAATGAACCAGGTGAACCCCCCTCCGGAGGCCATGGCCAATATCACCAGGCCGAATCCGCTCAGGATCCCTATGATCGTCGCAAAATCCACAAAATGCCTCGGCAATTGGAATAAATCCTTGAATCCGATTCAACTTACAGCAAGGAATATGCCAATGCGGATCTTGCGGTTCTGAGACGGCAGCTGCTGGAATTACGGGTGATTGTTGTGATGGTGGGGATTGAAAAATGTCAAAGTATTGACAGTTCTGTCAAATCCGTATGTCGATCAGCGTCCCCTTGGTCTCGGAAGACTTTTCAGGGGTTCCATATAGCGGGGAAGGGTCTTTTGCTGCTGGTATTTCCCCGCTCCGGATCTCGACGCAGTCGACCACATCGTCCGGAGAAACCGGGCCCGTCAAAGGGACGGCCCGCTGCGGCATCCGGACGGACCGCTCATAGGAGGCAGGAACGGCAGAGGGGATGGCAATAGGGGTCGGCTTGACGTTCATAGGCCTTTTGTCAGAAAGCCGGGGTCAGGGGCCGACCCCGACCCCGGCTTCGAGATAAGAGTTACCGTTTGATGTTCATCAGTTCCGTCAGCATCTGGTCCGCCGTGGTGATGATCCGGGAACTGGCCTGGTAGGCCCGCTGCGCCGTGATCATGTTGATGAACTCCTTGGCCACGTCGGTGTTGGACATCTCCAGAGAATTGCCCTGGATTTCTCCCAGGCCGCCGGAGCCCGGCTTGTTCTTGATGGCGTCCCCGGACTCGGTGGTCTCGGCGAAGTAGTTGCCGACCTTCTTCAGACCTGAAGGGTTGGGAAAATCTGCCAAGACGAGCTGGGCCAATTCGGCCGACTGACCGTTGGTGAAGGCCCCCATGATGACCCCGTCGCCCTCAACAGTCAGGCTCTTCAGAACGCCGGAGGTGTAGCCGTTGTCGCTGAGGGACTTGATAACGGAGGTGCTGGCGTAGCCGGTGAGCTTATTGGTGTCGGTACCCACCACATCCCAGGTGATCTTGTTGGCGGTTCCGTCCACGACACCGATCGTGGCGCCGTTGTCCAGGGCCCCGAAGGTCATGGTGAGATCCTGGGCGGTCACGTCCGTCTTGACGACGTCGAACTGGACCGTATTGCCCGCGGCCCAGGTGCCGTCAAGCACGAAATAGAGGTCCGTTCCCCCGTTCCCGTCGAGGTCGACTTGCAGCCGCTGCTCCCCGTCTACCGTCACCTCACGGGCGGCCATGTTGTCGTAACCCTGGCCGTCGGTGACGGACCAGACACCGGCAGAGGTCCCCTTGGTCAGGACGATGCCTGTCGCGGTCTGGTAGATCTGCCCCGGTCTGTTGAGGACGGTGCTGCCGACCGTTCCAGTGCTGTTGTCGCTGATGTCAAAAGTGATCGTATCCCCGTTTGCCCAGAGGCTTCCAGCGGTCAGCCCGAGGTCGAAGGTGATGTCCGCGCCGCCCACGCCGTCGAGGTCCACGTCCAGGAACTCATTGGTGGCACCGCTTCGCTGCGTCACCGTCGCCCCGGGGTACAGGGTGGCATTGGCGATCGTCCAGCCTGCTGCCCCCTTGGTCAGGAGGATTCCCGTTGCTGCCTGGTCCAGGTTCTCGGGGGTGTTGATGGTCGTCCCGGCAATCGCTCCGGCCGACGTTTCCACGGTGCCGCTGACGGTGCCGGCGTTCCACTGCGAGACGTTAGCCGTGGAGCCCTTGTACATCCCCGTGAGGGCGCCGTCCTTATCGAAGACGACCCCGCATCCGGCCAAGTCTGTCGTGTCCGCCAGGTTGTCCGAGTCGAGCTTGATGTCAAAGCCCCACATCCCGTTCCCTTCCGTCTTCATGAAGGTGATGGACAGGTTGTGCAGTTTGCCCTTCGAGTCGAAGACGCTCTGGGAAACGTTGAATTTCTCGCCATACGCAGTGTTTTCATCCAAGTTGACGCTGGCGCCGATCTCCGTCGAGGCTTTGGGCGCCGACTGGACGTTCTTCAGGGAGATGTCGGCCTGCTCGTCATTGGCGTCCCAAGTGGTTGTCGCAAAGGTGTTGTAGCCCTGAACCCTATAGTCATTCCCATCCACCAGATAGCCCGCCGAGTTGATGTGGAATGCCCCGGCTCGGGTGTAGTAGACGGCGTCCTCCGGGTCCTTGACCAGGAAGAAGCCAGTGCCGTCGATCGCCAGATCCGTGGCGTTTCCGGTGTTTTCGAAGGAACCCTGCTGGAATTGGGTGTCGACTGCGGCCACGGCCACGCCCTGGCCGACGGAGAGTGAGCCCGCACTGGAAAGGCTCTGGTTCAGCATGCTGGCGAAATAGGTGCTGCCACTCTTATAGCCCAGCGTGTTCGAGTTGGCGAGGTTGTTTCCGATCACGTCCATCTGCTTTGAAGCGGCCGTGAGCCCCGTGGTTCCGATTGATATTGCGGTTGCCATTGTATGCCTCCTTTAAGGTATAGATGCTTTTATGACTCAGATTGTTTGATTGAAACGACGTCACTCAGGGCCACTTCCTTGCCGTTCACCGTCAGGGAGATGGTGTTGTTCTTGAAGTGGGCGGCCGTGACCAGCCCCGAGATCATCGTGCTGGCGGTCACGCTCTGCCCTGAGATATCTGTCGCCGATACCAGGAAGGTGTAGTTTCCCTTGGCCATGTCAGTGCAGTCCAGGGTCGTCGTGTTGAGGCCCGCCGTCAGCCCGGTCCCCTCGATCGTCTTGACCAGGGATCCGCTCTCATCATAGATGCTGATGGAGACCGAGGAGGCGTCACTGGCCAACTGGTAGTTCAAGTCCACCATCCCATCAGCAGTGATCGCATTTCCGTTCCGGACGATGGCTTCCTTGCCGATCATGTTGACCGACTGGGCATAGCCCATGGTCATCTGGTTCACGCCCTGATTGGCCAGTTCCGTGTTCATATTGGTCAGCTGTTCCAGGCTGGAGAATTGGGCCAACTGTGTGGCGAATTCCGTCCCTCCCATCGGCTCCAAGGGGTCCTGGTTCTTTAACTGGGCCAAGAGCAGTTTCATGAAATCCTCCTTGCCGAGAGACTTGGTGCTGCTCGTCGTTGAGGAAGAACTGGTTCCAACAACATTTTCCAATCCGTTGGTGACTGTCGAAACCGTGCTAGCCATGGTTCATCTCCTATGCAAAAATACTGACCAACCCCTTGTGGAGGTGGGGCGAAGTGACTTCAGATGTGGGGAGCGGGAGAGCCCCCTCATCCTCTTGGGTTTCGTAGGAAGCATATTGCCTCCGGCTGTGGTCCTGCATGGCCCCCCAGGAGCCCGATTGCTGCTGCTGGCCACCATCGGGACTGCTCTGCAGAAACACCTGGAAGGAATCGATCTTCATGTCCTGCCGCTGCAGGGCTGACTTGATCTCCTCGCCTCTGGCCTGCAGGAGCTGCTGGACGTCCGGGTGATCGGCGATCATGATGACTTCCACCCTGTTCTGCCGGACCACCACATCCAGGTCGACGGTGCCAAGGTTGGGAGGGGTGAGGGTGATCTTGATCCTTCCAGATTCACTGGACATCTGTTGCCTGGCCTCGACGATCTGATCGACCAGGGCCCGGGCCTTTGCCTCAGAGGGGCCGACGACCGAATCGCTACCTGTTTCCGAAAATTGGGAGGAACCCAGAGTAAAAGATCTCATCTGCGCCGTTTCAGACGCCTGGTTGTCGTGATCTCCCTTGGCGGCCATCACCTTCGATAGGTTCTTTTCATGCTCTGCGGCAGCGGCGTAGATCGCTACGGTTTCCTTCGAGGGATTGAGCTTTGTGGTCGTTGCCGTACGGACGGAGGACACTTGCGCTTCACCGGACGATGCGGGGCGGTTCATCTCTCCGTTGTCCCTCAGGGAAGGCGTGGACTTTTTGATCTCGTCGGCCGCAAGTTGTGCCGCTTCTTTTGAGGATAGGCCGGATACGGTCCTGTCGTGGGCAGGGTGGTCCGTGTGACGGTTGGGTTTCGCCTCCTGGTTCGTCCAAGCGGCTTTCGTTGCGGTTTCCCTTTCCATCTGCAACGCCACTCGATCCTGGCTGTTATCTGTCTCAACATTTACAGCAGAGTGCTTCGGGGCATCGGCCTTCGGCGCCTCCGGTCTTTTGTCGGACAGATTGTTTTCTTCCCTTACGGATCGTTCAGCCGTTGCCTGCACGGCGGTGTTCGGCTCGCCTGCTGCCAAGTCCATGATTTCGGAAACTTTCGAACCCTGGGAGGAGATTCCAACCGGCGTTTCTGCGGGGGCGCTTTCCCGGGGGGCGACGGTCCGATCGAGATTTTCGCGGTTTGTTGCCTGTGAGGGGGTCTCTTCAACAGGGGCCTTAGCCGCAGCCTCTTCGAGATTTTCGCGGTTTGTTGCCTGTGAGGGGGTCTCTTCAACGGGGGCCTTAGCCGTAACCCCTGCCGCCTTCTCCGCATACCGCTCGGACTCTGGGTTGATCCTGGGGACGACGGCATCTCCTGCCGAAGGCTTCACCGGGATGGATTCCGAAGGATCGGCCATGGTGAGGTTCTTCCTGTTTATCCCGCCAGTGGCCTCGCTGCCGGGAGAGGTCGATGCGTTCATCCCGGATCCTTCCTGGGCGGCGGGGGCGTTTCCCCCAAGGATCTGTGCGGGGTTCTCGATCAATGCCTTGTTTTCACAAGCGGAGTCGACAGGGTCGACCCCGGCCGCCAGGATGACCGCGGTCAGATCCGTTCCCTGCTTCCCGCGATCGCTTCCCTGCATCGGATCGATATCGCACGGGGCGGCCTGAGCGCTCTGTTTCTGATCTTCATCCGTCTGAGCGGTCGCGGTGTCCTTTTTCTTCGGGGAGGACGCTGCTCC
>JAJFUM010000464.1 GCA_021372415.1 Deltaproteobacteria bacterium
CAGCCTGAAAAAGACCCGCTCCGTGGCCTCCCGTGAACATCACGGGGGGAACGGAGCGCCGGCCGTTCAATCTCCCCATTGCGCCTTTTATCTGAAGCGACGCGAACGGCGCGCCCCTTCACCCCTCCCATCGCTTGGAGATGGCGGAGGCGATGACCTTTTCCGTGCTGCCGTAATGGCTGGGAAAGCCCACCTCGCCGGCGACGTAATGGGCCATCTTGGCCGAATCGGTCGTCAGGGTCCGGTATCCCTGCTTCTTGGCCATCTCCCGGCTGGGGGTGTGGGCCGGGCAGGTGTCGCAGACGATCAGGCCGCCCGCCTCCTCGATCGCGGCCGCATAGCCCATGTGCCGGGCCAGGGTCCGGACGGCCGTGGAGGTGTTGACCCACAGCTCCACCTCCGGGTGCACCTTCCTGCCGGCCAGCGCCCGCGCGATGTCCCGCACCTCCAGGATGGAGCAGTGGGGGCAGCCCAGGTAGACCCAGTCCACGTGGTCCGATTTTTCCAGGTTCAGGTGCTCGACCGCCGCCCGTTCGTCCTTGGCGGTGTACTCCAGTTCGACTTCCGGCTTCTTTCCCCCGAAGGCCGCCTCCAGGGTCGGCGCCTCGGGGGTGATCCCCACCGCGTGGAAGAGCGACACGGCGCCGGAGGTGGCCAGGGCCGAGCCCAGGGACTTGAGCTCGTCGAAGGAGACGTCGGACGGGATGCCCGAAAAGACGGGGGTGAGCTGCCCGGCGACGGCCCCCACGTGATACCCCAGCGAGCCGTACTCGAAGATGCCGGAAATCGGGCGGGTCACCTGGATCAGCAGTTTGCCGCAGCGGTTCTCCGGAAGGTGCATGCCGTAGGCCGGGGCCTTGCCGGTCAGGGAGGAGGCCAGCGCCGTGGGACCCCCTTCCCGGTTCGTGCGCGCGCCCAGGACGGAGTTGGCGTAGACCACGGCCGAGGATTCGCCCCAGGCGGCGTGCTCGCCGAGCCTCGGGGCGTTGCCCACGAAATAGGGCGTACAGGTGGCGCAGGTGATCGCGCCCAGCTTCTGGTAAGCGGCGGTCAGCCGGGCCTGGAGGTCCACGATGTCCTTCCCGATGCCCAGCTTCTCCCAGAGGGTGTCGTCGCAGGAGGTGGGGTTGGTCGTCGTGAAGGTGCTAAACTGCCCACCCTTGGCCGCCATCTCCTCCACGAACATCATCCCGGCCCTGCCCAGGAGCATGATGGAGGCGCCGGGCATGTGCGAGCTGGAGACGTTGACCATCCTTTCCGCGCCGAAGCTCTCGCCGAGCACGGTCATGATCTGCATGCCCTTCTGGATGGGGTAGCCCATTTCGCCGTCGAGCATCCGCTTTTCCTGGTCCGTCAGAAACATATCCCTATCTCCTCCATGGCCCTGCCGGCCCGGTTCACTTCTTCGGCGTCACGATGACCAGCCCCCTGTCCGCGTCCACCTCCACGGTGTCGCCGGTCGCGATGACCTCCAGGGGGTTCCTGTCCAGGGCGTCCACGACCGGCATGTTGCCCATGATCGCGCCGATCGTGGCGATGGGCTCCGACTGGAGCTGGACGAAGGCGATCGGCCCGGTACGGTGCACGGCCATGTCGTAGATGCGGTACGAGCCTCCGGTGGAGCCCTTCCCCGTCGGATAGACCAGGACCTTCCCGGCCAGGCACACGCCTTCGAGCTGGTGCCCGGGTTCGCTCACCAGCCCCGTGAGGGGATCGACCCCGCCGATGAAGCTGATGGGCTCGGTGGTGACCACGGCCTCGCCCTTGGCGCGGCCGGGCACGACTTTGCGCCCCTTCAAGATGATGCTTTCCATGTTCCCCCTGTCTCCGGCGCCCGGAACCGCCCGCCGCGGCTTCCGGGGACCGGCCCTGGCGGAAGGGGTCGCCCCCGCCCCGCGGCCCGGCAGCATGCCCCGGCCCGCCGGGCGGGATCGTCCCCGTCCGGACGGACGCGGCTACTTCTTGTTGAGCATCGTGTCGTATCCCGACGCCTTGTCCACGTCCCGGAAGGAAACGCCCTTCTTGATCCTCTCGATCAGCCCGTTCTCCTTGTCGACCAGCTCCCTGCTGACCTTCAGGACCTCCTCGGCCCTCTCGACGGGGATCACGCACACGCCGTTCACGTCGGCCACGACGATCTCGCCGGGGTTGACCTGCAGGGTGCCGATCTTGACCGGGCAGTTGAAGTCTCCCTGGACGTTGCGGTTACGCGCCGTGTGGGGGACGATCCCGCGCGCGTAGACCGGGAACCCCATCTCCTCGGTGATGTCCACGTCCCGGGCCGCCCCGTCGATGACGACGCCGACCACGCCCTTCTGCAGGGCGGCGTAGGTGACGATCTCCCCCCAGCAGTTCTGGTCCACCCGGCCGCCGTTGTCGATCACCAGCACGTCGCCCGCCTGGGCGGCGTCCAGCGGATCGGCGCCCATGTGGCCGCTGGTCTTCAGGGAGCCGAAGGGCACGACCTTCATGGTGACGGCCGTTCCGGCGATTCTCTTGCTGCGGTACAGGGGCCGGATGCCGAAGGTCCCGCAGGGGAGCCCGAGCTTGTCCAGGGCGTCCGATATGTTGCAGGTGGAGATCTCCTTGAAGGCCTCCGCCAGTTCTTTCGGAGCCCGCTTGATTTCAGTCATTTTGATACCTCCTGATGGTTAATGGTCAATCTTTGTCCCGTCCCGCGAGCTGACGGCCCTTCGCCAGCGCCGGCCGGGTGGTCACGTCCGACGGCATCAGCCAGGTGTACCCCTCCGTAAGGACGCGCTCCACGTTGTCCGCGTCCACGTGCGGGTGCCCGACCGTCACGTTGTGCTCCCGGCATATGGCCACGATGTCCTTCATCGCCGCCCGCAGGTCCGGGTGGTCGTACTGCCGCGGGATGCCCATCTCCTGGGAGAGGTCGCCCTCGCCGATGAGCACCGCGCCGATCCCCGGGACCTCCTCGAGGATCTTGGGGAGGTTCTTGATGGCCCGCAGTTCCTCGCACATGATGACGCACAGGATCTCCCCTTCCGGCGCCAGCGGCCAGACGTCGGCCCGCTTGTAGTAGTCGGCGTTGGAGATGCCCCAGTAGCGGGCGGCGGCGGTCGGCGCGTCTCCCCGTATCCCCGGGGGGAAGTAGCGCGGGGCCGATTCCCGGCGGGGGTAGCGGCACGCGCCGACGGCGCTGACGGCCTCCTCCACGGTGCTGCAGTGGGGCCAGACGATGCCGTACGCGCCCAGGTCCAGGACCTGCTTGGCGATCCAGCTGTTCTTCTCGATCCCGTTCGGCGGGATGCGCACGAAAGGGGTCACCTTGGGCGCCAGCGTGCCGCCGTTCACAAGCTGCCCGCGCATCAGCATGAACTGCAGGGCGACCCGCAGGCTGTTGATGTCGTAGACGCTGTGCTCCATCTCGAACACGCAGCCGTCGTAATCGCTGGTGCCGACGGCGATCGCCGCCTCGACGGTCGGCATGATGAACGGCAGGAACACGGGCTTCCCCTTGTCCCTCTGCCGGATGACCCCGTTGAGCCTTGGTATCTCGGTCATGGTGCTTCTCTCCTTCTCTTTTCCTTCATTCCTTCACGGCCTGCAGGAACTTCTCCTCCTCCCCGGCGAGCATGCTGTAGCAGTGCTCGTCCGCCGGGAACGCCTTCGCCCGCACGTCGGCGGCGTACCGCTTCATGGCCTCGGTGATCGTCTCGGCGACGTTGCAGTACTTCCTGACGAACTTCGGCGAGAAGGCCTGGAACTGTCCGATGAGGTCCGACACGATCAGCAGCTGCCCGTCGCAATGCGGGCCGGCGCCGATGGAAAGGACGGGGATGTCCAGCCTGCCGGTGATGTACCGGCCGACCTCCGGCGGGATCGCCTCCAGCAGGAGCATGTGTGCGCCGGCCTCCTGCACGGCCAGGGCGTCCCTGACCTGGAGCTTGGCGGATTCGGCCGTGCGGCCCTGCGCCTTGTGCCCGCCGAGCTGGCCCGACGACTGGGGCGTCAGGCCGATGTGCCCCATCACCACGATGCCGGCGTCGGCGATGGCCCGGATCTGCGGCGCGACCCGGACGCCCCCTTCGAGTTTGATCGCGTCGCAGCCGCACTCCTTCATGAAACGGCCGGCGTTTTCCACGGCCTTTTCAACGGAGCTCTGGTAACTCATGAAGGGCATGTCCCCGACGACGAACGTCTCGGGCGCCCCCCGGCGCACGGCCTCGGCATGGAAGATCATCTGGTCCATCACCACGGGGGTCGTGCCCGGGTAGCCGTAGACGCACATCCCCAGGGAATCGCCCACCAGCAGCATGTCGAGCCCCGCCGCCTCCGCGAACTGGGCCGTCGGATAGTCGTAGGCCGTCAGGAAGGCGATCTTCTCGCCCTTCTTTTTCATCGTTTGAAAATCCTGAAGCGTCTTTCTCTTCATCTTCTCTCCTTGCGCGCAGGGGGTTCCCCTGCGTTCGGCGCCTCCGGCGCCCGGTGTCCCATGGCGGTCCAAAATCCCGCCCGGAAGGGCGTCAGGCGCCCGGCGCCCTTCCGGCGGTTTGCATCAGAAGTTCGCCTTCAGGTAATCGACGCTCTTGAGGTGGTTGGCATAGGCCTCTTCCAGCGTATTGGGGTTCGCCAGCTCGATGGCGACATAGACCTTCCCCTCCTTGGACAGCGCCGAGAAATAGGTCGCAAAGGGCAGTTCGTTTTCGTTCAGCGTGGTCTGCGGTTTCCGGTTGATGGAGGTCTTGAGGTGGGAATAGCCCACCTTCTTCACGTTCGCCTCGAAGAAGGCCTTGACGGCCTCTGGAGGGCTCACCACGCGGGAGACGCAGAAGAAGTTCGCCATGTCGAGCTGGAAGCCGACGTTGGCGTTGACCCCCTTCGGCCCGAAAAGATCGGCCGTGCCGAAGGTGCCCGCGCCGTCGCCCTTGAGGCCCTCGTTGGCGTTCTCGACGTAGAGCGTGTAGCCGAAGGTCTTGGCCGTGTTGGCGGCCTTGTTGAGGTTCCCGACCAGCCGGTCGAACTCCGCCGCGGTCCAGAACTGTTTGCCGGGATCGGCGGCCATCTCCTTGCCGTTGGCCCCGGTCCGGACGATCCTGGGTCCGTTGAAGAGCATGGCGTTGGCCAGGCCGCGCGAGAACGCCTCGAAGTAGTTGGCGTCCAGCCCTCCGACGCCCATGGCGTAGATCACCTCGACCTTCTTCTGCTTGGCGTACGCGGCCACCTGCCTGGCGTCGTCATAGGAGAGGTCGGCATTGGGGTCGCGAAGCTCGATGAAGGCGAATCCCTCCTTGCTGGCGAAGTCGATGATCGTCTTGAGGTTGACCACGTTGTGGGGGAGCCATTTGACCAGGTTCTGGCTGGTGAAGCCGATCTTCAGGTTGGGGTACTTGCCGAGCTGGACGGCCTTGTCGGCCGCGAAGGCGCTCTGGAGGCCGGGGCACAGGGCGACGGCGAACAGGGCGACGATAACGATGGCGAAGGATCTGCTGGACATCATTTTGGCGGTCATGGTTTTCCTCCTCGTTTCAGGGAATATTCTCCGTTTCGTCTTGCCGGACCGTGCCGGCTTCGCGTCGGCCGCGGCGGACCGGGGCCTGCCGCAGCGGATTCAGGCCGGCGGCCGGTCAGTCCTTGGCCCTCTGGAGCGCGTCGTAGTTGAACCTGGCCCGCGCCTCCTTCAGGCTCAATCCCTCGTGGACGGCGGCGACGATCTTGTCCTCCGCCGCGGCGATCTCCCGGGCCAGGCCGAGGACCTCCTCGGCGCGGTTCCGCGGGATCACCATCACCCCGGACTGGTCGGCCATGATCAGGTCGCCGGGGTTGACCTGGATGTCGGAAATCGCGACCGGCTTGTTGAAGGACTCCATCACGGCCCGGTCCTTTCCGGTCACCATGAAATGGCCGCGGGTGTACATGGGGTAGCCGAGCTCGCGGATGCCGTCCACGTCGCGGCAGACGCCGTCGATCACCGCGCCGGCGAGCTTCTTCTGGACGGCCACGTGGGTCAGGATGTCGCCCCACACCGTGCAGTACGTCCTTCCGCCGTTGTCGATGACGATCACGTCCCCTGCCTTGGCCTCGTCGATGAAGTCCCCTGCCCCGGTCTTCACCTGGCCGATCGGCAGGAATTTGACCGTGAAGGCCGGGCCGACGAACTTCTTGCCCACGATGGGCGTGATCCCGTGGCAGCCGCAGCGGATCTTGATCCGGTCCATGGCGTCGGACACGCTGGGGGTTGACAATTGCATGAAACCGTCTATGAGTTCCTTCAAACGCTCTTCCATTTCATTCTCCTTCGCATCGAACGATTTTTTCCTAGCCCCGCCCGAGCACGGCGCCCTGTTCCACGGGCAGCATGGTTTTCGATATCCGCGACAGCAGGCCCCTGCCGAATTCAGCCTGGGGCGGCCGCCACGCCTTCCTGCGCTCCGCGAGGACCTCGTCCCCGACGAGCAGATCGACCCTTCTGCCGGGAATGTCCACCTCGATCCAGTCGCCGTCCCGCACAAGGGCAATGGGGCCTCCGGCGGCGGCCTCGGGCGAGACGTGGCAGATGGCCCCTCCCTTGTTCGTTCCCGAGAAGCGGCCGTCGGAGATGAGCGTCACCGAGGTGTCCAGGCCCATTCCCACCAGGAGCCAGAGGAACCGCGCCGTGATCCTCATCCCCGGGTCGCCCTTGGGGCCGACGTTCCGGATCACCACCATGTCCCCCGGCCGGACCGCGCCCGCCAGCAGCCTTTCGCAGGCCTCTTTTTCCGACTCGAAGACCCTGGCCTGTCCCCGGCGGGCGAGCTGCTCCGCCACGAGCCCGGAGATCTTCACGGCCGCGCCGCTCGGCGCCAGAGTGCCCTGCAGGATCACCACGCCCCCTTCGGCGGAAAGGGGCGCCGAAAGGGGGTAGATGACCTGGCGGTTCAGGACCTCGGCGCCCGCGATATTTTCGCCCAGGGTCTTTCCCGTCACGGTCGGCGCCCCGGCGTGGAGGAGGGGCTGCAATTCCTTCAGGAGCGCCGGCAGTCCGCCCGCCTCGTCCAGCTCCTTGAGGGTGTGCTTCCCCGAAGGCTTGACGTTGCAGATGAAGGGGGTCTGCCGGCTCAGGGCATCGAAAAGGGACAGGGGCAGGGCCATTCCCAACTCTCCGGCGACCGCCGGCAGGTGGATGAGGGCGTTGGTCGATCCGCCCACGGCCAGGAAGACCCGGATCGCGTTCTCGAAGCTCTCCCGGGTCATGATGCCGGACGGACGGACCCCGCCGGCCAGCAGGGACATGATCCGGACCCCCGCCTCATGGGCCAGCCGCCCGATCAGCGGATCGGACCCGGAAGTCGTCGAGTTTCCCGGCAGGGTCATGCCCAGCGTCTCGGCGATGACGCCCATGGTGTTGCCCGTCCCCATGACGGGGCAGGCCCCCCAGTTTCCGCAGGCCGCATCGACCATCCCCTCGAACTCCTCGCGGGACATGAGGCCCTTCTCCATCTCGCCGTATCCCGTGCCGACCTGGATGGCGTGGCAGCTCCGCCCCTTGTACTGCTTGGGGGACATGTAGCCGCCCAGAACGATGATGGACGGAATGTTCACCCGGGCCGCCGCCATCAGGTGGGCGGGGACCACGTCGTCGCAGACGGTGGTGAACACCAGCCCGTCCAACTGGTTGACCTCGGCGATCAGCTCCACGTAGTCGGCGACCACGTCGCGGTAAGCCAGGGCGTAGCTGCTTCCCCGGCTTCCGCCGGCGATGCCGCCGCACAGCGAGCTGACGGAAAATTCGATCGGGCAGCCGCCGGCCGCCGCGATTCCCAGCTTGACCTGGCCGGCCAACCGGCCCAGGTGGCCGGCCGCGGGGTTGATCTCGCCCCAGCCGTTCAGGACGCCGATCAGGGGTTTGCGGAGTTGGTCCGTGGAGAAGCCGATCCCCTTCATCAGGGCGTGCCTGAAGGGAAGGCTCCAATGATCCAGTGCATCTTCCTTTTTCTTCATTCCTGCGATACTCCCTGCCCGGCCTCCGGCCGGGCCTTGCTCTCCATTTTCATTCCGCACGAGCCGTCGACGGCTCAGGCGCTTGCCTTCCTCTCCCCTTTGATCTTCTCGGCCAGCCCGTTGCTGACGACCGATTTAAAG
>JAJFUM010000004.1 GCA_021372415.1 Deltaproteobacteria bacterium
CGGATGAAGCCCGAAAGGGGGAAGGCGGGGGGCCTCAGGCACGGCCCCCCGGCGGTTTCATGGATTCCGGTCCCGGATCGTCCCGAATCGGCACCGGCCTTCTATTTCAGAGCCCCAATTTCCTTGAAGTATTTCACCGCACCGGGGTGGAGCGGCAAGGGACTGTTGACTGCATTCTGCGGTGTCAACTGGGCCGCAATGGGATGAACGTTGATCAAGGCGTATTTCCCCTCCTTGACATTGGTGTAGATGGCCTTCACGATCTTATAGGCCACGTCGTCCGGCATCTTCTTGTTGGCGATCATGAGGTTGGAATCGCCGAGGCAAAGAACGTCCTTATCCACCTTGGCGTAGGTCTTGCCGGGGATGACGATCTTCACGTAATAGGGATACTTCTTGATAACCTTGTCCGCCAGTTTTGGGTCTACCGGGACCAGGACGATGTCGCGGGTGGCCGCCAGGTCCATGACCGCGGAGCCAGGGTAGGCAAAGTTGAAGAAGACGGCGTCCACCACTCCGTCCTTGAGGGCCTGGACCGATTCGGTCTGGGAGAGGTTGGCGATCGTCAGGTCCTTATCGAGGTTGAATCCGGCCTCCTCGAGGATGGCCTTGGCCATCGTGGAACAGCCGCTTCCCGGAACATCGATCGAAACCTTTTTGCCTTTCAGGTCTGCGATGGTCTTTATCTTGGACTGGGCCGTCGTTACGATGTGCTCCGGCGCCGGATACATCTGGAAGAGGGAAACCAGATCATACTTCTTCTCAAAAGGCGCCTTCCCCTCAGTGGCATTGTAGCCGACGCTTCCCATAACCATCCCCATGTCCGAATCTCCGTTGCCGACGAGACGGCAGTTTTCCACCGAGGCTCCTGTGGATTCAGCGGCGCAGCGAAATCCTTCGACAGTTTTTTGAAGCACGACGGACATACCGCCCCCGAGTGGATAATAAGCCCCCCCGGGGCTTCCCGAGGCGAGCGTCAAAAAAGTCTTGCCCGCGGCCGATGCCTGGGTCGTAAGCCCCAGACAGAGGGCCAAACATACTGTCCCCAAAATGATTCCTGAGCGTTTCATTTTTCGCCTCCTTCGTGATGGGTCATTGGTTGTCTTCCGGTCCCGATCCGAGGATCGGTTCCCCGCAGTGCCGTTGTCTCCCGGATCAATCAGGATGAAACGGGGACCAGTCCCTGGCATTTCCCGACTGCCGATCCGGCTATTTCTTACGATCGGCAAACTCCTCCAGTTTCTCGGTCCGTTCTGGTGCAGACACGGTTGCCAGGCATCCTTCGATCTCGTAATCCATCAAGGCCTCGAGACTGACCTCGGAGGCCATGTTGAGCCCCTTCTTGATCACGTTGATGGAGAAGAGGGAGTTGGCGGCGATCTTCCTGGCCATCGCCATGGTCTCCTCCATGAGCTGCTCGGCGGGAACGGCTTTGTTGACCAGGCCGATCCGTTCCGCCTCCTTCCCGTCGATGTACTCGCAGGTGAACAGGAGTTCCCGCGCCTTGCCGGGGCCGACCAGGTCCTGGACAAGGCGCATCGCTCCGCCCGTCACCGAGGACGAGACCTTTGCCTCGGGGGAGCCGAACTTCGCCCCTTCCGCTGCGATCCGGATGTCGCAGGCCAGGGCCAGTTCGTAGCCGCTGCCCAGGGCGAAGCCGTTGACGGCGGCGATCGTGGGCTTGGGGTAGCGAATGATCCGGCGGGAGATCTCCTGGAGATGGACCAGATAGTCCCGGTAGGCCTTCAGCGAACGGCCCTTGGAATCCTTCAGGTCCGCGCCAGTGGAAAAGGCTCTCCCCGTCCCGGTGAAGACGAGGACCCGGACGGCCTCGTCCTCCAGCGCGTCGGCCAGGGCCCGCTCCATGTCGAGCCAGAGCTGCTTGTTCATGGCGTTGAGGACCTGGGGGCGGTTCAGGGTAATGATGGCGACGCCTTCCTTCTTCTCATAGACGATGCATTCAAAAGTCATGACAGCCCTCCTTATGCAGTGATGATCCGGGCATCGACAATGGACGCGCCCTGCTCGTGCACGATGATCGGATTGATGTCCACTTCCCGGATCTCCGGGTGGTCGGCGGCCATCTGTGCGACCCTTCCCAGGACGTCCTTGATGATCGCCGTGTCCTTCGGCTGCTGTCCCCTGATGCCCGCCAGGAGGGGATAGCCCTTGATCTCCCGGAGCATCTCCTCAATGTCGAGATCGGACGGCGGGGCGACCCGGAAGGAGACGTCCTTTAGGACCTCCACGAAGATCCCGCCGAGGCCGAACATGAGGACCGCCCCGAACTGGGGATTTCGGATCATGCCGATGATGCACTCCTGGCCCCTTGGCGCCATCGGCGCGACGAGGACACCCAGGATCCTGCCGCTCACCCTGGAGGCGTTGGCCGTGACGGTCGCAAAGGCCTCCCGGACGGCCTTTTCATCCGCCAGGTTCAGGACGATCCCGCCCGCATCGGATTTGTGGATGATCTCGGGGGAGACGATCTTCAGAGCGACAGGGAAGCCGACCTTGGCCGCGGCGCTAGCGGCCTCGTCCGCCGTCTTGGCCAGCACGGCCTGGGGAAGGGGCACGCCGTAGAGGGCCAGGAGTTCCCGGGCCTCCGTTTCCAGGAGATTGGTCCTGCCGTCCCGTTTTACCGCCTCGAGCAGCGCCGCAGCCTTGGCGGCATCGGCTGTAATGGTCGGGAGGGGCTTGGCGAGCGCCAGTTTCTGGCGCCGGACGGCGAAATTTCCCATGTAGGCCAGGCACTGGGCGGCCCGCTCCGAGGAGAGGGTCAGAAGGATGCCGTTTTCGGCAAGGATCTTCATGGCGGGGAAGGGGGCCTCGGCGAAGGAGGTGTGGACGGCGATCGGCTTTTGGAACTGCCGCATCAGACGGACCAGTTCCAGGGATGTCTTCTCTTCCAGTTCCCCGACATGCGGGGCGATGATCGACTGGAACCCGCCGAAGAATCCCGTCACATAGACCGAATCGATGCCCGGTTCCTCCATCAGGACCTCGACGACCTTGTTGATCATGTCGGGATTCTCCTCGGCCGTTCCTCCGTAATCCACGGGATTCGACGAGGGCATTCCGGCCAGTAGAAAGGGACGGATCTTCTCCTGGGTGGCCTGCGGCAGGATCGGAACCTCCATGCCGAAATGTTCGGCGTTGTCGGCGGCGACCGAGTTGTCCCCGCCTCCCTCCGAGACGATGGCGACCCTCTTGCCCTTCGGCAGGGGCATATTGGCGAAGGACATGGCCACATCGAACATCTCATCCACATTGGTGACCCGCACGATCCCCGCCTGGCGGAAGGCCGCGTCCACGACGGCGTCGTCGGCGGCCAGGGACCCGGTGTGCGAGGCAGCGGCCCTGGCGCCCGCGCCGCTCCGGCCGACCTTGAGGATCACGATCGGTTTGCGCCTCGAAACCTCCCGGGCCACGCGGACGATCTGGCCACCCTCCTTGATCCCCTCCATGTACATCAGGATCGCTTTTGTCGCCTCGTCCTGGCCGAGGTAGTCGATGTATTCGTGAAATTGGACGCCGATGGCGTTTCCGGCGGAAATGATATGGCTGAGTCCCACACTGCGCATCTCGGCGTAATGGGTGAGCGAGTCGATGATGTTGCCGCTCTGGGCGATGACGGCCAGGGGGCCCTGCTTGATCGGCGGGACTCCCAGAAGGTTCATCGTACCGGGGGCCGAAAAGAGGCCGGAGCAGTTCGGGCCGATGATCTTGGCGCCCCCTTCGGTGGCGGTCCGGAGGATCTCGGCCTCGATCTTCTTTCCCTCCGCACCGGTTTCCCCGAGGCCCGCCGTGATGATCACGATTCCCTTGGCGTGCATCTTCACGCTGTCTGCCACGGCCTGGGGGATGAGTTTCGGGGCGACGACGACCATGACCAGGTCCACGGACTCGCCGATGTCGAGGATCGAAGGGTAGGCCTTCCTGCCGAACAGGGTGTCCCGCTTGGGGTTGATGAGGAAGATCTTTCCGGGGTACCCCCCCTGGATCAGACTCCTCGTCCGCCGCTCCGCCGCCTTGCCGGGCACCTCGGAGGCCCCGATGACCGCGACGGATGCCGGTTTGAAAAGACCGTGCAACGATGACATGGCATCCTCCTTGATAAGATTGGCGCTTCGGATCGATATACTTTTCCGCTGCTTACCCGCTCAGAGGGGATGAAACCGGATTTCCAACGACGCCTGGTGCCGCGACGTTTATCTTCTCTTACGCCCGTTTCGATAGTTGGCGTAGGGGAGGACGTAGATCCCCTTCCGCTGCCAGAGGACTTCCCTCTCCTTGAGGGCCTTCATCGTCTCTTCGGGATTCTGGATGCTCATGGCCGTCAGGAGTGCGTTGACCAGGCTCATTGCGGCCGTGAAGGATTCGATGAAGGAATCGAGCTTGGAATGGACCGGCAGAACCCAATCGGCCTTGCGGGCGAGAGGGGAGACGAGGGAGTCGGTGATGGCGCCGACCCTGGCACCTTTTGCCTTGGCGTATTCGAGAATCTCTATGGTCAACCGGGTGTACCGGGGCAGACTGATGCCGATGACGAGGTCGACGCTGTCCAGGCCGTGCAGGGTATTCCAGATATCCCCGTAGCCGGGAATCACAGGAGAGGCCTGTTTTTCCAGATAGCGGAGGTAGAGGGCCAGGACGAGGGCCGGGGCATGGGCGCCCCGCAGCCCCACGACGTAGATCCTCCGGGCCCGGGTCATGTCGGCGACTGCCCGATGGAACGTCTCCAGGGAGATGTCCTGGAGCGTCTCAGAGAGGTTCCTGATGTCCTCCTGCATCACCTTGGTGAGGATGTCGCCATCGGACCGGACGTGCTGAACGGTCTGTTCGAGTCGGGTGACCGTGGTCAGACGGCTCTGGAGGTTTTTCCGGAGCATCTGCTGCAGTTTGGGATAACCGTCGAACCCCAGGACCTGAGCGAGTCTCACGACGGTCGCTTCGCTGACGCCAGCCTTTTGGGCGAGCTTCGACGCCGTCAGGAAGATCGCCTCCTCGTAGTGGTCCATGATGTACTGGGCGGCCCGTCTCTGGGCATCGGTCAGATGGATCCGCTTCTCCGAAAGGATGGTCTGGATCGGCATGAAATAATTCCTTCAATAATTTTTTATTTTGAAGGAATTATTTCTTCACGAATTTTTTTTGTCAAGAAGAAAATTCAAAAAAGGAAAAGAAAGAAATCTATCTGTATGAATGAAAACGGAAATATTTTTGATCCTTCTGCTTGGGATAGGCGGTGCCGGTCCATCGCCGGGATCGCGAACGAGGAAGGTCTTCCTATATCCTCTCACCGGCCAGCAGCCCTTTGGCCAGGAGCCTCAGAATCCCCTGGCCCTTGGAATAGGGCTTTCCCTGCAGGAGCAGCTTCTCCACCTTCAGGTCCAGCAGGTCGGCCGGTTTCATGGCCAGGGGGTTACGGTTGAGGATCACCATGTCGGCGACCTTCCCCGCCTCCAGGGAGCCTCGCTCGGCCTCGTCGAAGCTCGTCCAGGCGGCGTTGGCGGTGAAAAGATTCAGGGCCTCCTGGACAGTGAGGGATTGCTCCGGGACGAAGTGGTTGCAGGCGGCGTGGATGCCGGCGATCGGATCGGGCAGGGTACAGGGGGCGTCGGAGCCGCCGCTCATGACGATCCCCATGTCGGCCATCCGCCTGAGGGGGGAGATCCTCTCCGTTCGGTCACCCAGGATGGTCTCCAGGTACCCGAGGGGTTCCAGGTCCCATCTCAGATAGGCGGGTTGCAGGGGGATCTGGATTCCCAACTCGGCGCATTTCTCAAGGCCCGTGTCGGTGGGGAGGCAGGCGTGGATGATCCCATGGCGATGGTCCTTTCGGGGGCAGTCCTCAAGGGCCGCCTCGATGGCCCGGACCGCCTGGACGAAGGCCGCATCACCGATGGCGTGCATCTCGATCTGTAAGCCCAGCCGATTGGCCGCCTTCGTGAAGTGGATGACCTCCTCATCGCGGTAGTAGAGGATGCCCCGATTGGCCGGGTTGTCGGCATAGGGCAGGAGCAGGGCCGCGTCAGCGCTCCCGAAGCAGCCATCCAGGGCTGTGGCGAAGCAGCCTCCGAGCCGGGGAAGTTTTCTTCTTCTGACCTTTTCCGGGTCCATCGTCTGGAAGAAGAGCCGCGTCTGGAATCCGTTTGCGAGCCCCCTTCCCAGGAGCGCCTCCAGGGTGACGTCCAGATCCAGCGGGAAGCCGACGCCAGATGCGGTGTGCATCATCCCGATTCCTGCGGCGGCCAAAGCGTCTACGGCCCCGATCATGTTCCGAAGGGTCTTGGGGAGCGAGACCTTCTTCGTCAGGAAATCGGTCACCTTGAAGAAGGCCTCCTGGTTCATCTCGCCGGTTCCGTCGTGCCAGCCCCGCAGGGATCGGAACCGCCTCGGCAGGAGGGCGATCAGTTTGCCGTTGACGATGCAGGCATGGCCGTCGTACTTGACAATGAAGACCGGTCTCTCCGGACAGGCCCGGTCCAGATCGTCCCTGGAGATCAGTCTCCTCTCCCGGATCGCGTGGGCCGATGCTCCGAATCCCATGACGATCGGGTCATTCCTTTCCCGGATGAAGGCCCGGATCTTTTCGGTCATCTCCTCGATGCTCCGGGCGGTACGAACGTCCAGGCCAGCGCTGAAGAGGGCGTGGGAGGCGAAGTGCAGATGGGTATCCACGAAACTGGGGAGCAGGGCACACTCGCCGAGGACCTCCCGGGGGGCTTCCCTCCAAACCTCGGGAAGCCCATTCCCCACGTGGAGGATCTTCCCCCGATCCTCCACGAGGAATCGATGGACGCGGTTGGCCCCATCGCAGGCGATGATCGTCCCTTCGTAGATCTGCATCCCTGTCCCCACTCCCTCGCGAGGGGACCCGCGATTTCCAGGTCCTTCAGCGGACCAGGCGCTGCTTTTCCGCCGAGAGGATCGTGAAGTGGCGCTTCTCCTCGGTGATGATGGCCTCGATCGCTCCCCTCTGTCCGGCGGGGAGCATCCCCAGGACGTCCTGGTAGTAGTGGACGGAGTCAAGTTCACGGGCGATGGCGAAGTCCAGTGCGGCCACCTCGTCCCGGATCTTCGCCAGTTCGGCGGCCAGGGCGTCCGTCTTGAAGACGAGGATGTTGTCCACGTAGCTATGGAGGTAGGCGGCGTACTCGGGGTCGTAGCCTTCCGGGGGAATGGAGGGGGCCAGGTCGGACAGGATCCCTGCGAAGGTCCGGCGGTGTTCCGCCTCATCCTCGGACAGCCGAGAGAAGAGGGTCTTGACCTCCGGGCTTTTTGCGATACCTGCCGCATGCCGATAGAACTTCATCCCGTTCTCCTCGATCCGGATGGCCACTTCCACGATGTCACTGGTGTCGAAACCTGCCATGTTCAACCTCCTCGTTCTTGCTGGATATCTTCGGCTCTAGAGCCACTTCTTGCGTTTGAAAACCATCAGCATTGCCGCGGCGATGAGGACCATCACCCCCCAGAGGGCAAAGTATCCCCAGGGCCATTCCAGTTCGGGCATGACCTTGAAGTTCATGCCGTAGACTCCCGCCAGGAAGGTGAGCGGCATGAAGACCGTGGCGATGATCGTCAGGACCTTCATGATCTCGTTCATCCGGTTGCTGATCGAGGACAGGTAGATGTCCAACATCCCCGAGAGCATGTCCCGGTAGGTTTCGATCGTATCGATGACCTGGACGGCATGATCGTAGATGTCCCTGAAATAGAGGACCGACGACTCCCGGATGAGGGGGGAGTCGGACCGGCCGAGGCCTCCGATCATCTCCCTCAAAGGCCAGACCGATTTGCGCAGGAGGAGCATCTCCCTTTTCAGGGTCTGGATGGCCTGAAGCGTGGCGGGCGAGGGCCGGCTGATCAGGTCCTCCTCGATGGTTTCGATCCGTTCTCCGAGCCGTTCGAGGACCGCGAAGTAGCTGTCCACGATGGAATCGATCAGTGCATGGGCCAGATAGTCGCTCCCCTCCTGTCTCAGCCGGCCCCGTCCGCTACGGAGCCTCTCCCGGACAGGGTCGAAGAGGCTGCCTTCCTTCTCCTGGAGGGAGAGCAGCCAGTTGGAGCCCAGGACGATACTGATCTGCTCAGGGACGAGACAGTCGCCGGAGGCCGATTCATGGAAGATCCTCAGAACGATGAAGATGTGGTCCCCGTGGTCTTCGCTTTTCGGCCGCTGTTCCGTGTTCAAGATGTCTTCGAGGGTGAGCGGGTGGAGGCCGAAGATCTCGCCCGCCTGTTCGAGGAGGGCAATGTCCTGGAGGCCATCGATGCGGATCCAGGTGACGTCGGGCCTGGCCGGTTCCGGCAGGGCCCCCGCCAGGGCGTCGATTCTGTCCTCCCCGAAATGGGCGGCGTCGTAGCGGAGCCGGACGATCTGCACCCTTTCCCTGTGCCGCTGCCCGATATGGACCAGAGAACCGGGCGGGAGGCCGGCTTTGGCGGATCTCTTTTTCGTGACCCCGGTCATGGGCATCATCTCCTCGACTGGGTTGCGTGCCGGGATGGTACATATGACGTTGAAGACGGCGATACTTTAGCCCATCGGTCAGGGAAACTCAAATGAAAATCGATCCCGGCGTGTGTGCGGCGGGTGCATTTCCCCTTGACAGGGCCGGTCCGTTGCGGAGAGAATTCTTCTGTCGGGACACTTGGCGCGTCGCGTCGGGCCCCGAAAATCCCATTCCGGGGCGAACCGGAAACGCCGACAGCCTTCCGGAGATTACCCAGAGGTTTCTTCTGGACAGCGATCGGAGGCAGCATTCACGGGAGGTCCCATGCGATACATCCTTGCGGTGACGGCAGAGAAGGCGCAGGGGGATATCATCCGAACCGCCTTCCGCCGGTCGTTCCATGTGGATGCGGTGTCCTCGGTTCCGGATGGCCTCGATCCGACCCGGAAGCGGCGCTACGACTTCATCTTCATCGACCTGGATATGACCGCTGGCGCAAGGGGCGCGGACGGCGCCCCCCTGAAGGAAGTCCGTCAGGCCTTCCCCTCCGCGGAGGTCATTGTCATGACCGAGCCGGAGCGGGTTCGGGAGGCGGTGGAAGCGGTGAAGGCAGGTGCCGCGAACTACGTCACCTATCCCCTCAATCCCGATGAGATCCGGTATGTCGTCGAGAGCATCCATGAGAGCATCCGGGCGGAATCGGAGCTGGCCTACCTTCGGGACCGCTTCTGGCAGTCCGATTCCCAGGAGATCGTCCAGACCCGCAGTGCCGCCATGCGGGACGTCTTCTCCCAGGTCC
>JAJFUM010000006.1 GCA_021372415.1 Deltaproteobacteria bacterium
CCGCGCCGACCGGCCGGAAACCCTTTGATCGTCCTGATCTGAGGATCGTCTTCATCGTGTTTCTCCCTTTGGTTCCTCCATCTGCAGGTCCGCCATGATCGTACCGCTGGCGTAACAGAGGTAGGCGATCGCCATCTGATATTCGTTTTCCCGGGCGACCAGGTTTGCCGCGGCGTGATCGCGGCTCAACTGGGCGTCGAGCATGTCCACGATCGGCGACAGGGACCCTTCATAGCGGGCCCTCACCAGCCGTCGGCCCTCCTCGGCCGTCCGAAGCGACTCTTGGGCAAGCTCCAGGTTTTTCCTGGCCTCCTCGATGGTCAGCCAGGCCTCCTCCACTTGAAAGGAGACCTGCTTCTTCATCCCTTCCAACTGCTCCCCCAGTTCAGAGACCTGGTGGCCGGCCTTGATCCTTTCGTATTTCCGCTTCGTCCCATCGAAGAGTTCCCATTTGAGAAAAGCCATGAACTGCCAGTTGTCGCCTTCCCGACCCAGGGGAGCGTTGCGGTCGTTCATCTGGTAGGCGCCGCCCATGCCCAGATAGGGGAAGTACCCCGCATCAGCCAGCCTGACCTGATTTTCCGCGTTTTCCTTACGCAGTTCCAGCGCCATAATGTCCCGCCTGGCCTGCGAGCGGGAACGCAGGTCCTCGATGTCCCGGATCGGCAGGGAGGGCTTCGTGCCGGACAACTCGACCGCCTCGCCGGAGCCGACCATGAGTCCCAGGGCCAGCTTGGCCACGGCCAGGCGCTTCCGGGCGCTGACCAGATTCTGCTCCGCTTCGGTCTCCGCCGTGCCGGCCCGCAGGATGTCGGAGTAGAGCCCGAGGCCCGCCTCATAACGGGCCAGGGCGAGTCGCCGATGTTCCCGGGCGTCCTCCAGGGCCCCCTGGGCCACCCGGAGGTATTCCCCAGCCGTTTCCGCCGTGAGATAGGACTGCACGACCCTAAAGGCGATCTCCTCCCGCTTTCTCTGGAGGGCCTTTTCCGATGCCAGGGACTCCGTTTTCGACATCTCGAGTCCGATGTTGAATTTCCGGACGTACAGCGGCTGCTCGACGGTCAGGGAGGTCTGGTAATCGTTGACGGCCTCCGGTCGGTTTAGGGCATCGGGGGCGAAATCGGCCGTTCCGATCCTCTCCTGGTTGAGCCGTGTCATAAAGGCATAGGTCGGGTTGACCGTCCTGAGGTAGCGTTCCTCCAGGGAGATCCTGGGCAGCAGGAGGCTGCGGGCGAGACCGATGTCGGCCTCTTTCGCAGCATGGGCGTTTCGGTAGGCCTTCAGTTCATGGTTGTTTTCCAGGGCCTTTTGGACGGCCTCGGGCAGGGAGAGGGCCTCGGCGGCGGCTGTCCCGGACGCCAGGATGAAAAGCAGGACCGCGGCGGTGAAGGTCCGGGCCGGAAACCCTCCCCTGTTTGCTCTGCGGTTATTCATCTTGCCTCCTCTGTTTCGGAAGGACCGTGGAAACCTTCGCCTCTGCCATTTGCGAGAAATCCGGGGCCACGGCAGCGGCTCTGTTTCCCGATCGACCGTTTTGTTTTGGGAACTGCTCCTGACGCCGTGGCTGCCTGTCGGGCGACGAGGGGCGGTCAGCGGTTCCGTATCCATCGTTCCGGCTGTCGGCATTGAAGCGATTGAAAATAGCAGCCTGTTTTTTCTATTATGGCGTGGGAGCTGCAACTTTTCCAGAAAAAAACGCCCCTTTTGCCGAGACCGACGACGCCGGGAGAGAACTGCCCCATATGGCCCCGATCTTCCCGCGCCTGCGGGGACGCCTCTCGGGTCCGGCCCGCCCGGCCGGGGATTCGGTTCCGTTGATGGGAATCCCTTGCCTCGGTGACGATAGCGATGGCGCGGTCTTGTGTCATTGACCTGGATCAACGGCGCCGAGACGTCTGATCCATTGCGGGATGATGGGACAAGGGCTCCGCCCCGACCGCCCGGCTCATCTACGGGCTGTGGATGATTTCACTGGAGATGCACCTCGCATTGAGGGGACATTTGGTATATAATTAACCAATGGAAGTTGCAATCCGACCCGATTCCAGCCTGGCCGACAGTGGCCCTGAAGGATGGCCATGACGCCTATTCTCAATGCAATGCAGAATCTGGACCTGTTCCGGGGGGTTTCCCCCGGCGGACTCTCGACGCTGGCGGGTCAGTCCCGGTACCGGAAGTACGAAGCGGGGGCGATGCTCGTCGGGGAAGAGGATTCCGTCCGGGCCTTCTACGTCGTCCTGACCGGGCGGGTCAAGCTTTACAAGAGTTCTTCCGAGGGCAAGGAGCAGACTCTCTACCTCCTGGGTCCGGGGGATCCCTTCGGCATGTGCACGGCCTTTGCCGTCGATTCCTTTCCGGCCAACGCCATGGCTCTCGATGAGAGCGGCGTCCTGCAAATCCCCGGCCCGGTAATGGAGGCCGTCGCCCTGAAAGAGCCCCGCCTGCTGATGAACATCATTGCGGTCCTCTCCGATCGTCTCAAACAGTCGATGGAGCTCATTGAATCCCTTTCCCTCAAAGAGATCCCCGAGCGACTGGCCTCCTTTCTGCTCCACGGTTTGGGGCAGGAGAGGGGAGGCGGAGGGGATCGACTGGAGCTGGCGATCACGCAACGGGAACTTGCCAAGATCCTCGGTTCGACCCCGGAGGCCCTCTCGAGGGTGATCCGGAGGCTGAGCGAAGCCGGGGTGCTGGTCCTGGAAGGCCGATCCGTCCGGGTGCTGGATCGGCGGGCCCTCGAGGGATTGGCCGAGGGGGAGGCGTGAGGCGATTGTGTTGATCCAGATCAATGACACCTCTCACGAACCGGCATAAGAAGGGGTTACGGAGCCCGCCGTGCCCATTTGAGGCGGAAGCGGACCGAATCTGTTTTAGAGAGGTGTTCCATGGAAGCGAAGGAATGGATCAAACACGCGGATGACGGCAATTTCGAGGCCCTGGTGATCGCGGCCGACCAGCCGACGCTGGTCGACTTCTGGGCGCCCTGGTGCGGTCCCTGCCGGGCCATCGCGCCGGTCGTGGAGGAACTCGCTCGGGAGTATACTGGCCGGGTCCAGGTGGTCAAGGTGAACGTCGATGATTGCCCCGAGACGGCCTCCCGGTACAATGTCCGGAGCATCCCGACGCTGAGCCTTTTCAAGGGAGGCAAGGTCCTGGAAACCAGGGTCGGGATGGCCAAGCAGGAAGAACTGGCGGCGTTGCTGAATCGGGGGATCGGGTCGTGAGCGATCTTCTCCTGTTCCTGCTCGTCGTGGGGGGATGGTTCTTTCTCCAGGGATGGCTCCTGCCCCGGCTGGGGATCTCGACCTGAGTCCGTCAGGCCTGCCCGGTCGGGGACAGGAAAGACAAGAAGGGCCATGGAGAACGACGGCATGAGGCTCAGCCGCGTTGAGGTATTCCTTAACAGGCATCAGAGCCCACTGGTCCGGCGAGAGGCAGAGGTTCAGCTTTGGCCCTGACCGGCGGTCAGTTTCCCGTTGAAAGTTTCAGCCTAATGGGATAATCACTGAACATCGCTTTGCGGGAATATCACCAGGAGAGAGACATCTGATGGATCGGAGAAAATTTCTCAAGGGGTCCCTGGCGGCTGCGGGTGTCTTGACTTTGCAGCCGGACGCTGTGCTTGCCGCAGCGCAGAGGGAGCACGTCGCAGCGGCGCAGGCGGCCGATAAAATCGACTGCTACTGTCATTTCTCCAGCATGAAAGTGATCGATTATCTCGAGGAAACCGGTGGGGCAAAACCTCATGTCTTCCGGAGCCTCTTTTCCAACACGCCTGCCTTGATCGATATGGATGAGCGTCTTCGTCTGATGGACCATTGCGGGATATCCCGTTCCGTCCTGGTGCCTCTTCCCTGGATCGAGACGTCGCCTGCCGTCTATGCTGATCCGCAGAAATGTTCACGGGCGGCCAGGACTATGAACGAGGAACTGGCCCGGCTCACCGCCCAACGTTCCGATCGCTTCTCGGCCGTGGCCCTACTCCCTACGACAAACAGCGATATCATGCTCGGAGAGCTTGATTATGCCGTAAAGCAGCTCCGCTTTGCCGGGGGGATGGTGGCCTTCGGACCTACGTTGAAGCGGCCCGATCATTCCGACTACGAACAGCTCTGGGCCGCAGCGACACGCCTGGACGTGCCGATCTGGATGCATCCTTCCCGGCCCCCGGTCTATCCCGATTACATCGACGAGCAGGTCTCGAAATATCAGGTCTGGCAGACCCTCTCCTGGCTCATGGACAGTTCCACCGCCATGGTCCGCATCGTTTTTGCGGG
>JAJFUM010000030.1 GCA_021372415.1 Deltaproteobacteria bacterium
GTGGTCCGGGCGTCCGTCATGGTGGTCCTCTTCATGGTCGCCATCCTCCTGGGCCGGGAGCGGGACCTTTACAACACCCTTGCCCTGGCGGCCTTTGTGATCCTGATCGTCAGTCCCGATTCCCTCCTGGACGTCTCCTTCCAGCTTTCCTTTGCCGCGGTGGCCTTCCTGATCTTTCTGACCCCGCGGCTCGCGGCCCTGATCCCCTGGCTTTCCGAATCCAGGGCCGCGCCTCCCGGAGGCCGGCTGACGGGAGAATGGCTGACGGCCGGAATCCGGAAGGCCGGACGCGGCACCCTCCTGTTCGTCCTGGCGTCGCTGACCGCCACCCTGGGGACCCTTCCGCTGATCCTGCTCTACTTCAACCGCCTGTCGGTCATCACGCTTCTGGCGAACCTGATCCTTGTTCCCATCCTCGGGGTCGCGGCCATCCCCCTGTGCATGGCCCTGATCATCGCCGTCCCCCTTTCCGCCGGCCTGTCTCATGTCCTGATCGGGGTCTGCGAATTCCTCGTCCGGCTGTCCCTGTCCCTCCTGGACCGGCTCGCCAGCCTGCCCTGGTCGTCGTTCTTCGTGCCCACGCCTTCCTGGACGGAGGTCGGGGGCTTCTATCTCCTGCTGATCTGCCTGGGCTTCTGGATGGACGGCCGGATCGCCGCCGACGGCGGCCCTCCCCCGACAGGGAAGTCCCCCCGGCTCTGGGGGCCGGCATCCGCAGCCCTGGCGATCCTGCTGATCCTGAGCGGCGTGCAGGCCCATTGGAAGGACCTCCACAGGCAAGGGCTCAGCCTAACCGCCATCGACGTGGGCCAGGGGAGCGCCACCCTGGTCCGTTTTCCCGGCGGTTCGAAGATGCTCGTGGACGGAGGGGGTTTTTTCAACAGCACCTTCGACGTCGGCCGGTCCGTGGTCGCCCCGTTCCTCTGGCACGAACGGATCGGCCGGATCGACACGGTCGTGCTGACCCATCCGCACCCCGACCACCTCCAGGGCCTGCTCTTCATCCTGGAGCATTTCCATGTCCGCGAGGTCTGGACCAACGGCCACCGGACGGACAGCGCCCTGTACGACTCCTTTATCGAGATCGTCCGCAGGCGGGGCGTTGTCCACAGGGTCCTCTCAGACCGGAACGGACCGATGGAACTCTCCGGCGTGAGGATCGACATCCTCAACCCCTGCGGGGAGCCGCCGGACAAAGGCTCCCCTGCTTCGACCGGAGCCTCGGAAGAGGGCAATGCCCGAAGCCTGCCCGCTCACCCGGAAGGCGGGCGTCCGAACGCCGTCGTCGACCTCAATGACGGCTCCCTGGTGATGAAACTGTCCTTCGGCCGCAGGACGTTCCTCTTGCCGGGGGACATCACGGAACGGACCGAAGGGCGGCTGGTCCTGGCGGGGGTCCCCCTAAAAAGCGACGTCCTTTTCGTTCCCCATCACGGCAGCCCCCGCTCCGGCACCCTCCCCTTTCTGGAACGGGTCGCCCCCACGGCGGCGGTGATCAGTTGCGGCCGGGACAATGTCTTTCGCGACCCCCACCCGGATCTCCTCGGCAGGCTTGCCTCGCTGGGCATCGGCGTTTTCCGGACGGACCGCGACGGGGCGGTCCATATCGAAACCGACGGCAGGGACCTGCGGGTGGGCGCCCGCATGACGGAATGAACTGTCGCGCCCGAAAGCCGCCCCCGGCTCAAATTGTATTGCGTTTGGCCCATTGATATGTTAACGGAATCTGCTCGAATGATTACGGCTTGGAAAGGATCGGCACAAACGATGGAGATCATCACGGCTGTCCGCGGTTTCAAGGACATCCTCCCTCCGGAAACGGACAAATGGCGCTACATCGAGGGCAAGGCCCACGACGTCTTCAGCGCCTTCGGATTCAGGGAAATCCGCATCCCGATCCTCGAAAAGACCGAGCTCTTCCGCCGCGGTATCGGCGAGTCCACCGACATTGTGGAGAAGGAGATGTACACCTTCACGGACCGGGGGGAGGAATCCCTGACCCTCAGGCCCGAGGCGACCGCCTCGGTGATCCGCGCCTATATCGAGCACGCCCTGCACGCCGCGGAACCGGTGACCAAGCTCTACGCCATCGGCCCCATGTTCCGCAGGGAGAGGCCGCAGAAGGGGCGCTACCGGCAGTTCAACCAGATCGACGTCGAGATCCTCGGCCCGGACGACCCGCACATCGACGCCGAGCTCCTGGTGATGGTGATCCACTTCCTCCGCAGCGTGGGGCTCTCCAGCCTGAACCTGGAGATCAACTCCCTTGGCTGCGAGAAGTGCAGGCCCGGCTTCCGGGAGGCCATCGTCTCGTTCCTCCGAGGCCGTGAAGAGGAGCTATGCGGGGACTGCCGCCGCCGGCTTTCCACCAACCCCCTTCGGATCTTCGACTGCAAGGTGGAACCCTGCCGGGAGGTCATGACCCAGGCCCCGAGGATGACCGATTTCGTCTGCGAGGACTGCCGCCGGCATTTTGAAACGCTCCAACAGAACCTGGAGCAATTCCAGATCGCCTACCAGGTGAACCCGAAGATGGTCCGCGGGCTGGACTACTATACCCGCACGACCTTCGAGGTCACGACCGAGCATCTCGGCGCCCAGAATGCGGTGCTGGGGGGAGGCCGTTACGACCACCTCGTGCGGGACCTGGGAGGGCCGGACATTTCCGGGATCGGGTTTGCCATCGGCCTGGAGCGCATGGCCTCCCTGATCCCCGAGCCCGATGCGAAGACATCCCCGGGGCCGCTCCTTTTCATCGCCGCCCTCGGCGACAAGGCCCTCCAGGAGGCCTTTCTCCTGTGCAACCGGCTCCGGCTGAAGGGCATCCTGGCGGAGACCGACTATACCGGCAGAAGCCTCAAGAGCCAGATGAAGCGGGCGGACAAGCTGAACACCGCCTTTACGGTGATCCTTGGCGAGAAGGAGCTCGTCGAGAAGCGGGCGCTCCTGAGGAACATGCGCCAGAGCACTCAGGAAGAGATCGGACTCGACGACATCGAAGAAACCATTTTGAAGCTAGCGAGGTAAAAAACTTGTCTGATTTAATGACGATCCGCAAGCGGACCCATTACTGTGGAGAGCTGAACGCCAGCCATGCCGGCCAGGAAGTGGTCCTGATGGGATGGACCCACCGGAGGCGGGATCACGGCGGCGTGATCTTCGTGGACCTCCGCGACCGGGAGGGGCTCGTCCAGGTGGTCTTCAACCCGGAGATCAACGCCCCCTGCCACGAGGAGGCGGG
>JAJFUM010000036.1 GCA_021372415.1 Deltaproteobacteria bacterium
CCCGCCTCCCCCAGAGGGAAAGGCCGTACAGAACCGTGGAAGCCAGGTAGACGACCAGGGCCGTTCTGAAAAGGGCGATCCCCGTCATCCCGGCCGCACCTCCATCTCCACCCCGGTCCGTTCGAGGATCAGCGCCTTCACCTCGTCCCAGCGGCGCGCCCGGATCTTCTCCAGAATGTCCGACGCGAGGAGGGCCTCGAACTTTTCGCGGTTCTCGTCGGCCGGGCGCCCCCCCGCCAGCACCCGGTCCCGGAGCTCACCGAGGAGGCCGGCGAGGATGCCGTACTCCGGTCCGTAACGGTCCTCAAGTTCCGTGCGGATCTGCTTGGCCAGGGCGGGACTCCTGCCGGAGGTGGAAACGGCGATCGACAGGTCGCCCCTCTCGACGAGGGAGGGGAGGATGAAGTCGCAGAGTCTCGGTTGATCGACGATGTTGGCCAGGATTCTGCCGGCACGAGCGTCGCGGTAGACCCGCTCGTTAACGGTGCTGTTGTCTGTCGCCCCGATGACCAGAAAGGCCCCCTGAAGCTGGGTGCCGTCGTAGTCGGCCTCGTGGTGGACGATCCGCCCCTCCTGCTTGAGCGCGTCAAGGACGGCGGTGAGGGTCACCGAGACGACCTCCACGCGGGCCCCGCATTCCAGCAGGCGTCTGACCTTGCGTTCGGCCACGGTGCCGCCGCCGACGACGACACAACGGCGTCCGGATATATCGAGGAAAAGGGGGTAATACCGCACGCTTCGTGCTCCTTCGCGCCCCCGCTCAGGGGTCGATTTTCCAAGGATAACCGCTTCAATGGATGCGCTGACGCTACCATGAAGGGCGCCAAAATTCAAGCCGCTTGAAAAAGCGCCCTGAAAAGGTTATAGGTGTTCGAGTGAAACGCGCTGAAATCAAGGGAGGCGGATCATGCCGGAGAAGCTCGGAAAACCAGGAGAGAAGGCTGGGGACTGGCTGAAGGTCGAGCTCTTCGCCCCGGCGGAGATGATCGACGGACTGACCAATTTCCTGACCGAGGTCGGTGCCCAGGGGGCCTACCAGGAATCGCTGGAACCCCAGTCGCCGAACGACTTCCCGGAACCCACCACCCGGGAGACGCTGAAGGCCTTCCTCCCGCTGGACGTTCGACTGGCTCAGCGATTGGCCTCACTGAAGCGGTATGTGGAGAGCCTGGCGGAGATTTTCCCGGACCTGGAAAAACCGGAATTCAGGACCGAGACCATCCACGACCCCGACTGGGGCGAGGCCTGGAAGAAGTACTTCAAGCCCCTGAGGGTCAGCCGGAATCTCGTCATCAAACCGACATGGGAACGCTTCGCCCCGACCGGCCGGGACATCGTCATCGAGATCGACCCGGGGATGGCCTTCGGGACGGGACAGCACGCCTCCACTCGGATGTGCCTGGAGGCCATCGAAGACATCCTCCTGAAGGACCGGACCTTCGAGAACTGGCGCGTTCTGGACGTGGGAACAGGGACGGGAATCCTCGGCATCGCCTGCGCGAAACTCGACGCCGACCGGGTCCTGTGCGTGGACATCGACCAGAAGGCCACCGAGATCGCCCGCGAGAACGTCCTGATCAATCAGGTCGAAGATCGCACCGAGGTCGTCAACCGCGACGTCGCCACCCTGACCGAACCCTTCCATATGATCGTGGCGAACCTCACGGCCAAGATCCTCATCAAGCTCCGTCCCCATTTGCTGCGGCTCCTCCTCCCGGGCGGCTATCTGGTGATCTCGGGGATCATCGAGGCCAACCGGCCGGACATCGAATCCCGCTTCCTCGACCACGTCTTTTCGATCCACCGCCTCATCACTGAAAAGGAATGGGTCTGCTATGTCCTGAAGAAAGAGGACCGGCGGCCGTGACCCTCCCCCGGCTCTACCTCCCCCGACCCCTGGAAAGGGGAGACCTCTGCGACCCGACCACGGATCAGGCCCGTTATCTCGGGACCGTGCTGCGGATGCGGGAGGGCGATCCTCTCCTGGTCTTCAACGGCACGGGACAGGAGTACGGAGCGGTTCTGAAGCGGGGCCCCTCCGGGATCCTCCTGGAGATCACCGACCTGCGGACCGAACCGGCCGCCGGGATCGACATCACCCTCTGCCAGGCCATCCCGAAGGCGGAGAAACTCGACGGGATCGTCCGACATGCCACGGAACTCGGCGTGAGCCGGATCATCCCCTTTTTCGCGGAGCGTTCGGTCCCCCGCTGGCCTGAGGCGAAATCCCTGCTCAAGCGGGAGCGCTGGCAGAAGATCGCCCTGGAGGGCGCGCGCCAGTCCGGTAGGACGGACATCCCCGAGATCGGGCCGGTCGTCCCTTTCGACGAGATGCTCCGTTCGGCCCGCCCCGGGGCCCTGGGCCTCATCCTCTGGGAGGGGGAGACGGAATTGGGGATCCGCGAGGTTTTCCGGGCCCCCCGGTACGACGGGGTAGAGGCCTTCCACCTGGCCATCGGACCGGAAGGGGGATTCGGCCATGAAGAGATCGAGCAGGCGCATCGGGCAGGCTTCCTGTCGGTGAGCCTCGGACGGCGGGTGCTTCGCGTGGAGACGGCGGCCCTGACCGTGCTGGCCCTGGTCCAGTACGAAAAAGGGGCCCTGGGCGGCGGGAGGGGGAGCGCACCATGACGGACGGACGTTTCGGCGGCTTCTGGCGAAGGCTCCTGGCCTACGGCATCGACCAGATCCTCCTCAATATGATCTGCCTGTTCCTCCTGGTGATCGGCCTGATCGCCCTGGGAGCGGGGGGGACCTCGTTCACCCGCATCGTGACCACCGGCACTCTCCCGCGGCAGGCGGGTCTTTTCCTCGCCCTCTATCTGCTCGTGACGGTCCTCGCCGGCATGGCCTACTCCGTCTGGTTCCACGGCAGCGTAGGCCAGACGCCGGGAAAGATGATCCTGGGCCTGCGCGTCATCGGAACCACTGGTGAGCCGATCGGTTTCGGCATCGCCTTTCTGCGCTGGGTAGGGACCTTTGTCTCGGCGCTCCCTTTCTGGCTCGGCTACCTCTGGATCGCCTTCGACGCCAGGAAGCAGGGGTGGCACGACAAGATCGCCGCGACGCTCGTGGTCCGCACGGCCATCGAACCGCCCGGGGCTCTTGGGGCAGCGCCCCCGACAACGTCCGGATCCCCGGCCGGCACGACCTCGGCGGCAGTCGGGGCGCCCCCTCTCCCCCAGCAGCCCGTGCCACCCGAGGGCGAAAGGGACCGCCAGGATCCTCCGGAGGGGCAGTCCAGGGACCTCGGAGACGGCGACGGGAACCGGAATCCTGGGCCGGAATAGGCCGAAAAAGGCCTTGACA
>JAJFUM010000038.1 GCA_021372415.1 Deltaproteobacteria bacterium
AACATTCAGATACGACGCGATCCGGCCTTTCAGATTCACGGCCCTTATGGTCTGCTCCGACCTGGCCAGGGTCACGTTGAAGGCCTCGTTGATGAGCTGGTACATGGAGCCGGTCAGGTCCATCTCCAGGATCTTCCGGAACTTGACGTAGGGCAGGTAGCTCTCCTCGTAGATGAAGGGAAGCCGGTCGCCCGTCCGCAGGCGGCGGATGGCCACGACCTTCCCGTTGGCCCCCAGAAGCAGCTTCGCGGCGACCCGTTCGTTGGCCTCCTCCCCCCCCTTCCGGATGATCCGGGTCTTCTCCCTGATCCCGAGCTCGCGCAGGTCGTCGCTGAAGCTGGAGATGCTCTTGAGCCGGTGCTTGATGTCGATGGGGACGTCCGTGCAGACGTAGGTGCCCAGGCCCTTTTCCTTCTTGAGGATCCCCGCCGCGGTCAATTCCGAGATGGCCTGGCGCAGGGTGTTCCGGTTCACCTCGCATATCCTGGCCAGCTCCACCTCCGAGGGGAGATAGGCCCCCTTTTCATACCTCCCCGACTGGATCAGCTCCCGGATCCAGGTGCTGATCTGGAGGTACTTGGGGATCGGATTGTCCGGGTCGATGATCTTCATGCCTCGGTCCCGCTCATTTGGACGTGCTCATCCCGCTCAGGGCCGACCGGCCCGTGGCCAGCCTCATGATGATCAGGAACGCGGCCACGATCAACACCACGACCGTGCACATCGCGTTGGCGCTCGCCGTGCGGCCGTCCACGTCCAGGAAGATGATCTCGATCGCGGCCAGCTTGATCTGCGCCGACACCAGGAAGAGGACCGCGCTGATGGTCGTCATGGCCCGCATGAAGAAGAACGTGGCCGTCGACAGGAACGCCACCTTGGTCAGGGGGAAGACGATCCGGGTGAAGGTGGTCAGAGGCCCAGCCCCCAGGCTCACGGCCGCCTCCTCGACGGACTTGTCGATCTGCTTGAGGTTGGCCGTCCCCGAAAGGACCCCCAGCGTGAAGTTGGCGATGACGACGTTGATGATGATGATCCAGATGGTCCCGTAGATGAAGAAATAGGGCTTGTTGAAGGACAGCACGTAACCCAGCCCCAGGACCACGCCGGGGATCGCCGCCGGCAGCACGGAAAGCCCGTAGAGGAGCTGCTCGCCGAAGGGCTTCTTCTTCTCGATGATGTAGGAGGCCACGATCGTCACGCTCGCCCCCAGGACGGCGACCACGATGGCGACCATGAGGCTCGTCCAGATGGGGGCGTACTTGATGGCGATCATGGTGCGGAACGGCCCGGGATCCAGGACGCTGTTCCAGAAATCGGTCCAGAGCGGGACGCTGGCCCCCAGCGACGGGAAGTCGAAATGCTTCAGGGTCAGCGAGAAGTCGTACGGCCAGGTCTGGACGAAGGAGCCGAGGAACACCGTGACGAAGACCAAAAGGATGCACGCGCAGATCAGGCCCGAGTAAATCGTGAAGCCCCATTTCTTCAGCGGGCGGGACGGCTGGAGGAAGGGCCTGGCCTGGCCGCTGATCAGGGCGTAGCTCTTGCGCGTGAGGTAGTAGTTGATCGCGAAGGCCGTGATCGAGGGGATCAGGAGGATCACGCTGATCGTGGCCCCCAGGTCGAACCGCTGCATCCCGAAGACCTTGTTGACGATCTCCGTGGCCAGCACCGAGTAGTCCCCGCCGATCACCACCGGGATGCCGAAGTCGGTGATGGTCAGGTTGAAGGTCAGGGCCGCGGCGCTGGCGATGCCGTATTTGGCCGAGGGCAGGGTCACCCGCCAGAAGGTCTTCATGGCGGACGCTCCCAGGCTCTGCGCCGCCTCGTCGAGCCGCGTGTCCACGGCCGACAGGGAGGTGTAGAGGATGAACAGGGCGTTCGGGAAACAGTAGAGGACCTCCCCCACGATGATCCCGGTGGCGCCGTAGATGTTCCAGCTCGTGTCCAGCAGATACCGCGTGATGACGCCGTTGCGCCCGAAGAGCAGAATCAGCGCCAGGGCCTGGATGATGGTCGGCGCGATCAGGGGCAGCGTGGAGACGGTGTAGAAGAAGCCTTTGCCCGGCATCGTGGTCCGGGTCAGGCCGTAGGCGAACAGGAAGGCCAGGACCGTGGTCACGACCATGGTGACCGTGGAGACGTACATGCTGTTGTAGAAGGACCGGAATATCCTGGGCTCGGAAAAATAGTCCGCATAGTTGCCGAGGGTGAAATGCCCGTCCCGGAGGAAGCTCAGCCTGCAGATGTCCACGACCAGATAGAGCAGGAACACGGCCAGGATCAAGAACAGGAATGCGACGATCACATAGGTGAAGATGTTGTCCGGCGTGAAGATGGTCGACTCGCGGGGATGGGAGGGGGCGTTTTCCATCATCGGGCGCCCTCCCCTTCCGGAAATATCATGAACGCCTCGGGGGGGATGTAGAGGTAGATGTCGTCCCCCTGCTTGAAGGACCGCTGCTGGAACTCCTTCTCGTTGATGTCCGATATGATCTCCTCGCCGTTCATGCTGATGAGGATCCGGACGGCGGCGCCGAGGAAGACCACCACTTCGATCCGTCCCTCGAACAGGTTCATGGGCTCGGCGACCTTGGGGGGATCCTGCTGTTTCTTGAAGACTTCGATGTTCTCGGGCCTTACGGCCAGGGAGACGGGCTCATTGGTTTTGTCGCCGTTCTTGGTCACCTTGACCCGGATCTTGCCCGCATCGACCACGTCGATGGTCCGTTTTCCCTGGAAGAAGTTGGAGGTCCCCACGAAGTCCGCCACGAAATTGCAGGTCGGGTTCTTGTAGATGTCGATCGGCCGCCCCACCTGGCGGAACTTCCCCCCCTCCATGACCACCACGCGGTCGGCGATCGACAGGGCCTCCTCCTGGTCGTGGGTGACATGGATCATGGTCTTTTTCAATTCCTGCTGCAGCCGTTTGATCTCCGCCCGGAGGCGGAGCCGGATCTTGGCGTCCAGGGCGCTCAGGGGCTCGTCGAGGAGCAGAACCTGGGGATCCGGGGCCAGAGCCCTGACCAGGGCGACGCGCTGCTGCTGCCCGCCGCTCAACTGGGCCGGATAGAGGCTGCGCCAGTCGGACAGGCCGATCAAATCCAGCATGACGTCCACCCTCTCGGCGATGCGCTTCTTGGGCATCTTGCGCATCTTCAGGCCGAAAGCGATGTTTTCCTCCACGGTCATGTTGGGGAAAAGGGCATAGGACTGGAAAACGATGCCGAACTCTCTCTTCTTGGGGATGAGATCGTTGATGACGCGGTTGTCGAAGATGATGCTTCCCTCGGTCACCGTTTCGAAGCCGGTGATCATCCTCAGCACGGTGGTTTTTCCGCATCCGCTGGGTCCCAGAAAGCAGATGAATTCCCCCTCCTTGATTTCCAGGTTGACATGATTGACGGCCGTCAGTTTGCCGTACTGCTTGGTGAGGTTTTCCAATCGGAGGTCTCTGCCCATGGTCGGTCCTCGCTTAGATGTTGAGAGATCTATACAGATCGGGATCAAAAAATCTGGTCACCCCGCACCGGGCGGGATGACCAGAACAGGGTGCTTATTTAGAGAACAGGCTTTCCCACTTCTTCTTGATGGCCTCGGCGTTCTTCGCCTGCCATGCGAAATCCATGGGGTACAGCTTGATCTCCGACAGCTTCGGCAGGTCCGGCCGGGAGGGAATCCCCGGGAGGGTCACGCCGTGCTTGAATTTGGCATACTCCTTCATGGCGTTGTCCGTGATGGCCCAATCCAGGAAGCGCTTTGCGGCCTTGGGGTTCTTGGCCCCCTTGAGAAGGGCGTTGGCCTCCACCTCATAGCCCGCACCCTCGATCGGGAAAACGAACTGGACCGGGAAGCCCTGCTTGATCAGCTCGGCCACGACGAATTCAAAGGAGGCGCCCACGGCGAATTCCCCTGCCGCCGTCATCTTGGCGGGCCGCGACCCGCTCTTGATGTACTGGCCGATGTTCTTGTCCAGCTTCTTGAGGAACTCCCAGCCGTCTTCCTTTCCCTCCTTGGCGCCGTACATCTGGAGGATGCTGGCGACCTGGAGGAACCCCGTCCCGGAGGCGACCGGGTTGGGCATGGTCACGAGCCCCTTGAACCGCGGGTCGAGCAGGTCGTTCCACCCCTTGGGCATGGGGAGGTTCTTCTCCTTCGTGACCTTGGTGTTCACGCAGAAGGCGGCGATGTACATGTCGATGCCGGCATACATGAACTGCGGATGGACGAACCGCTTCTCGAGCCTTTCGACGCCCTTGGGCTTGTATGCCTCAAGCATGCCCCGGGGGATGAACTGCTCCATCTCGGTCACGGCCCATCCCCAGACGACGTCCGCCTGCGGATTGTCCTTCTCGGCCAGCATCCTCGCCCCCAGCTCCCCTGTGGAGAGCCGGATGATGTTGATATCCAGGTCGGGCAGTTCCTTCCTGGCGAGTTCCATGTATTTCACCGTCTCGTCCGTTTCAAGGGAGGTGTACACTGTAAGCTTGTCAGCAGCCCAGGCATTCGCCGCCATGAACGTCACCATGGCGACGGCCATCAATACATACATCATCCGTTTCATACGCTAACCTCCTTGATTGTTTGAACCGTGCGGGCAATCCAACGCCCTATCCCTGATCCCATCCCCAAGTTCCTTTGATCCATGCCCGGCAACCCTTCTTCCCGGCGCCGGACCGTCATTCAATAATCAGAACCCTTGCCTATCGGGTATCGCTCCTTAGTATGTGTCTCTTATACGTGCTCCGGGATGAAATTAACCTCCCCCCATCGTTCGCATCCTGATCGGCCGAACGTGCGGAAACGCAGACCGGATCATTGTCTACGAACGAATTTGGGTTTTACTCCAATGGTCAAAACCGGTTCAGCCGATCACCGATCCTGTTAAAATCGATTCATCAAGAGCCAAAGCCGTATGTGATAAACATGTTGGATCCGTCGTGTTATTAAAGAGTGGACGACCTATGAGCGATCCATGGGAAATGCTGCAGGATCACTTACTATTAAATATCCACCGGGTCAACCATTTTTTTATGCGATGCCGGCCGGTCACACGGCGCAGGGCACGGACCTCCCCTTGAGGAGTTCCAGGCGGAACTTCCGCCTGGGCAGATTTTCCCCCTTCAGGAGCGAATGGATATCGCCCAGCGTCGAGGTCCGATAACCCAGGGACTTTGCGGCGCGCACGAGGCGGACGAAATCCTCCCCCCTCGGCCCCCCTTCGACCTCGGCATGAACCGGGAGGACATGGAGGCCCTCTTGGGTCAGTTTCCCGACGATCCCCTTTTCACCCTCCTCGATGTCCATCTCCTCGAAACAGGGCAGGTCCGACGGGATCTCCAGAAGGTTCGTCCCCTCGTGGATGAAGGGCTCCGCAGCGCGCGTGCAGCTCAGATACCGGAAGGACAGCTCGTTGACGATTCCGATGACCCGATCGTCCACAAGCCACGCCGGCGCCCCGAAAGAGGCGGGCCTGTCCCCGGTCAGCGCCTGGAAACCCTCGATCCCGCGGTGGAACCACTCCCGGATCCAGCTCTCCGGGTGGGCGGTGAGCTCGTCCTGCCACCGCCGGTGGTCCCAGGCGTGAAACTGGACCTCGTGCCCCTCCTCCATGATCCGCTTCACCAGCGACGGAAAGGAGAGCGCGATGGCCGGAGAGGGAAGCAGGGTCCCGTACAGGGCCGTACGGAAGCCGTACAGGCTGGGGGCGCGGCTCTTGATCATCTTCTTCAGGAAACGGGGGTTCTTCAGGAGCTGGAAAACGGCCCTGCCGGAGGCATCGGGTCCGATGCTCAGGTAGAAGGTGGCCTGGAGCCGCTCCTGGGCGAGCAGGGATAAAAGCCGGGGGACCCCGGTCTTCATCCCCTGATAGGTGTCCACATCGACCTTCAGCCCCAGGATCCTCACAACATGCCGCCCCTTCCTGCCGATTCCCGGCGATACAGGCCCTATTCCCGGACCGTTTCCCCGTTCTCCTCGAGGAAGGAATAGAGGGTCATGCGAAGGGAGTCCTCCAGGCCGATCTCCGGACGCCATCCCAGGAGGTCCCTTGCCTTTTCGATGCTGGGCTTGCGCGTGTAGATGTCCTGGTACCCCTTTCCGTAATACTCCCCGGCCGGGACCTCGATGATCTCCGAATAGCTCTCGTCCTTGAGGTGATCGGGATGGGCCATGAAGATCTTCTTGAGCGTATGGGCCAGTTCACGGACCGAGCACTCGTTGTCCGGGTTGCCGATGTTGATGATCTGGTTCTTGCAGGCGTCGTCGCGGTTGCGCAGGATGGCCAGGAGCGCCGATATGCCGTCGTCCACGTAGGTGAAGCAGCGCTTCTGCTCCCCGCCGTCGACCAGGGAGATGGGGCGCTTCATGAGCAGCTCGGCGATGAACTGCGTCACCACCCTCGAGCTGCCCTCTTTGGCCGTGTTGAGGGAATCCAGGCGGGGTCCTATCCAGTTGAAGGGGCGGAAGAGGGTGAATTCCAGATGGCCCCGCGTGCCGTAGGCGTAGATCACGCGGTCCAGGAGCTGCTTGCAGCAGGAGTAGATCCACCGCTCCTTCTGGATCGGCCCCACCACCAGATAGCTCTCGTCCTCCTTGAATTCCGCGTCCGGGCAGGCCCCGTAGACCTCCGAGGTGGAGGGGAACACCACCCGCTTGTGGTATTTCACGCACTGCTTGATGACGTTGAGGTTCATCTCGAAGTCGAGGTTGTAGACGCTGATGGGGTCTTCCACGTAGAGCTTCGGGGTGGCGATCGCCACCAGGGGAAGGACCACGTCGCATTTCTTGACGTGGTATTCGATCCATTCCCTGTTGATCGCGATATCCCCCTCGATGAAGTGGAAACGCGGGTTCTCAAGGGAGTTTCCGAGGCGGTCGTCGGACAGGTCCATCCCGAATACGTTCCAGTCGGTGTCGTCGAGGACCCGTTTGGTCAGGTGATGTCCGATGAACCCGTTCACTCCCAGGATCAATATATTTTTCATGATAGCGTCTGTCCTTCCTTGTCTCCAAAGTATCGGACGACCGCCTCTGCGGTCATCCGTTCGTTCCCGATCTGCACGTCCGACAGGACCAGGCTCCCCTCGCCCGTGCCGACCCGAACCTTCCCGTCGCGGATCCGGATCCTGCCCGGCGCGGCGCCTTCCCCGCCGTCCGCGCCGCCGGGCTCCCCCCACCAGACGATCATGCGGGAGCCGTCGGGCAGCAGGCCAAACGCCCCGGGATAGGGGTCGGTCACCGCACGGATGAGGTTGTAGATCCGCCGGGCGTCCCATTGCCAGTCGATCCGTCCGTCCTCGGGCCGGCGGCCGCCGAAATAGCTCCCCCGGCTGATGTCCTGGGGGATCCGCGGCGCGGTTCCCTCCCTCATCAGGGGAAGAAGCTGGCCGAGCAGGATCTCCGCGGCCTCGCAGAGCTTGTCGTAGAGGCTGCGCGCCGTCTCCCGGCTGTCGATCAGGACCACCCGCTGGCCCACGATGTCCCCGGCGTCGGCCTTCTTGACCATGTGGTGCAGGGTGACCCCGGTCCGGCTCTCCCCGTGGATGAGGACCCAGTTGACGGGGCACCGCCCGCGGTAGGCCGGAAGCAGCGACCCGTGCAGGTTGTAGGCGCCCATGGGCGGGATGCCGAGGATCGCCTCCGGGATCATGTTCCGGTAATAGAAGGAGAAGATCATGTCCGGCTTGAGCCGGCTGATCGTCCCGGCCCACTCGGGCTCTGCGATCTTCTCCGGGCAGAGGACGGGGATGCCCTTCTCCTCGGCCCATTTCTTGACCGACCCGAACCAGCAGTTTTCCGAAGGATCGTCCTCGTGGGAAAAGACGGTCGATATCTCGTAGCCGCACCGCACCAGCGAGCGGAGCCCGGCGAGCCCCATGTTGTGGTAGGCGAAGACGACGGCCTTCATTCCGCGTTCCCCCCGGCCGGGGGATCGCAGCCGTAGACCCGCTCGATGACGTACTCGGGCCTTTTCCTGACTTCGCGGTAGACCCTTCCGATATACTCCCCGATGATCCCCAGGGCGAAGAACTGAAGCCCCACGAAAACGAAGAGGATCGCGAAAAGCGTGAAGACCCCCTGGGCCGCCCAGAGGGCGCCGTAGACCAGCCGGGCCACGGCCAGGATCAGGCCGAAGAAGACGCCCATGGCCGCCA
>JAJFUM010000062.1 GCA_021372415.1 Deltaproteobacteria bacterium
AGTGCCGCCATGCGGGACGTCTTCTCCCAGGTCCGGCTGGTGGCGCCCACCAAGAGCACGGTCCTGCTGACCGGGGAGACGGGGACCGGCAAGGGGGTCCTGGCCCAACTGATCCATCGCCACAGCAACCGCCGGGACGTCCAGTTCATCGCCGTGCATTGCGGCGCCATCCCCGACACCCTGCTGGAGAGCGAGCTTTTCGGGCATGAGAAGGGGGCCTTCACCGGGGCCGTCCGCCGGAAACTCGGCAAATTCGAGCTCGCCAATGGAGGGACGATCTTTCTGGACGAGATCGGCACGATCACCCCGGCCGCCCAGATCAAGCTCCTGCAGGTCCTCCAGGACAGGACCTTTCAGCGGGTCGGCGGGGAAACGCTGATCGAAACCGATGTCCGGATCATCGCCGCCTCCAACCAGGACCTGGAGAATATGGTTGAGAAGGGCCTCTTCCGAAGTGACCTCTACTACCGACTCAACGTCTTTCCGCTCGCCATCCCCCCGCTTCGGGAACGGCGCGAGGACATCCCGCTGCTCACGGAGATCTTCCTGAGGCAGATGAACCGCTTCAACCACCGGGGGATCCACTACGTCCATCCCCGGGTCATGGAGGCCTTCCAGGTCTACCCCTGGCCCGGAAACATCCGCGAACTTCAGAATCTTGTCGAACGGGCCTGCATCCTGGAGACCTCCTCGGTCCTGACGCCGGCGAGCTTTCCGGCGGAACTCTTCGCCGGTTCCCCCGCCATGCCGCGCATCCCGTCCGAAACCCGGCTGACGCTGTCCCAGGCCCGCAGACGGGCCGTCGAGGAGCTGGAACGGCGCTATCTGCGGGATGCGCTGGCCCGCAACAGGGGAAGGATCAACCGGACGGCCGAGGAGGCCGGCGTCACGGTCCGCCTGATCAACAAACTCATGAACCGCTATGGCCTGAGGAAAGAGGAGTTCCGCTAGGCAGGGCCCAATCCGGGCACGAGATCAGCGCAGTCCCGGGAAAGGGCCCTCAGCGTTGGGAGAAAGGGGCCTCCGTCCGAGTCTTGACAACCACCCTGACAATCGGTGCCCTTCCCCCGGAGAATTGAACGTCGGCGGGATAACGGAGAGAGGTCGTGAAGACCTTCTGGATGTCCAGGAGCGACAGATCGATCGGTTCGGTGAGAATCCGGATCTTCTTCCCCCGGAGTCGGCGGGGAATGAGGATTTTGGCTTCGGCCGGCGTGACGGTGATCTTCTGCACCTCATAGCCCTTCGGCGGGGCATTCTCCGTCAGGACCTCGATAGGGACGGTCTGGGGGAGCAGTCGAGAGGTGACGATCTTGATCTTCTCTGGGGTGATGCCCAGGACGGCGAGGTTGGATGGGGCCCGGACCATGCCGCGCACCAAATTGATCTCCTGGGTGCCCGGCCTGAGTTGGGTCAGGTCCACGGAAACCTTGAGGCTGTCCGTGTGGAGCAGTTGAAAGGCCTGGGCGGTGCCGGTCAGCATCACCTTGACCTCGGTGACCTTGGGATCCTCCAGGACCCATTCCACTGGGGCGTTGAGGTATTCAACGGGCACCAGGAAATCCCGGCGGATCGTCTCCCTCTGATAACCGAAGACGACCCACAGGGCGCAGGCCAAAACGATGGCGATCACTTTCTCACGGGGGTTTTCCTTCAGCCATTGCGTAATGGGCCTCGTCTTGGGACGGGGGGCCCGCTTCGCGAAGAAGGCTTCCAGTTCGATGCGCAACGTCGAGGCGTTGGCGATCTCCTCGATCCTTTCCCCCTTTGCCAGAGAGATGCATCCCCGCTCCTCGGAGACGACGACGCACAGGGCGTCCGATCGCTCCGAGAGCCCGAGGGCCGCTGTGTGACGCAACCCCAGATTTCCGTACTGGGCGGCGTTGGCCGAAAGGGGAAGGTGGCAGCCAAACCGCATCACCCGGTTGCCGTCGATCAGGACCGCGCCGTCGTGTCCGATCGAATGGGGATCGAAGATGCTCTCCAGGAGAGGCTGACTGAGAATGCCGTCGAGGGGGCTGCCGCCTGTGAGGTGGCGGTCCAGAGGGTCCTCCCCCTGGATGACGATCAGGGCGCCGATCTTTCGGCGCGCCAGATCGGCGGCTGTTTGGGCGATGATCTCGGCCCCTTCGTTGAGGGTGGCTGTCGTGAAGAGTTTCTTCCGGAAGCGCCCCAACATGGCCAGTTGTTCGAAGAAGCGGCGGAGGTCCTCTTGAAAGATTACCACCAGGACGAACAGGAGGATCGCAAAGAAGGCCTGCAGGACGACCGTCGTCAGATAAAGCTGGAAGAAGCGGGCGAGCAGATAGACGGCGCCCAGGACCGTGATGCCGATGAAGACGAAGCGGGAGGCCCGGTCCTTGAACCAGATCAGAAGGGCCGAGATCATGACCGAGATGATGGCGATGTCCAGGATGTCCTGAACCCGGAT
>JAJFUM010000065.1 GCA_021372415.1 Deltaproteobacteria bacterium
CCAACGCAATCCCCATCAATACCTTCTTCATTTGGAACCTCCTTTTCTCTATCGAATTTGTCTGCAGCTCAAACAAAGATTCCCTTTTATTTCAGAGGCCGGCCCCAATCCTCACAGAGATCACCCCTGAAGGGGCACAACCTCGGTGTTTTCCGCGATCCCGGCCCCGATGGCCGGCCTGCGCCGGGAGGCCTCCCGGGATACGATGTGGGTCGTCCTGAACATCGCCATGGCAGCGGCCAGTTCCTCGGCGCTGGCAGCGTTCTGCTGCGTCACCCGGTTCATGTCCTGCACCGCCCGATTGACCTGCGAGATCCCCTGGGACTGCTCCTTGGAGGCCGCGGCAATCTCTCCCATCAGGACCGCAACCCTCCCGGAGCTGGTATCCAGTTGCTTGAAGGAACCATTGGTCTCCTCCACCAACCGCTCTCCCTGCTTCACCTTGCCCACAATGTCCCCCATCAGGCCCGAGGTATTCCTGGCCGCCTCCGCCGCTCTCATGGCGAGGTTGCGCACCTCGTCGGCCACCACCGCGAATCCGGCGCCAGTCTCGCCGGCCCGGGCCGCCTCCACCGCCGCATTCAGGGCCAGCAGGTTCGTCTGGAAGGCGATCTCGTCTATGGTCTTGACGATCTTCTGGGTCTGTTCGCTTGTCCTGCCGATCTCCTTCATCGACCGGGTCAGTTCGTCCATCGACCGGTCGGCGCTCTCAGTCATCCGCTTGGCCTCCACCATGAGTTCGTCCGCCCGCGTCGTGTTCTCAGCGTTCTTCCCCACCATGGCCGACATCTCTTCCAGAGACGAGGAGGTCTCCTCCAGCGCAGCCGCCTGCTCGGAGGCGGCCTCGGAAAGGGCCTGCGACGTGACGACGGACTGACCAACGGCCTCGCCCATGTTCTCCCGCATTCTATTGACCGACTGGGCCAGCCTCCCGATCTCGTCCCGGGAGCTGATGCGGATCTCGCGGGTCAGATCCCCCTCGGCGATCTTCTCGATGACCGCCACCGTCTCTTTCAGGGGGCCGACGATCAGGCGTCCCATCAGGACATTGATCAGCAGGGAAATCACAATGGCGATCAGGGCAACGGCACTGAACTTCTTGAGGACCGAATCGATGCCGGCCACCGACAGGTCGTATTTCTCCTTGCTCAGTTTTTTCTCGAGTTCCATCAGGTCGCTGAGGCTCTTGCTCAGGACCTGGAAGCTATCGTCCGCCTGTCCCATCAGGATAGCGGCTGTCGCCGTGTCCCCGGCATTGACCATGTTCATGACCTGCTGGACGGCATCCCGGTACTTGGTCGCCTCGGCCAGGGCTTGGTTGTAGAACGCCTTCTCCTTGTCGTTGACCTTCCGGGATGCGACGACCTCCTTCATGAAACCGGCCGTTTTCTCCAAGGCCGCCATTTGTTCTTTGGCAAATCCCTCGATTTTCTTGGAATCGTAATTGGCGTTGGCCCATCCGATGATTTTGTAGATGTTGACATGAACCTTCGTCAGATCGATCATCACCGTTGCGCTCTCCTGATAGTTCGCAAAACGGTTGTTGAAGATGTCGTGGGTGGAATCCTTCTGTTTCAGGAATTCGTTGAAGGACAGGAAGGCCAGGATGATCAGGAATACGACCACGACCAACGGTGAAATCATCATCTTGTAGAACATCTTCAGGTTATCGAGAACAGTCTTCATCTTACAGCTCCTTTCATTATTTGCACGTTCCCTTGGGGGGCATGCCCCGCAGGGACCGTCGAACTCCGTCCACCTGCCTTCCGTCCCACGGGACGTGAAAACCGGCCAAAAGATCGAGGGCTGTATATGGTAAACCGTATAAGATGTCTTTTTCTGTCGCTGCAGTGTCAATCATTTCATAAAGCAAAAGTCATGCCAAAAAATTCAACGACCTCATATCGACATAACCATGCAACATTAATAGACATTATTATTAATGCCGGTTAAACTGAAACATTCGGAAGGGGAATGAGGCTTCCCCATTTGTCCGGAAAGGACGGACCGCTATCCTGCTGGACAGGACATTGTCCGGTTAGGCAGGACAACAACCGATGGGGAAATCGAGCCACCCGGTGGGATGGGGTCGTCGGGCCATACCTGACTCGAGGCAGTTCGTGATGCAACGCAGGCTTCCATTCCGAGACGGGACCAGGGACACAGGACGATCAAAAAACTCTCGGTCCCTGGCAAGGATTTCATAGAGAACCTGGGAGGCCGGATGCCGTTCCACAGGGATTGGGGGGGAGGGCAAGGCACCGCCGGTCAGCGGCGCAGGAAGATCTCGGGGAGGGTCGGCCGGGACGTCGAAAGGACCACGCGGCCGCCAAAACCGACCTCCTCCTTTAGAAGGACGGTCCGGTCCCGCACCCGGAGCCTCGGATTGCCGATCTCGCTGATCCGGTAAACGATCCGGGAGAAGGGTCGGGAGAGCCCACGGGCGTCGAAAGGGCCTCCCGTGTGGTAGAGATCCTCCACGTCCCCAGGCGCAACACGGGGCGGCGGCGGACCGCCGGGGATGGAAAACCGGACCCGTTCCTGGACGATCAGACCGCCCCTGGCGAAGAACCCCTCCGTTACATCGACGCCGAAGAGGGAATTGCGCCACTCGAGGGTCACCCCCTCGCCGTCCTTCAGGACGACGGACAGGAGACTTCGTCCGGTCCCGTCCTCGGTGAGGTCGAGCCGGGTGTAGCCGGGCGGTTTGATACCCGACACCAGCAGTCCCAGGCCGAGGAACAGGACCAGGAGCATCAGGATGATCAGGATTCGACGGTCCATGTAAGCCCCAGAGCAAAGAAGGATGGGCCCTATCCTATCCGGCCTTCCGCAGAGGCGTACAGTGCCGGAATAGGGGTTGCGCGCTCCTCTAGCCATGAAAGCGCGCTGCCCCTCCCCATTGGCCGGGGAGGGGCAACGCTTCAGAAAGATCGACCGCTTCGGCCCCGAAGGGGCGGCCTGCGGGTCGAGATTCGCTCAAAGATGCTACTTCAATGCCCCCTTCTCCTTGAAGTACTTCTCAGCACCCGGGTGAAGGTACTTGAGGGCTTCCGGGGTGACCTGTCCGACGGCCTTGGCCGGCGTCAGGGCCGTGGCCCCCTTCCAGACCGCCGCGAGCTCATCCTTGTGGTCGAAGATCGCCTTGAGGATCTGGTAGAGCCGGTCCGCCGGGAAGGTGTCCATCACCTGGAGGACCGCCGTGATGGCGATCGCGTTGACGTCCTTCTCCACATCGGAGTAGGAACCCTTGGCAAAGACCGACTTGTGGAAGACGCCGGGATTGCCCTTCATGATCCTGCCGGCTATCTCACCGTCCACCGGCAGGAGGACCATCTTCAGGCCCGGCGTCGAGGCCAAGTCGATGATGGAAGCGGTCGGCACG
>JAJFUM010000113.1 GCA_021372415.1 Deltaproteobacteria bacterium
GAGGCGGTACAACAGCCATACCGGACCCGAGAGGCTGTATCCGAAGGCGAAGGTGAACAGCATGATCTCGGGGTTGGCCACCACGATCGCCAGGATCAGGATGATCAGGACGAAGGACATGAAGGGTTTTCTCGAGAAGAAATTCAGGTCCTTGAAGCTGTAATACTTGATGCTGCTCACCATGCACAGGGCCAGGGCCACCGAGCCGATCAGGACCCACAGCTCCGGTAAGGGTCCCTCGCCGCCGAGGTAGTAGTACAGGACGATCCCCGTTCCCACCACGGCCGCGCCCCCCGGGATCGGCAGGCCGTTGAAGAACCGGCTGTCGATGACCCCGATCTGGACGTTGAACCGGGCCAGGCGGAGCGCGCCGCAGGTCACGAAGAGGAAGGCCGCCAGCCATCCCCACTTCCCGAATGAGAAGAGGGACCAGTTGTACAGAAGGATGGCCGGCCCCATGCCGAAGGTCACCAGGTCGCACAGGGAGTCGTACTCCCCGCCGAACTTGCTGGTCGTATGGGTCATCCGGGCGATCCTCCCGTCCAGGCTGTCCAGGACGACCGCAATCAGGAGCGTAATGGCCGCGATCTCATAGAGCCCCTTGACGGAAGCGATCACCGAATAGAAGCCGCAGAACAGGTTGGCCGTCGTGAAGAGATTCGGCAGAACATAGATCCCCTTTTTCATCCGATCCCGTCTGAAAGAATGAACCCTTCTCATGTCGTCTCTCCTATGGGTGTTTCACCCGCCCTGACCTTGTCCCCCACCTTGACCAGGCACGTCGAATCGAGCGGCAGGAATACCTCGACCCGCGAACCGAAACGGATCAGGCCCAGCCGTTCGCCCTTGGCCACCTTTATCCCTTCCCTGACCCAGCAGACGATCCGTCTGGCGATCAACCCGGCGATCTGGACCACCACGATCTGGCGGCCGTCATCGGTCCGGATCAGGAGCGTGTTCCGTTCATTGAGCGCCGAGGCCTTGTCCAGGTTGGCCGACAGGAACTTTCCCTCCCGGTAACGGATGGAAACGATCTCGCCTGGACAGGGGCTCCGGTTCACGTGGACGTTGAAGACATTCATGAAGATGCTGATCTTCAGGGACGGCTGTCCCGGCTGCAGTTCGCTGATAGCCTCCTCGATCCGGATCACCTTTCCGTCCGCCGGCGAGATGATCTGCCGGGGTTTGTCCGGAGCCCGCCTCTCGGGATTGCGGAAAAACCAGGCCACGAACAGGGTGACAAAGAGCAGGGGCCACGCCAGCCAGGGGATACCCGCCCAAAAGGCCGTCAAAGTCGCCAGAAACAGGGGAACGGCAAAGGGAAGTCCCTCCCTGACGATGAAGCTGTCGTGTCTGTCAGCCTTCGACAAATGCAGACCTCCCCGATGATGTCAGTGTGCCCTCACGTTCTTCCCCAGATCTTCGGTGGATTCTGTACCTTAATCGTCCCAGGATGTCAATTCCTGGTTTCTCGTCGAAGGAGCCGCCACCCTCTCATCGAACCGGGGCCGTACCGGCGATCTTCATCTCCGCCTCCGAGAGGCGCAGATACCGGGGCGCCAATGTGACCGCGTCGTCTCCCCCTCCTCTTTCCCGGAACCGGCGAAGGGCGATCATGCCGACGGCCCCGGCCCTGACGGCATGGCAGCCGCTTTCGGCCAGGATCGCCCTCGGCCCCATGACCCGCACGAGCCGCTCCTCATGGCGGACGGCCCCGTCCCCTAGAAAGAGGACCTCCCCGTCGCCCAGCCCCTCCAAGAGGGAATCGATCCCGACCAGGGCCTCCTTCCCCGCCGGTTCGGGATACCCTTCCGGTCCGGTCCGGTAAAGGCCTGCGTAGACCTGATCCCGCCGGGCGTCCAGCATGGGGCACACCAGCCGGTCGGCGGGCATGACGTTTTGGGCCAGGGCCTCAAGGGTTGAGACGCCGACGACGGGCTTGCCCAGGGCCAGGGCCATCCCCTTGAGGGTGCTCACGCCGATCCTCAGCCCCGTGAAGGAGCCGGGTCCCACCGTGCAGGCCAGCAGGTCCAGGTCTCCGGGCTCGACCCCCGCCTCGGCCAGCAGCCTTTCGGCGGCGGGCAGGAGGGTTTCGGCATGGTGCCTCCCCGGATTCAGGTTGACCTCAGCCCGGACCTCCGATCCGTCCAGAAGGGCCAGGGAAAGGGTTTGCGTCGTACAATCAATGGCCAGGGTCAACATCGCTATCCCGTGAACCGCCTGATGGCGTCGTTGATGAAGTGGATATCGAGCCGCTCGATGTCCAGCATGAACACGAAGATCATCAGCAGGACCAGCAGAACGAAGCCGACCTGCTGGGCCATCTCCCTCCAGCGGAGGTTGACTTCCCTGCCGGTGACCACCTCGATGGCGTAAAAGAGCAGGTGCCCGCCGTCCAGGATCGGGATGGGCAGGAGATTGAGGATCGCCAGGTTGATGCTCAGCATGGCCATGAACAGGACAAAGGGGATGATCCCCTCCTTGACCTGCGCCCCGGCGATCTGGGCGATCAGGATCGGCCCCCCCAGGGTCTTCGGGGAAAGGACGCCCTCGAACATCTTGACGATGCTCACGACCGTCAATTTGCCGATCATCCACGTCTGCTTGAACCCCTTGACCAGGGCCGAGAAGGGGTTATGCCTCTCGATCTCGGTCCCGGAAGAGGGGCTGATGCCGATCTTGAAGGATTCCTGGGTTTCCCCGAAGAGGTTCTGGGTCTTCATGACCCTCGGCACCACGGTGATCTGCTGCGTGCTTCCCCCCCTGTTGACCGTGATCGCGAGGGGTTGTCCCTTGCTGGCGCCGATGGCCTCGGAGACGTCGTCCCACTTGCTGGCGGGCTTGCCGTCGATGGCGGTGATCCGGTCGCCGGCTTTCAACCCCGATTCCATCGCGGCGGAACCGGGCAGAAGGCTGCCGATCTCCGACGTCGGGACGGGCAGACCCACCATGTTCACCACGGTGAAGATCAGAAGGGCCAGCAGGAGATTGAAGACCGGACCCGCCGCGACGATCAGGATCCTCTTCCAGACCGGCTGTTTCAGGAAGGACCGCTTCTCGTCCTCCGGCGGCAGCTCCTCGTCGGGGGCTTCCCCGAGGAGCTTCACGTACCCTCCCAGGGGGATCAGGGAAAGCAGATACTCCGTTTCCCCGACCTTCCGGCCGATCACCCGGGGGCCGAAGCCGAGGGAAAACTTGAGGACCCCCACCCCCGCCCGCTTGGCCATCAGGAAATGGCCCAGTTCATGGGCGAAGATCAGGACCCCGAGAAGAACGACCACCGATACGATGCTGACACTGACTCCCATCAATTCCCTATCCTTGCAATCATGTTTTCCGTTTCCCGCCTGGCCCACTGATCGGCCCCCAGGACCTGGTCGATCGTCGGGTCCGGGAGCACCCCGTGGCGGTCCATGACCCCCTGGATCACCCGGGGGATGTCCATGAAGCCGATCCTGGCATCGAGGAAGGCCGCCACGGCGATCTCGTTGGCCCCGTTGAGAACGGCCGGCAGCGTCCCCCCCGCCTCGGCGGCCCGGTAGGCGAGTCCCAGGCAGGCAAACCGCTCCGGATCGGGTGCAAAGAACTCCAGGGTTCCGGCCTTGACCAGATCCAGGGTCGTGTCCGAGCGCGAGAGCCGCCCTGGAAAGGAGAGGGCATAGGAGATGGGGACCCGCATGTCCGGCACGCCCATCTGGGCGATCTGGCTCCCGTCCCGATACTCCACCAGGGAATGGACGATGCTCTGGGGGTGGATCAGGACCTCCACGGCCGACAGGGGGACCTCAAAGAGCCAGGCCGCCTCGATCACCTCGAGCCCCTTGTTCATCATGGTGGCCGAGTCGATCGTGATCTTCCTGCCCATCGACCAGTTCGGATGCCTCAGGGCCTCGGCCGGCGTGACCGCCTTGAGCCTTTCCGGCGATGCCTTGCGGAAGGGGCCGCCCGAAGCGGTCAGGAGGATCCGCCTCACGTCCTGCCGCCGGTGCCCCTGGAGGCACTGGAAGATGGCGCTGTGCTCGCTGTCCACGGGGATGATCCGGACCCCCTTTTGGGCCGCCTGCCTCAGGACGATCCCCCCGGCCATGACCAGCGTCTCCTTGTTGGCCAGGGCGATGTCCCTTCCCGCCTCGATGGCGCTCAGGGTCGGGACCAGGCCGGCCGCCCCGACCATGGCGGAGACGACCATGTCCGTCCCGCCGGCCGCGGCCGCTTCCCGGTACCCCTCCGGCCCCGCCAAAACGGCCGTCTGCGTTGCCCCTCCCAGGGAGGACCGGAGCGACGCCGCCAGCTCCTCGTCGGCGACCACGGCCAGGCGCGGCCTGAAACGGCCGATCTGCTCTTTCAGCAGGCCCGCGTTGCGGCCCGCAGCCAGGGCCGTCACCTGAAACTCCCCGGGATTGGACCCGATCACGTCCAGGGTGCTGCAGCCGATTGAACCGGTGGAACCGAGGATGGCGACTCTCTTCATCGGACGATCAATGCCTGGTAATAGTATACGAACGGCGCCATAAACATGAGGCAGTCCAGCCGGTCCAGGATTCCCCCGTGGCCGGGCAGCAGCTTCCCGGAGTCCTTGACCCCAGCCGCCCTTTTCAGGGCCGACTCGCACAGATCGCCGAGCTGTCCGACGATGCTTCCCACCACCCCCAGGACGGCGAAATGGGCCACGGGCAGTCCCGGAAAGAAGAGCTGCCGGAAGATCAGGGCGCCGGCGGTGCTCCCGACCACGAGCCCGATCGTCCCCTCCACGGTCTTTCCCGGGCTGACCTTCGGCAGGAGCTTCGCCTTGCCCAGGTTCCTGCCCACATAGTACGCGGCCGTATCCCCGCTGAAGGCGACCACGAGGAGCAGGAAGATCCAGAGGACCCCCTGCGGCACGGAGCGCAGAAGGATGAAATGAGCCATCAGGAGGGGGATGTAGAGGATCCCCAGGATCGCCCGGCCCGCAGGAACCATGTCGGGTCCCTGCTCGCCGCCTCCCAGGAGGTTCAGGATCAGGACGGCCATGACCGCAACGCTGATGATGGCCAGCATCAGGGCCGTCTGTCCGGCGGCGGCCGCCAGGAGGATCGCGACGGCGGCCGCCATCGTCTCGATCTTTTCCCGGCGGAGCCCCTCGCCGAAGGCCATCCGGTTGTACTCCGCCACCCCGACCAGGGTCGCGGCCACGATCAGGGCCGCGAAGAGCCACTCCGTCCCGTAGGCGATGATCCAGAAAAGGAGGGGCACTGCGATCACGCCGGTGATCCACCGCTTTACGTGGGGGCTCATGGGCATTGTCCTCATCAGAGGGGCGGCGGCCTCCCGCCTCGCCCCGGCAAAGGGGAATCCCTCCGTCGCCATCACTTCCTGCGGACCTGCTCGCTGGTCATGCCGAACCTGCGTTCGCGCTGCTGGTAATCGGCGATCGCCTTGAGCAGATGGCGTTCCCGGAAATCAGGCCAGAGGGTATCGGTGAAGTAGAACTCCGTATAGGCCATCTGCCAGAGCAGAAAGTTGCTGATCCGGTATTCTCCCCCCGTACGGATCAGGAGATCCGGATCGGGAAGGCCGGCCGTGTACAGATAGGAGGCGAAGCGCTCCCGGTCTACCTCGTCGGCCCCGATTCTTCCAGCCGCCACATCCCCCATCATCCGCCGGCAGGCGTCCAGGATCTCGTCCTGCCCCCCGTAACTGAGGGCGAGGGTCAGGACCATCGTCTTGTTGTTCCGGGTCCTGTCCATCCCCTCGCGGAGCTTGCTCAGGACGGGTTCCCCGATGGAATCGAGTCTCCCGATCGCGGTGAGCCGGATGTCCTGGTCCATCATCTCCTGAACCTCCTCGTCGAGATATTCCTCGAGGAGTTTCATCAGGGCGCGGACCTCCGTCTGCGGACGGAGCCAGTTCTCCATCGAAAAGGCGTAGAGGGTCAGATAGCGGATCCCGATCTTGCGGCAGGTGGTGACGGCCGCCCGGACCGATTCGGCCCCCTTGCGGTGCCCCAGGACCCGCCCCATGGCGTGCCGCTGAGCCCAGCGGCCGTTCCCGTCCATGATGATCGCCACATGCGACGGGAGCCTGTCGGGATCAATCTCCTTTTCTTCCTTCATTGCGTCCTTCAACCTTTTGAACGATCAATGCTTTCCGCTTGAAGGGACTAGCACATCGGCCGATTATTTTCAAGGCGGATCGAAACAAAAGGGGAGCCCGAGGGCTCCCCGTTCCATGTCTTTGGACCACGGACCCTCAGATCTCCATGATCTCCTTTTCCTTGGCGGTCAGGATCGCGTCGGTCTTTGCGATGTACTTATCCGTCATCTCCTGGACCTCGGCCTGGGCGCTGTAGAGGTCGTCCTCGGACATCTCGCTGTCCTTCTTGAACGCCTTGAGCTGTTCGTTCGCGTCACGGCGGGCGTTCCGCTGCTTGACCTTGCACTCCTCGGCCATCTTCCGGACGACCTTGACCAGGTCCTTGCGCCTCTCCTCGGTCAGGACCGGGATGGCCAGGCGGATGAGCTTGCCGTCGTTGGTGGGCATCAACCCCAGGTCCGATTTCTGGATCGCCTTCTCGATGGCGCCCAGGACCGAGTTGTCCCAGGGGGAGATGACGATGAGCCGGCTCTCCGGGGTGGACAGGGAGGCCACCTGGTTGAGGGGGGTCATGGTCCCGTAGTATTCGACCCGGATCCCGTCCAGCAGCGAGACGGAAGCCCTTCCCGTCCGGACCTTGCTGAAGGACTTCTCCAAGGCCGCCACGGCCTTGTCCATGGCCTCCTTGAGATCTTCGAAAACCAATTCCTTCATGATTTCATCCTCCGACGGCGGTCCCCACGGCCTCGCCGCAGATGACCCGCTTGATGTCGCCCCGCCTCTGGAGGTTGAAGACCACCAGCGGCAGGTCGTTGTCCCGACAGAGGGAGATTGCGGTTGCATCCATTACTTTAAGGTTTTTCGTCAATATATCGGTATAACTTATCTTTTCAAACTTGACCGCATCGGCATCCCGGACCGGGTCCCGGTCATACACGCCATCGACCTTGGTGGCCTTCAGGATGACGTCGGCCTTGATCTCGACGGCCCGGAGCGTGGCGGCCGTGTCGGTGGTGAAGTAGGGGTTGCCCGTCCCGGCCGCGAAGATCACCACCCGTCCCTTCTCCAGGTGGCGGATCGCCCGCCTCTGGATGAAGGGCTCGGCGACCTGGTTCATCGTGATGGCCGTCTGGACCCGGGTCACGACGTTGAGCCGCTCAAGGGCGCTCTGCAGGGCGAGGCTGTTGATCACCGTCGCCAGCATCCCCATGTAGTCGGCGGAGGTGCGGTCCATCCCCCGGGCGCTGGCCGAAACGCCTCGGAAGATGTTCCCCCCCCCGATCACGACGCCCAGTTGCACGCCCATTCCGACGACCTCGCGGATCTCGTCGGCGATAGTCTCGACCACTTCCGGATCGATCCCGAAGGTCTCCTTCCCCATCAGGGCCTCGCCGCTGAGCTTGAGCAGGACCCTCCTGTAGGCCGGTCGATCCATCCGCGGTTACTTCTGCTCCTCGCCCAGCTGGAAGCGGGCGAATCTCCGGACGATGATGTTCTCGCCCGTCTTGGCGATCATGTTGTTGATGAGCGTGGCCACGGTGATCTCCGTGTTCTTGATGAACTTCTGGTCCATCAGGCACACCTCTTCGAAGTACTTCTTGAGCTTCCCCTCGATGATCTTGTCCCAGATCTTCTCCGGCTTCTTCTCCTCAAGGAGCTGGCTCTTGTAGATCTCCTTTTCCCTGGCCAGGGCGCTCTCCGGGATCTCTTCCGCCTTGACGTAGAGGGGGTTGGAGGCGGCCACGTGCATGGCCAGGTCCTTGGCCATGGCCTGGAAATCCTCGGTCTTGGCCACGAAATCGGTCTCGCAGTTCACCTCGACCAGGACGCCGATCTTCCCCCCCATGTGGATGTACGAGGCAACGGTCCCGTCCTTGGCGGCCTTGGAGGAACGCTTGGTGGCGGCGGACATCCCCTTCTTGCGCAGGAAGTCGATCGCCTTCTCGAAGTCGCCGTCCGAGGCGGTCAGCGCCTCCTTGCAGTCCATCCTGCCGGCGCCGGTCTTGCCTCTTAATTCCTTCACCATTTCCGATGTGATATTCAATGGATTCCTCCTTATGCTTGTTCCTGCCCGCCATCCTGGACGGCTTCTGCTGTTTCGGCGGCCTTCGTCTCCACGCTCTCCGGCACGTCGGCCTCACCGTTTTCCGGGGCCGCCGCGGTCGGAGCGCCGCTCAATTTATCGCTTTCCGCCTGGATCCGTTCCTCGAAACGCTTCTTCCCCTCGAGGACCGCTTCGGCCATCTTGGCGGAGAAGAGTTTGATCGCCCGGATGGCGTCGTCGTTTCCGGGGATGATGTAGTCGATCAGGTCGGGATCGCAGTTCGTGTCCACCATGGCCACGATCGGGGTTCTGAGCCTGCGCGCCTCGGTGACGGCGATCGTCTCCCGCTTCGGATCGACGATGAACAGGGCCTTGGGGATCCCCTTGATGTTCCGGATCCCGCCGAGGACCTTGGCCAACTTGTCCTTTTCCTTCTGGAGGCCCAGGATCTCCTTCTTCGGGAAGGCCTTGATGCTGTCGTCGGCGAACATCCTGTCGAGGCTGTTCAGCCGGTCGATGCTTTTCTTGATGGTCATAAAATTGGTCAGCATCCCGCCCAGCCAGCGCTGATTGACATAGGGCATGCCGCAGCGCTCGGCCTCCTCGCGGATCGACTCCTGGGACTGCTTCTTGGTGCCCACGAAGAGGATCTCCCCTCCGTTGGCGACCGTGTCCACCACGAACTGGTAGGCCGTCTGGAAAAGCCCGACGGTCTGCTGCAGGTCGATGATATAGATCCCGTTGCGAGCCCCGAAGATATAGGTTTTCATCTTCGGATTCCACTTGTTGGTCTGGTGACCGAAGTGGACCCCCGCCTCAAGCAACGACTTCATGGAAATACTAGCCATACTTTAACTCCTTTCTCGTTTTTTCCGCCACCCCCATCCGCTCGACCGGGAACCTCCCCGCCTGGAGAGGCAACGCCCGTCGATCCGGGGATGTGTGAAATGTGTGCAGGCTGATAACATAAAGATATTAAATAATCAAGCCCAAATCTGGGGGTTATTCAGGAACCTTCAGGTGTGATAGTGGGCGTTGATCTTCACGTAATCGAAGCTCAGGTCCGAGGTGCAGACCGTCCAGGAGCGGCTGCCCATCCCGAGCGTCAGGCGGACGCGGATCTCGGGCCGTTTCATGATCCCGGCCAGCTCGGCCCCCCGGCCCGTTACCCCCTTCCCTTTCGCAAAGAGGGGGCAGTCGTCGAAGAAGAGCTTCACGTCGTCGACGGGCAGGTCGATCCCCACGGAGCCGGCCGCGGAGATGATCCGTCCCCAGTTGGGATCGCCGCCGAAGAAGGCGGTCTTGACGAGGTTCGAATTGGCGACGGCGTAGGCCACCTTCTGGGCGTCCCGGATCGTCCGGGCCTCCTCCACGGTGATCTCGATGAGCTTCGTCGCCCCTTCCCCGTCCCGGACGAGCCCCCTGGCGAGCTCGACCGTCAGCGACGCGAGGGCCTCCGCGAAGGGACCCGCATAGCGGGAGCCCCTTCCGATCGTCCGGTTCCCGGCCATGCCGTTGGCCAGGATCAGGGCCGTGTCGTTCGTGCTCATGCAGCCGTCCACGGTGACGGCGTTGAAGCTGCCGCCGACCGCCCGGCGGAAGAGGTTCTCCAGGACCTCGCGGTCGACCGCCGCGTCGGTCATGACAAAGGCCAGCATCGTGGCCATGTTCGGCTCGATCATCCCGGCCCCCTTGGCGATCCCGCAGAGGGTGACCTCCTTCGGTCCGATCGCCACCTTGCGCAGGGCGATCTTGGGAAACCGGTCCGTGGTCATGATCCCGGCCTCGGCCTCCGGGATCCCGTCCGGGCTGAGCCCCTTGACGAGCTTTCCCATCCCGGCCTTGATCTTCCCCAGGGGGATCCGGTGGCCGATGACCCCGGTCGAGGCGACCTGGACCAACTCGTCGTCGATCCGGAGCCTTTCGGAGACGGCCTTCGAGACGGACAGGGCGTCGGCATATCCCTGCTCACCCGTGGCGGCGTTCGCCACGCCGCTGTTGGCGACCACGGCCTGGACCTGCCCGCCGCGGATCCGCTCCATGTCCAGCAGGACCGGCGCCGCCTTGAAGCAGTTGGTCGTGAAGAGGCCCGCCGCCGTCGCCGGCACCTGGGAGTAGATCAGGGCCAGGTCGTTTTGGCCGTCGGGCTTGATCCCCGCGTGGATCCCGTTGGCGAGAAACCCCGGGACCCGGTACTGTTCAGATTTTTTCATCTCTCTCCTCAAACTCTCAGGCCTTCGGCCCCGAACGCCGGCCGCATGGCATGAAAAAAGCCTCTTGAGGCCGCTCAAAAATGCCCGGATGCCAGGCTCCCGAAATCCTTAGCCGTGAGGCGTACTTCTTGGTACGTTGAACGGCGAAGGATGAGGGGAACGCCGCAGACGGGTGTTTTTCAGCGGCCGCCCCCCATCTGACGGGCGTTTTTCAGCGGCCGCCCTGTGCTAGGCGCCGCAGCACTTCTTATACTTCTTCCCGCTCCCGCAGGGGCACGGGTCGTTCCGGCCCACCTTGGCCGAGTCCCTCTTCACCGTCGCCGGGGCCGGCGTGTCCTCCCCCCGGGACATGATGTAGTCCTGCCGGCGCTTCTCCTCGATCTCCTGGACCTCCTCTTCGCGGCGGATCTGGACCATGCAGAGCTTCTCGACGGTGTCCTCCTTGACCCGGGCGATCATGTCCATGAACATGTCGTACCCTTCCTTCTGGTACTCCCGGACCGGGTCCTTCTGGCCGTAACCCCTCAGGCCGATCCCCTCCTTGAGGTGGTCCATGGCCAGGAGGTTCTCCTTCCACTGGGTGTCGATGGACTGGAGCATGATCACCTTCATCAGGTAATCCATGAGGGGCTTGCCGAATTCCTTTTCCTTGTTCCTCAGGTGCCCCATGACCGCCTCGGTGATCGTCTCCCCGAGGGCCTCCGGGGTCATCTCCCGGCCTTTCGCGGCGAGCTCAAGCTTCAGGGTGAAGTGCCGGAAGACCCGCTCGTCGAGCCCCTCGAGGTCCCACGCCTCGGGATGGCTCTTGGCATCCACGTACTCCTCCACCAGGGAGGGGACCATCTCCTCGAGCATGCCCTCGAGGTCCTCCCAGAGGTCCTCGCCCTTGAGGACCTTCTTGCGCTGCTCGTAGATCACCTGGCGCTGGCGGTTCATGACGTCGTCGTATTCCAGCAGGTGCTTGCGGATGTCGAAGTTCTGGCCTTCCACGCGCTTCTGGGCGTTTTCTATGGCCTTGGAGATGAGCCGGTGCTCGATCGGCTGCCCCTCCTCCATGCCGATCCTGTCCATGACCGAGGAGATCCTCTCGGCGCCGAAGATCCTCAGGAGGTCGTCCTCCAGGGAGAGGTAGAACCGCGACGACCCCATGTCGCCCTGGCGTCCCGAACGGCCGCGGAGCTGGTTGTCGATCCGCCGGCTCTCGTGGCGCTCGGTCCCGAGGATGTGGAGCCCCCCCAGTTCGGCGACCCCCTCGCCCAGCTTGATGTCCGTCCCGCGGCCGGCCATGTTCGTGGAGATGGTCACCTGGCCGGGCTGGCCGGCCTGGGCCACGATCTCGGCCTCCTTCTCGTGGTTCTTGGCGTTGAGGACGTGGTGCTTGACCCCCGCCCGGCTCAGATAGCGGCTCAGGAGCTCGGACTTCTCGATGGAAATCGTCCCCACCAGGACCGGCCTTTTGGCCGCATGGAGCTCCCGGATCTCCTCGATGACCGCGGCGAACTTCTCCTGCTCGGTCTTGTAGATCACGTCGGGATGATCGACCCGGATCATGGGCATGTTGGTCGGGACCACGAGTACCTCGAGCTTGTAGATCTTCCCGAATTCCTCGGCCTCGGTGTCGGCGGTCCCGGTCATCCCGGCGAGCTTGGCGTACATCCGGAAGTAGTTCTGGAAGGTGATCGAGGCCATGGTCTGGTTTTCCTGCTCGATCTTCACGTGCTCCTTGGCCTCCAGGGCCTGGTGCAGGCCGTCGCTGTATCGCCGGCCCGGCATCACCCGGCCGGTGAACTCGTCGACGATGATGACCTTCCCCTCCTTGACGAGGTAGTCCACGTCCCTCCGGAAGAGGGTGTGGGCGCGCAGGGCCTGGTTGACGTGGTGGAGGAGCTCGATGTTCCGCGGCTCGTAGAGGTTCTGCACCTTGAGGATCGACTCCACCCGGGGCACCCCCTCCTCGGTCAGGACGACCGTGCGGCTCTTCTCCTCGACCTTGTAGTCCTTGTCCTTCCTGAGCTGGGGGATCACCTGGTTGACCCGGCCGTACTTGTCCGTCGATTCCTCCGAGGGACCGGAGATGATCAGCGGCGTGCGGGCCTCGTCGATCAGGATGCTGTCCACCTCGTCCACGATGGCGTAGAAGAAGTCCCTCTGGACGTAATCCTCCAGGGAGAACTTCATGTTGTCGCGCAGGTAGTCGAATCCGAACTCGTTGTTCGTCCCGTAGGTGATGTCGGCCCCGTAGGCGGCCCTGCGCTCGTCGTCCTCCATCCCGTGGACGATGACGCCGACCGTCATCCCGAGGAACTGGTAGATGGGACCCATCCAGGCGGCGTCGCGCTTGGCCAGGTAGTCGTTGACCGTCACCAGGTGGACGCCCTTTCCGGCCAGGGCGTTGAGGTACAGAGGCATCGTGGCGGCCAGGGTCTTGCCCTCGCCGGTCTTCATCTCGGCGATCTTCCCCTCGTGGAGGACCAGCCCGCCGATGATCTGGACGTCGAAGGGCCGCATCTGGAGGGTCCGCCTGGAGGCCTCCCGGGCAACGGCGAAGGCCTCGCAGAGGATGTCGTCGAGCGAGGCCCCGTTCTGGAGTTTTTCCCGGAAATAGGGGGTCTTGGCCTTGAGTTCCTCGTCGCTGGCGGCCGTCATGGCCGGCTCCAGGGCGTTGATTTCGTCCAGGAGCAGGGAGAGCCGCTTCAGCTCCCGGTCGTTCTTGCTTCCCACAAGCTTTTTCAAAATTGCATGGAACATTGGAATTCCTTCAAAAAAAAGCCGGTCCCCTGACCGGCGCATTCTCAACATGGACCCTGGCGGCCCTTCCGGGCTGTGCCGGGCTAGTTCAGATACTTCCTCGGGTTGATCGGGACCCCGTTGAGTATCACGGCGTAGTGGAGATGGGAACCCGTACTGCGGCCGGTGCTTCCCACCAGGCCGATCCGGTCACCCTTCCGGACCGCCGTGCCTTCCCGGACCAGCGACTTGGAGAGGTGCCCGTACATGGTGGAAACCCCGTGCCCATGGTTGATCTGGACCATATTGCCCAGGTCCTGCTGATAGGCCACATCGGTCACCACGCCGTCCGCGGGAGACACGACAACCCGGCCGATCTTCGTGGCGATGTCGATCCCCTTGTGGAATTCCATGTCCCCGCCGAAGGGATTGACCCTCTTGCCGAACTCGGAGGTCACCCATCCCATGACCGGCCAGAGGGAAGGCGTGGCCGCCAGGAGGGACTTCTTCTCCTTCAGGAGGGCCAGCAGGGAGGCGAAGCTCTGCTCCCTGGTCGCGGCGTCGTCCATCAGCCGGTCCACCCGCTTATGGATGCCGGCGATCAGTTCCTTGTCATCGGCAGCCAGCTTGGAGTTCAGGCGGCTGTCCTCGCTCACCGGACCGCCGATCCCCAGGACCTGAGTCTTATCCTTTTTGGTCTCCAGATTCGCCATGATGCGAATCTTCTTGTCGAATTGCCGGAGTTCCTCCATCTTGCCGGAGAACTGCTCGACCTTGGTCACCAAACCGTCGATCTGCTGACGCTGCTGGGCCGTCTGGATCTTCAGGCGTTTCAATTCCGCCTGGTCTCTACGGATATGTATGTAATCATAGGAGAAATACATCATGAAGAGGATGAGGGACATCAGGAAGATGGAAACCCCCTTCACGACTGTGCCAGAGAGACTGATTTTCTTTGCCGAACTGTGTTTCTTGGGTAAAATCAGGAGCGTGTAGAAATTCTTCGGCATCGAATCTCCTTTCTTCTATCCTCACATCGGCCGACACATTTTCAAATGGGTAAGCAGGAAATATCATAATCATCACAAAAGTCAAGCGTCGTTTTTTTGGCGGGCATAATTTGTCTTGACTTTAAAGCGACGGTTAAGCTAAAGAGCTCAAGCACATAGAAACGCACTCGGGGGCCACCAGAAAGGAGCTTGCATGGCAAAATACGAATCAAAATCGATAAGAAACCTGGCAATCACCGGTCACGGGGGAACGGGCAAGACCTCCCTGTGCGAATCCTTTCTCTATGTCACGGGCAAGACGGATCGGCCAGGCCGGGTTGACGAGGGAACCTCCTCCATGGATTACGAGCCCGAGGAGCAGAAACGCCGCATCTCCATCAGCGCCGCCACCAACCATATCGATTGGGACAAACACCGGATCAACATCATCGACACGCCGGGGGACTCCAATTTTGCCTATGACACGAAAAGCTGCCTGCGGGTTGTGGACTCCGCCCTGGTCATGGTCGACGCCGTCGGGG
>JAJFUM010000115.1 GCA_021372415.1 Deltaproteobacteria bacterium
CTTGTTGGTTCCCGCCATAGGTTGCTCCTCTGTGATAGATTAAAATTCCGTTTCTATGCCGCGACCCTGAGTAACCACGATAAGCGACGATCACAGGCCATCCAACTCCGGCCTGTTCCAATCCATCCCTGCAGCCCGCACCCATCGACGCCGCTGGACTGCTCAATGCAGCGGGCGCATGCTTAAAGCGTTCATTTCACTGCCTCCGTCCAGGGCGAGTTTCATGCCCAGCAATAGGCCTATGGCCAGTTCGGTGCCGGAGGTGGCCCCAAAAGAAATAAGCTTTCCGACCTTCTCGACGAGGTCCTCTCCCGAAGACGACAGAATCGACCAGATCAGGTCATCCAGAATTTCAAATCTGTCACCCCGGGAGGCGTAAACAAGATTGGTATGGCTCACGAGGGTTGTTCTTGAGCGACTGAGCCTGGATATCCTCTCCCCGATAGCGGATACGAATTCAAATCCGCCGGGCAATCGATCGCAAAGCAGATAGAGCGTCGAGATCAATGCGGTGATCAAATCGTCCATGGAGGGGGTCAGCCCGATGCCCAACCCAATCAGGCAGGGCAGGGCGTTTTCAACCTGAGCGAGGTCGTTCTTTTTGATCCCCGAGATCAGTTGCGTCAGGGGTTCAAAGCAGGCCTGGCAAAGCAGATTGAGATGTTCGGCCCCATTGCCCTGTTCGAGAAACAGATCGTTCAGAACAAGCGATAACTCTCCCAGTCCCTGCCCGGAACCCATGCGTGCAACCAACTGCAGGGCCTGCTCAAAATTGGCTTCCGCTCTGGGCAGCGAAAAATGAGCAGGGCGGTTGTTTTCAGGATACCAAACTTTTGCATCGCCGAACTCGATGCAAAAATCGGCGGCAGGGATGCAAAGCGAGCGATCAGAAATATGGACCCGCATTCCCCTGCATAAACCGACTTCTTTGAAATAGCCCTTTCCCATATCCACGCCGATTCCGAACGGGATGCCCCCCAGGACGCTGCCATGAATGAGCAGCAGCGGCCTCATCCGTATGGAGCAGTAAGCCGAATGGCTGTGCACGCTGTGGAATTGGCCGGTTTTCCTGTCTTCGAAAAGGTCTTTGACGCGATAGCCGACAGAGACCGCCTTTAGTGAGTTCATAGAAAACCTGCCATGATTCCGTGCAAAAGAGCTTTTATGCCCCCATCCTGCCGTGACGAGCCGGATGGTCCCACGGGCGACCCGGGGGCATGAAACGGCCGTCGGCAGAAGTTACTTGCAGTCTAACGCCTCCATCTTCATTTCACCGTCCACCCGTTTGATGACGATGTTTTTCAGCCATTCTTTGTCCTGCCTGGCGGGGAAGTCACTTCTGTAATGCACGCCGCGGCTTTCCGTCCTGGCGAGCGACGCTCTTGCGAGCATCTTGCCCGTTGTGATCATGTTCTCAAGTTTGTGAAGGTCGATCAATTGCTCCGCGTTCTTGACGGCCAGAGAGCCGAGGCGGCTCTCCAACGACTCCAGCGCCTCGCAAGCCTTGTTCAGCCCCTCGTTGTTCTTGATGATCCCCACATTCTCGCCCATGGCCGCTTGAATCTTGTTATGAATCTCCGCAAAATCCGAGGTCCCTTGGTTCCTTTCCCTTCTGGCGGAATCGGCCTTTCTTTCCTTTTCGATCAGCGGCTCAACCGTTTTTTCGGGGAGAGGGGTTTTGGCAAGGGCCGAAAGGGCGGCATATTTCCCCGCCCTGGCACCAAAAGTCAAAATTTCCGCTCCGGCTGATCCGCCGATTCTGTTGGCGCCATGGATGCCGCCCGCCGCCTCGCCTGCGGCGAACAGCATGTCCAGCGAGGACTTGCAGGATTCGTCGATTTTCACCCCGCCCATCAGGGTATGCGCCGCCGGGGCCACTTCCGCCGGCTCTTTCATCAGATCGACTCCGGCCTTTAGAGCGGGGTCGTAGAAGATGCTGTGGTTGACGACCACCATATCCCTGGGCAGCATGGTGGCGTCAAAGTAAACGCCTTTGTGTTCCGTTCCCCGGCCCTCGGCAATCTCTATGGCCATGGCCCGGGCCAGCTCGTCCTTCTGCACGTTTTCGCCCTTTTCGCCGTATTTGAACATGAACCTTTCCCCATGCACATTCCGCAATACGGCGCCTTCCTTCATCATCGTGGTCGCAATGGGGCTGCCCTTGATCGACTCCGGATAGACAAAGCAGCAGGGATCAAACTGCAGAAATTCCATGTCGACGAGTTCCGCTCCCGCACGGTAGACCATGGCATACCCGTCGCCCACAATATCCTTGGGATAAGTTGTAGTGGGATAGATGGCTCCGCAGCCACCTGCCGTCAGGACGACGGCATTTGCATGATACGAAACGAACGCCCCGTCTCTGAGGTTGATTCCAACAGCCCCGACGATCCTGTTGTCATGGCGTAAAAGCTGGGTGATCATGATGCGCTTCTCAAAGACGACGCCCATTTTCCGGCAATCCTCGCCAATAAGGGAAAGGCTCTTGATCCCTGTCAGGGCCTTGTAGTGAACAAGGCGGGGATGGGTGCTTCCCAGGGGCTGAAAGGCATCGTAGCTGCCGTCGGCCTTCCTGTCGAATTCCAGGCCCAGCCCTTCGAGATTCGCGACCTCCTTGACGGAATCCTCGGCGAGAATCTTTGCCAGCTTCTTGTTGTTGATGAACGATCCGTTCCTGAGAAGATCCTCATAATAGATTTCTGTATGGTCCTCCGGATTCATCGCCACGTTGAATCCCATGACGCCCGGCGAGGCTCCTGTCCCTTTGCCTACGACCGTCACACGGGCGCCTTCACGTGCCGCAGCCTCCGCCGCACGAAGGCCCGCCAGACCACTTCCGATGATCAGAACATCCGTATGCATTTGCACCCTCCCAGGATAAATTTCCCTTTCGGACCAGGATCAGCCCGATTAACCTTCAAACGTGAAAAAGAATATAAATTGAGTGCACATTGCATACAATTTGGAATATTCCTTGTCAAGAGCTATTTTGTCATAATTATCTATCTTATTAATCTTACTTGTGAAAAATAAAAGGTATGCTTTATTCCCCGCTGTCCAAGGCAACCGGAAAGGAGAAAATTATCCCAAGAAGAGACGGGAATTTTGGCGGTTTATTAACCTTTTCGGGCTCAATGGCTCCACCATCATGGGGATGGGTGGTTGATTCATCCATGCCAGCCATGAATCCCCCCTAGGGTGAAAGATGGTATCTCGGCAGCGCCGTCGACGACCAACTGCCCTCTCCAGACAACGGACCGCAAGGCATTTAAAAAATGCTACCAGAAGGGGTGCCAAAGAGCTTCTTTCCGAATTTCAGGAGGGGGTTGAAGCGGAGGTTGAATAAGAATGGTCTTTTGGTAAACTGCAGGCTTAACGTTGTATCGTAAATGCAATCATTGAAGTCTTTTGGGTTAATGCCTTGCCCGGTACTCTGAACAAAATATTCCCGCGGGTTTTTTCGACTATAAATGCAAAATAATTATTTTATAATTATCATCAGCTTTTCCTGGGACGAAAAGAAAAATGAGGCCGACAAGAAAAAGCATGGGGTTTCGTTCGACGAAGCCAGAACCGTGTTTTATGATGAAAACGCGATCCGGTATTTTGACCCCGACCACTCGGGTGACGAAGACGGGTTTCTGATGGGAGGTATGAGCCAAAAGCTCAGAATCCTTATCGTATGCCATTGCTTTAGAGAAGAAGGTCCGGTCATAGGGATTATCTCAGCCAGAAAAGCCACTAAGGGCGAAGAAGATGTTTATTGGAGCGAGAAATCAAATACCTATCCGCCCATCGGCCGATCGGTTCTATTCAACGATAACGATTTGATCTGAAAGCTTCAAATCGAATAATTTCATCTATGTCGTATATTTCAAACGCAAATCATGATAATCAGAACGAGAAAAAACCACCTTAGAGATTATCACGTTCATGAATACAAAACTGACTAAACTTTTTATAGAATTCTATGAGAGTAAGAAAACTTCCGGAATTATCCTTATCTTCTGCACAGTTGCGTCCATTGTTCTTGCCAATTCCTGCGTCGGAAAGGGTTATGTTGACTTTTGGCAGACCAAAGTCGGTTTTGAGATAAGCGACACCATTTTCCTGAAGTACAGCCTGGCATTCTGGATTAATGACGGGTTGATGGCTGTTTTCTTCCTGCTGATAGGGATTGAAATTGAAAGAGAACTTTATGTGGGGGAACTGTCCAACCTGAAAGATGCATCCTTGCCACTTATTGCTGCCATTGGCGGGATGGTAACACCTGCTATGATTCATTTCCTTCTCAATCGGGGGACTGGAACATCAGCCGGTGCCGCTATTCCAATGGCAACAGACATAGCTTTTGCACTTGGCGTGCTTGCACTATTAGGAAATAGAGTCCCAGCTTCAATAAAAATTTTTCTTGCCGCATTAGCCATTATAGACGATATGGGCGCCATTTTAGTGATTGCCATGTTTTATATTCGCGATTTCTCAATGCTGTATCTTGTCTCCGCTTTAGGCATATTTGCAGGGTTGCTGATCTTAAATCGCCTTGGTGTAAATCGGCTACCCTTTTACCTCATTCCAGGCTTTATCATGTGGTATTTCATGCTCAAATCGGGTGTCCATTCCACGATAGCCGGCGTTCTTCTTGCCTTTGCTATTCCATTCAGGCTGGGTGATGAAGAATCACCATCCTACAAAGTACAGCATTTCTTACACAAACCAGTGGCGCTTATCATCATACCGCTTTTTGCGCTAGCCAATACGGATATCGTTCCGACAGGAAACTGGATTGAAGGTTCGGCAACATTAAACAGTTTAGGCATCATCGCTGGTTTGTTCGTCGGCAAACCGTTGGGCATTGTTCTATTTAGTTTTTTAGCAGTCAAGGCAGGCATATCTCAACTGCCGAGTGATGTGCTTTGGAAGCATATCGTCGGCATTGGCTTTCTTGGGGGTATCGGGTTTACCATGTCAATATTCATCACGATATTGGCTTTTGGTAATCCCGAAATCGTTCAAAGTTCAAAGATCAGCATTTTGCTCGGTTCACTTTTGGCGGGAACTGTCGGTTTCCTGCTTTTGAACAAGCAAACGATAAGCATATCGAATCACCCTGCATGAACAGTGCGGACGCTCCTAAAATCTCGATCCCTAATCCTCGGCTATTATAAATACCGATCACTGAACAGCCGTCGGTGGAGGCAAGGTCGGGCGTATTTCATCTTCTTCTCATTGCCGCTGCTCCGGCTCCGCGTTATAATGATCATCATTGATCAAGAATGGTTCGAGGTGACTTTTGCCGGATAAACATGCGCTCTTCACACTGCTGGTCATCACGATGCTGTCGGCCCTGGTACCGTTGCTGGCCGCGAGGCTTAAGCGGTTTCATATCCCCGTGGTCATCCTGGAAATCCTGGCCGGCATCCTGATCGGCAAAAGCGTGCTGGACGTCGTGACCCCCAGCCCGGTGCTCGATTTTCTCTCCGAATTCGGATTTGTCATCCTGATGTTCATCTCGGGTCTGGAGATGGATCTGGGGTCCTTTTCCGGCCGGGGCAATGGAGAACCCGTGTTCTGGAAAAGCGCGCCATTCCTGGCACTGGCGAGCTTTTCCCTGACCCTGGGGACGGCATTTGCGATTGCCTGGGGCTTGGCCCAGGGCGGGTTTGTGCAGCAGCCGCTGATCATCGGACTGATTCTCAGCACCACCTCGCTGGGAATCGTGGTGCCCGTCCTCAAGGAGCGGGGGATCGCCCCGACCCGTTACGGGCAGGCGATCCTGCTGAGCGCGTTGCTTGCCGACTTCCTGACGCTGGTGTTGCTCAGTCTTTCCCTGGGCATTCTCACCCACGGCATCGCCGTTCAGTTGACGATCTTTCTGATCCTGCTGGCCGTGTTTGCCGCAACCCTCTTCACAGGCGCGCGGATCCGCAAGATCAAGGGTTTGGGGGAGTTCGTCAAGGGGCTGGCCACGGCCACCGTTCAAATCCGGACACGGTTCTCCATTGCACTGATGGTCGCCTGGGTGGCTCTGGCGCAGAGCCTCGGCACGGAAGTGATCCTCGGTGCTTTTTTGGCCGGGGTCATCATGAGCATCATGGCCGGGCAGGAAAAGGCCGTCCTTCAGGAAAAGCTCGATACGATCGGGTTCGGTTTTTTCATCCCGCTTTTTTTCATATCCGTGGGAAGCCAATTCGATCTGCGGGCATTTCTCGGTTCTTCCGGGGTGTTCGTGCTGCTTGCGCTGCTCATTGCGGCTGCCTATGCAGTCAAACTCCTGCCCGCCCTGGTCTATCGGGTGGCCTTTTCCTTCAGGGAGAGTGCCGCTGCAGGGTTCCTGCTGTCATCACGCCTGTCACTTATCATAGCCGCATCCGCTCTCGCCTTTAGGCTGGGCCTCATCAGCGAAGCCGTCAATGCGGATATCCTGCTGCTGGCGATGATCACCTGCATGCTGTCGCCCGTCCTCTTCAACCGGATTTTGCCCCCTGTGAAAGAGGTCCGCAGGGAGGGCTATATCGTGGTCGGGTTCAACCAGCACACCGCCCTGCTCATCGAGAGGCTGGCGCGCGAAGGCGAGCGGGTCTCGGTCCTGCGGGCCGTCGACGACCAATGCCATGCGCTCTACTGCCAAGGAGCCACCGTCCGGGCGGGCAACCCTGCCGATGAGGAACTGCTCGCCTCCCTCGGCGCGGAGACGGCGGCAGGCCTCGTCACCGCCCTCAACGACCCGCGAGCCGACATGGCCGTCTGCCGGCTTGCGCGGGAAAAGTTCCTTATCCCCGTGGTGGTCTCCCGGGCCGACGATAATGACCTGATGCGGGAGATGGGCAATCTGGGGGTCAAGGTGGTCCAACCTTCTCTGGCTACGGCCCTGGCGCTCGAAGGAGCCCTGCGCTATCCCGCCGCTTTCGATATGATCAGCGAGCTGTCCGATGGGGTTGAGATCGGGGAAGCCTCCGTTCTGGACCCCCGTTATCAGGGCGTTCCGGTTGCCGACCTCGATCTGCCGGGTAATCCCCTGATCATGGGCATCCGGCGGGGCGGGGATGTCATCGTGCCGCACGGTTTCACCACGCTGGCCGTCGGCGACATCTTGATGCTCGTGGGAAATCCGGACTCGATCCGGGAAACCGGCGCGATGATGGGAAGACGCTGAAACCTGGGGAGATTGCTTTCGCCCGTACTTTATGAATGGCGGCTTCGGGTAAAGGACAAGGGGGTGATCATGAACGCACGGTTGATCCTGTTGTTGTGCATCAGCGGTTTGGCGGTTCTTTTCGTGACGCAGAACGTCTCTGTCGTCGACGTAACGTTCTTCTTCTGGACGGTCTCCATGTCGCGGGCACTGCTGATCTTCTTCACATTGGCGATCGGCCTGGTCATCGGCTGGTTTCTGCACAGCTACATGACCTATCGCCGGGAGAAAAAAGAATTTTCCGATGAGAGTCCCGATCCCTGACATGAATGACGGCCGGGTTCACTCAAGGGCAGCCGGTCCGCGCGTCCGTTTGTGAGCCGGGGAAAGGGGGCCGTCTTCATTCCTCGCCGTTCTCGTTTTTTTCACCTTCCGGCTCGGGGGGCTTCCTGAACAGATCCTTCCCATGCAGCGCCACCAGGATAACCGCCATCAAGCCCAGAGCGACGAAGACCGTCGTGAAGCCAATCGTTACGATCGTGCCGGCCAGATCCAATTCGACCAGGGCCATGGCCGAAAAAAAGACAACCAGGACGATCCGCACGTAGAGGGCAATCGCCGTCGCCCTTTTGATGTTTTCGCGCAGCAATGCGCCCTGTACGCTGCCGGCCGTCCAGAGGGCGAGAAACCAGCCGATCCCCAGGAGGACTGCCGCCGCCAATATCCTGGGAAACAGGGAAATCGCATCGCCGAGCAGGTCGGAGAGAAACTTGAGGTCCCAGGCGAGGAAGGCCAGATCGATAAAGGCCATCAGGACGAAGAAGAAAAATATATTCCCCAGAAAGTTGTAAAAGCCGTAACGGACGTCGGCCTTGGAGAAGGTCTTGCCCCAGCGAAACTTGAGCAGGAACCTTTCGAGCCTCAGGGCGATCGAAAGCTGGATCACGAGACGCTTCACGAACCACGCCACCAGAAGGCCAAGAACCAGCAGCGCCAGACCGGCAATCAGTTTGGGAAAGTACTCGACGAACCGGTTCGTCAGGTCGAGAAACAGGGTCGGCAATCTATTCTCCATCGGTCGTTTCTCCTTTTTGCGGCGATCGGAACATCTCGGTCCAGAATGACTTTCGCTCCTCGTACTCCTTGACCCAGAGCACCGGACAGGCGACCTGCTCGGTGATCTCCTGGGTCAGCGACTTGCCCAGCAGCAGATCGATGAAGTCGCCCGACCGGCCTCCCATCAGGACAAGATCGGCGCCCCGCGACACGTTGACGATCCCCTGCAGGACGTCGTGCTCCCGGACGACGACCAGCGTTGCCGGCAGCGCGTACTGGCTGATCATCTCCCGGACCTGGCTGGCCTTCTCGTCGCGTTCGGTCCGGGTTGCGCCGCTGGCGAAGACGAGGGCCACCTTGAGTTTTGCCTGACAATACTCGGCGAGGGCCGGGGCGATCTCCATGGCGAGCCGGGTATGGATGTTGGCGCCGAAAGGAATCAGGATCGTGCGGACACGCTCCGGCTCGGTGGTGCCGTGCAGGACTGCGACCTCCGCCGGGGCCTTCTGGATGACCGTATCGATCAGCGATGAGAAGACCCGGTCCATGAATTCGGGGTTCTTCTGGCGGCCGATGATGATGAAATTGCAGTTCTCCTCGGCAGCCATGTCGATGATCCCCTGGGAGATGCGGTGCGTGACCTTGATCACGCTGCGTGCCGGCACGTTGACCTTCTCGGCCAGCATCTCCATCTTAGAGATGCTCTGCCGTTCGAGTTCCGCCTCGGCCAGGCCGGCCCGGAGCTTCTGCCCCTCGCGCACCTCGACCAGATGGAGGAAGATCAGTTCCGCCTCATACTTGCGGGCGATCGCCAGGGCCATGTGCGTCAAGGTGCTCATGGTCCTGGGGCTGGACAGGCAGACCAGGATCCGGTAATCCTTTCGTTCGATGCGTTCGAGGGTTCTGATCTTGAGGGCATGCAGCACCTCCCGGTGAGCGGCATATCCCCGGTAGGTCAGCAGGCCGCATCCGATCCAGACGGCCGTGACGATCCAGGCGACGATGCTGTAATTGAACATGTAGAGGGCCAGGAACAGCAGCATCAGGATGCCCAGGATGGACAGAACCGGGAACAGCGGCACGGAAAAGCCCCGGTTCAGATCGGGTCGCTTCTTCCGCAGCCGGATCATCGCGATGTTGACCTGGAGGAACAACAGCAGAAACATGATGTCCGCAGCGCTGGCCACATCCTCGATGGGCAGCGAGAGCACCATGAACAGGATGATCGCCAGCGATATCAAAATCGCCCAGTGCGGCGTGAAGTTCTTCGGGTGGACCCTGCCGAAAAACGCCGGAAAGTTGCGATCTCTGCCCATCGCAAAGGCGACCCGCGAAGAGGAATAGATCGTGGCGTTGAGGGCCGACATCGTGGAGATCAGGCCGCCGAACAGGATCATGAACCCGCCGCCGGAAAAGAATTGCCGGGCAACCTCCACCAGGGCCAGCTCCCTGTGCATGGCCAGGTAGTCCCAGGGGGTCATCCCGGAGGGCTTCACCGTGGCCAGCGCCGTCACCGCGATCAGGAGATAAAGCGGGACCACGATCGCCAGGGACAGGAAAACGGCCCGGGGGATGTTCTTCTCCGGGTTCTTGATCTCCTCGGAACTCTGAGCGATGACCTCGAACCCCTGGAAGGCGATGAAGGTCAGCCCCATGGCCTTGAAGACGCCGCCCATCCCATTGGCCGTAAAGGGGGTGAAGCGCTCCAGCCAGTCGCCCTGCCGGAACATCATCTCCAGGCCGAAGCCGATGAAAACCAGCAAGATGATGATTTTCGCGATCGTCACCAGATTGCCGATCTTGCCGGTCTCCGAGGCGCCGCGGAAGTTGATGTAGGCAAACAGGATGGCGATGCCGACGGCCAGGAGCTTTTCAGGGGAGATGAAGCCCCAGTGGGGAACCTCCAGGCCGATCTCCTGCAGGACATGCCCGAAGTAGGCGCCGAAGCCCAGCGCATAGAGGCTGCAGGCCACCGCATGGGCGAACCAGCTCATCCATCCGGAGAGGAAGCCGTTCCATTTGGGCAGGCCTTCCTTCACCCAGAGGTAGCCGCCGCCGGCGTCGTGGAAGCAGGAACCCAGTTCGGCGTAGGACATCGCGGTGAGCAACGCCACCAGTCCGTTGAGCACAAAGGTAAGGATCAGCGCCGGGCCGGCGACGCCGGCGGCGATCCCGATCAGGACGAAGATCCCCGCCCCGATCATTGCCCCGACGCCGATCATCGTGGCGTCCATGAGCCCCATTTCCCGGCTCAGCCGGACTTCGGTTTCAAATTTCTTCATGATTCCTGTACCGTTGTTTCAGCAACGGTCGACGCGAACCGGCATCCGGTTGTCACGCCCGCCCCCACGCAGATCGGAGATGCTGCAACGATCATCCCAAGTCCGATCGTCATGAAATGACCCTATGGCGGTTAATCCGCCACATTCCTGATCAATAGCCCCGTCGTCGATACCCGGATCTCAACCTCAGAGGGCTTGTCCGAATTGATGAATGATGCAGAGCCGTATTCCGCATCCAAGAGCGGCACGAGCAAGGAATAACGCTGCCGCAGGGTGAACATGTTCATCGGTTTATCGCGGGAAAGGGGAAA
>JAJFUM010000133.1 GCA_021372415.1 Deltaproteobacteria bacterium
GGAGATGGTGGTCTCCTGCTCGGCCATGAAGTTGTTGGGGTAGGTCAGGTGCTGGATCATGCCCCCGTTCTTGACGTCGCCGTATTCCTTGATCATGGCCTCGGCGCCGCGGAGGTCGTCCTCGCTCTGGCTGACCGTGCCAGTGACGATGCCGACGTGGTACTTGGCTGCGGCCTGGGCCACGGTAGCCGGAACGGCAACGCAAAGGGCCAGCGCGAGACGCGCCATCGCCTTACGTACGCTCATCATAGAGCCTCCTATAAAGTTCCACCAAAGGATGGACCGGGAATGGTGAGTCCGAGAGCAAGACCAGTGCCAAGCACCGGAGAGATCGGACGAGAGTGAATCCTTGCAAGAACGGCAATAAATCAAATAATTTGTTTATTATTGAAATGAAGATTTTCTATATTATGAGAATTTTAACTACTTTTTCCGGAAGTTGTTCTTCTATTTCTTGAGGAATGTCTTCTTCTTTTCCAGAGCATCGAGCATATCCCGCTCGAAGGTTCCGAAGCGCTTGATCTCCCCCTCGCCCATCATGATCTGGCCCATGGCCATGACCGTATGGATTCCGAGCCCGGCATCCAGCAGTACCAGGTCCGCATCGGCCCCGGCCTGGATCACGCCCTTCCCGGGGAGCTTCAGGTAGCCGGCCGGGGTCGTGGTGATCACCCGGATTGCCTCCTGCAGGGGGACTCCGTGGTCCCGCACGGCCTTGCGCACTTCGTCGAAGAGCGTGTCGACCTTCCCGACGCCCAGGCCGATGTACTCGTTGGCCTGGCTGAACACAGGCAGGCTGCCCTGCCCGTCCGAGCTGAAGCTGATGCTGCCGATGGGAACCCCCGCCTCCAGAAGGCTCTTCAGGGCCGCCCCGCAGGACAACCCAGGGTCGTCCGCCGCGGAGCTGCTGGTCAGATCGATGTAGCGTCCCCTGCCCCCGTCCTGCTTCGCGTAGGCGGCGGCCGCGCGGAAGAGCCGGCTGTTCCGGTTCACGTGCGTGGGGACGAAGTGCCGGGCCGGGATCTCCGTCTCGGCGATGATCCGCTCGATGATGGAAAGCATCCGCTCGCCGTCTCCGAGATGGACGTTGACGACGCCGGCCTTGCCCGAAAGCATGCCCCCGACGCGGGCGGCCGCCGTGATGCGGGCGATCTCCTCGAAGGTGGGCTGGGAGGAGCGATGATCCGACAGGGCGACCTCGCCCACCCCCACGACCTTGTCGATCAGGACGATATCGTCCATGACCGAGCCCGTGAGTGTGGGGACGGGAACCTGGTAGGCGCCGGTGTAGATCCGGGTCGTGATGCCCTCCGCCTCGAGCCCCCGGGCCTTGGCCACCAGATTGGCCATGGTCCGCGTGATGCCGTCCGTTCCCAGGCAGCCCACGACGGTGGTGACGCCCCCCATGATGATGTCGCTGAGCATGATCTCCGGCGTCCGGGAGGCATATCCCCCTTCTCCGCCTCCCCCCAGGATGTGGACATGCCCGTCGATGAACCCGGGAACGAGCCGCTTCCCGCGACCGTCGACGATCTCGACCACGTCCGCTCCCAGTCCCAGGGCGAAGGGTTCCGACTGGATGCAGGCGATCCGGTCGCCCGCGATGAGCACGTTCTTCACGCCCATGGGTTCGGGAGCGAAGACCTCCGCCCCTTCGATGATCTTCAGGACTGCGGGCCGAGCGGCTGCGAGACTCAAGGACACCCCTCCTCCATGGCCGATGGAAGCGATCTCCGCAGGCATGGCCTCAGGTCTTTAGCAAGAACAGGGCCAGAGCATCCAGAAGACGTTCATCTTCGTATGAACGATTTCATCAGGAAGTCCATGTCTCGATAATGCACGATTCCATCTCATTATTTATATATAAATCATACAGTCAAAACACCACGATTTCCGGAGCGTGGACCAAGGATCGGTGCGCGGTCCACATTAGGGTAAAATTTTTACCCATTTAGCGTCCCGTTATCCCATTTAACGATGATCCGCCGCCCCTTCTCCGTGATGGCCGACCCGTTCCGACCCGTTCCCGGCTTCACCAGGCCCAGCGTCTCGCCCGTGTTCAGGAGTCCTCGGATCACGCCTTCGGTGAGGTGGGGCTGTTCTCTCAAGGCCAGGTCCGCCAGGTGCCGCCGGCCGATCCCGCCATGCTGCTGGAACTTGCACAGGATCCACACGAGGTCCTTCCCGAGGAGGTCATGGATGAACTTGTGATCCGCGGCCGGCTCCTCCGTGAGCAGATATTCCGGCAGATCCTCGATGCGCAAGAGCTTCCGGTCCTCGTGGATGTTCATCAGGAACTCGATGACATTCATCAGCTGCCGGATGTTGCCGGGCCACCCGTACCCGCAGAGGTGCTCGAGGGTCTCCGCCGTCATGATCGTGTTGGCCTCCGAGAAGCGGCCGTGGCTGAAGCGGCGGATGAACTGGTCGACCAGGAGGGGGATGTCCTCCCGGCGTTCCCGGAGACTGGGCATGCGCAAGGGGAACACGCTCAGGCGG
>JAJFUM010000137.1 GCA_021372415.1 Deltaproteobacteria bacterium
GAGGCGGCCGTGATCTCGGCCGTCTACGCCTTCATCGTCTCGGTCTTCATCTACCGCGAGCTCCGGATTAGGGATATGCCCAGGGTCCTCATCAACACCTGCCGGGGGACAGCGGTGGTGCTGCTGGTCTGCGGAGCGGCCATGGCCGCCGCCTACTTCATCACCACGGCCCAGATTCCGGAGATGCTGGCGAACCTCCTGCTTCGGCTTTCAGGCGGCAACTGGATCCTCTTCATGCTCTGGGTCAACATCCTCCTGCTGATCGTGGGCTGCGTCATGGACCTGACCCCCGCCCTGCTCATCCTGGGGCCCATGCTCCTGCCCATCGCCACCAAGTACGGCATGGACCCGGTCTACTTCGGGGTCGTCATGGTCGTGAACCTCTGCATCGGGCTGATCACCCCGCCGGTGGGGAACATCCTCTTCGTGGCCTGCGGTATCTCGAAGATCCCCATGGGGCTCATGTCGCGGGCCATCTGGCCCAACATCGTCATCGGCATCATCGTCATTTTCATCATTACGTACCTGCCCTGGACAGTCACGTATCTGCCGGGCCTGATCCCCAAATGAGGGCAGTCCGGTAAGTAAGATTGAGGCAAGAAAAAGCGAAACAAAAGGCAAGAATCGGTAACCCCATAAACGAAAGGAGAAGGATCATGAAAAAGACGGTTGTTTTCATTCTCACCCTCGCGCTGGCGATCGGCCTGACGACCAGCCAGGCTCCGGCGCAGGGCAAGGTTCTGAAGATCTCCAACGGGATCAACGAACAGCACCCCTCCTACCTGGGCAACAAGAAGTTCGGGGAGATCCTCGCCGCCAAGCTGCCCGGCAAGTACAACGTCCAGGTCTACGCCAACTCCCAGTTGGGCGACGACGTGCGGGCCACCGAGGCCGTGCGGATGGGGACCCTGGAGATGGTCACCACCTCGGCTTCGCCGCTGACGGGCCTGGTACCGGAGTTCAACGTCTTCGACCTGCCCTTCATCGTCCCCAACGAGAAGGCGGCCGACGCCATCTTCGACGGTCCGATCGGCGCGAAGCTGGCCGCCGCCCTGGAAGCCAAGGGGATCAAACTTCTGGCCTACTATGAGAACGGCTTCCGCCAGTTGACCAACAGCGCCCACGCCGTGAAGAGCCCGGCGGACCTCAAGGGTCTCAAGATCCGCACCATGCAGAACCCGATCCATCTGGAGGCCTTCCGGGCCATGGGCGCCAACCCCACGCCGATGCCGTTCAGCGAGGTCTTCACGGCCCTCCAGCAGAAGACCATCGATGGCCAGGAGAACCCCATCCCCACCATCTGGCTCTCCAAATTCTATGAGGTCCAGAAGTACGTCTCCCTGACCGGCCACGTCTACGGCCCGCACATCATGCTGATCGGCAAAAAGCTCTGGGATTCCTTCCCAGCCGGCGATCAGAAGATCATCGCCGAGGCGGCCCAGGAGTCGGCCGTGTTCCAGCGGGCCCTGAACCGCAAGATGAATAAGGATTTTGTGGACAATCTCAAAAAGGCCGGAACCACGGTCACCGAGTTGACCCCCGAGCAGCACAAGGCCTTCGTCGATGCATGTGCTCCCGTCTATGCCACCTGGGAGCCCAAGATCGGTAAGGCCCTCATGGACGAGTTCCGGGCCACGGTCAGCAAGGTCAAGTAAAAAGGGTCTTTTGATCAGCGGGCAGGGGAATCCGGGCATGCCCTCAGGGGAATGCCCGCCCCCCCCGCATCTGCATCCATCCCCGCAGCGCCCGCCCGGGGCGGCGGGGGACAAAGGAGCGTTCTATGCGACTCAAAGACAAGGTTGCCCTCGTCACCGGCTCCTCCCAGGGTCTGGGACTGGCGATCGCCCGCCGCTTCGCCCTGGAAGGCGCCCGCGTCTTTCTCGGCGACATCAAGGAGGAAGCGGGGCGTGACGCCGCCGCCGAGTTGACCTCCCGGGGCGTCAAGGCCTGGTTCGTCCGCCTGGACGTGTCCGACGAGGAAAGCTGGAAGGCTGCACTGGCCGCCCTGATCGAGAGGGCGGAAAGGCTCGACGTCCTGGTGAACAACGCCGGCATCAACATCCGCAAACCTATCGAGGAGATGACCGTCGAGGAGTTGGATCGGATGCTGGCCGTGAATGTCCGGGGCCCCTTCCTCGGGATCAAGCACGCCCTGCCCCTGATGCGCCAAAACGGCGGCGGGTCCATCATCAACATGGGCTCGGTCTGCAGCCTCATCGGCCACAAGTTCACCCCCGAGGCCTACACCACCGTCAAGGGGGCCGTCTCCCAACTGACCCGCTCGGTGGCCGTGCGCTACGCCAAGGACAACATCCGGGCCAATGTCCTGTGTCCCAGCACGGTGGAGACCCCTCTGGTCCAGGAGGTCATGAAGGACCCCGAGCGCCGCAAGGAGCGCGTGGGCGAGGTGCCCCTGGGACGCCTCGCCGACATGGAGGACGTGGCAAGTGCAGCGCTCTATCTGGCCTCGGACGAGGCGACCTTCATTAACGGGGTGACTTTCCCGGTGGACGGCGGTGTGACGGCTTGGTGATCGGGTCTCACCGACACCCACATAGCTCCTCCGAAACTCCTCAACTTATTGACGGATAGAGCCGGCAAGGGTATATAGCTGACATCACTGGTGACGTCTCCGTACGGGATCAGAAGATGAAGGCGTTCTCTATGCCCTTTACTGGATGGATGATAAACATCCCTTGGCCGGATGTACGATTTTGGAGGCAAACCCCGCGGGGAGAGCCCTTGCCCTTGAATAAAGGGGGCATCCGGCCCAGCCGCGGTCAGTGCGGACACAACCGCGGCCGTCCGTCGGTATCCGGTCCCGGATGTCCGCGCACATCCCCGGCGAAGGCCGCCCGTCTCCTGGGCCTCTTCATGGCCGCCTGGTGCCTGTTCTGGCCCACTCCCCCGGTTGCCGCCGGGGAGCCGGCAGCGGAGGCGAGGCCCGTGATCGTCGGCGGCAATTCGAATTACCCCCCCTATGAATTCATCGACCAGGACGGTCAACCGGCAGGGTTCAACATCGATCTGACCAGGGCGGTGGCAAAAGTCATGGGCATGAACGTCGAGATCCGCCTCGGCACGTACGATGAGAGGATCAAAGCCCTTGCAGCCGGGACGATCGACGCGATGGGCGGTTTTTCCTATTCGGAAGAACGGGCAAAGCTATTTGATTTTTCCCCGCCCCATACCCTCATCAATCTGGCCATCTTCGGCCGCAGGGATTCCCGTCCCATGAAATCCATCGAGGGACTGCGGGGAAAAGAGATCCTGGTCATGGCCGGGGGGAGGATGCAGGAGTGGCTCAAGGAAAAAGGGTT
>JAJFUM010000154.1 GCA_021372415.1 Deltaproteobacteria bacterium
GGGTTGTTGGTGATGTTGACCGGGAACATCTGGACCATGGGGTTGTTGTGAACGAATTTATAGAGCTTCTCCGTGCCCATGAAGAAGGTGGCCACCATCTTGCCCCGGTTGAAGTTCTTTCTCGCGCAGGTGATGACACCGGCTTCCACCAGGTCCACCACCCCGTCGGAAAACATCTCGGTGTGGATGCCCAGATCCTTTTTGTGCTTCAAAAATTCCAGGATGGCGTCCGGCACCGAGCCGATGCCGAGCTGCAGCGTGTCCCCGTCCTGGATGAGCTCGGCAATGTATCCTCCGATCTTGCGGTCGTTTTCCGTCAGACAGGGCGGCTGCAGGATAATGGGCCTGGAGTCGCTCTCCACGATGCAGTCGATGTCCGAGACATGGATGAACGCATCGCCGAGCGTCCTGGGCATGTTGGGCGTCACCTCCGCGATGACGAGATTCGAGCTCTCCGCAGCGGGCTTGGTGTAGTCGACAGATACCCCAAAGGAGCAGAAACCGTGTTCGTCGGGATCGGAGACCATGCACAACGTCGCGTCGACGGGCAGGATCTTTTCGGTGAACAGCCTGGGGATCTGGCTGAAGTGGGACACCGTGAAGACCGCCCTTCCGTCATGGATCGCCTTGCGGGAGGTCGCCCCTGCGAAGAGGGAGTTGTGAATGAAGTTCTTTTCCATCTCCGGCTGGCAGTATTCGGAGGGACCCATGGAAACCATATGAACGATTTCCACATTCCGGTAGGCGTCCTTGCTGTTCATGAGGGCCTTCAGGAGTACCTCGGGAGATCCGGTCGCATGGCCCACCACCACGCGGTTGCCCGACTTGATGCGGCTGACCGCATCCTGAGCGCTCACGACCCTGCTCTTGTAGATCTCTTGCCAATTCTTCACAGGCCGCTCCTTGCTTGGGGTATTCTCCGGCGCATCTTGGCCATCCACTGTTCGGCCTCTTCGGGAGCCGAGATACGGTGCACGGGACAGTCGACGATGCCCGGCTCGGCGCAGGCGGTTTTACATCCGCAGACGATGAGGAGCGCCTCGGCATCTTCGCTGTCGGCCGCCACCCATTCGATTGCTCCGGCAAGTCTCTCTTTGAGGCACGCGACCAATCCGACGCGGTCATAGCCGGCCCGGCATCCGCCGCAGTACTTCAACCCGACCTTCAGCTGACCTGATCTCCCTTCTCGATTCCGCACAGTTCCTTGGCGATCTGCTGCTTCTGCTTCATGTTGACGAGGCGGGAAATCATTATACGCTGGGCCTGGGGCGAGCCTGCCCCATGCATGGACTCTGTCAGGTACCCCACGGCGGCGGTGCCCAGGGTGATGTTCTCGATGAGCCGCAGGATCCTTATCCTGTGCTCCGTGGGGACATCGGCCTTGGTCCGGTAATACTTCTGCACCCATTTCCCTACCGCAGGAGAGTTCAGGTCGGCCTCGGAAGGACAGGTCACCATCAGCCCCCCGGCGATGTCTTGGGCAATCCTGGCAATCTCATAGGGAAGACGCGTGACGTTCTGCTTGTGGACATTGGCCAGAAGCACGTCCACCATGTAGGTCCCGCTCTCTTCCCGATGACCTTCCGACGCGCAGGCAAGGCAGCCGCAGAACAGGGTCTCGTTGAGATGGTTCATCTCCACGATCTTGTCCTTTACGTGGGAGGCCTTTTCCGCGCCGTTGTATTCGGCAATCGTCTGGCTGGCACCGATGAGCACATCTCCCACGCCAACCTTGCAGGCGTAACTCTGGCGGTGGTAGGCGGAGAAGCTCTCGACAAGCTGCGTGGTGAAGTCGAATTCCCGGTACATGAACACGCGATCCCATGGCACGAAGACATTTTCGAAGACCACCAGGGCCTCATGGCCGCCATAGAAGAGGTTCCCCCTGTCCAGCGTCATCCCTTCGAGTTTACGGGTATCGCAGGATTGGCGGCCCATGATGTAGGTGATGCCCTCGGTGTCGCTCGGGAGCGCAAAGGCCACCGCATAATCCCTGTCCTCTTCCCTCATGGAGATGGTGGGCATGACGATGATTTCATGCGAGTTGACCGCACCCGTCTGGTGGGCCTTCGACCCGCGCACGACGATGCCGTCTCTGCGCTCCTCCACCACGTGGAGGAACATGTCCGGGTCGGGCTGGCGGTGCGGCGGCTGCGAGCGGTCGCCCTTGGGGTCTGTCATGGCACCGTCGCAGACCAGGTCGTTTTCCTGCACGTATTCGAGATACGCCAGAAAGCGCTTGTTATAGCCGGTGCCGTGCTTCTGATCGATGGCGTGGGTGACGATGGACAGAGCATTCAGGGCGTCCATGCCGACGCAGCGCTGGAAGCAGCAGGCGGTTTTCGATCCCAGGAGCCTGCCCATCTTGCTCTTCTTCACCAGGTCGTCCGTGCTCTGGTGGATGTGGGTGAAGCGGTTGATCTTCTTGCCCGTGATGTGGGAGGTGGCCGTCATGAGATCCTCATATTCCGGCCTGTGGGCGAATTCGTAGGTGGCTGCCACCGCATTCATGGACGGCCGGATAATGGGGTCGTCCACGACGTTTTGAACCTTCTTGCCGAACATGTAGACGTTCAGCTTCAATTTTCTTAGACTCTCCTCATACTCTCTGGCATTCATAAGTTTGCCCATCTGTTCCTCCATTGCCTGTTGCGTTTGCTTTTCAGGAAGATCTCAAAGGGGTTTCAATACGGCCCAAAGGGTGCCGAGGACTCTGTTTCAGCGGGACCTCCCGGTACGGCCCTGGTCCGCTACGGAAGGGCATCGTGCTGCCGGAGACCGCAGGGAATCGACTTGAAAGCATAAGTCAGCAAAAGAAATGCCGCCGATCCACATTCTGCGAACAAAAAAATAAACGGCAATAAATTCATACTTTTGCCATGAGAACCCCCATGAAGCGGGCAAGAATGGGGAAGAAATGAAAAGCCCGACATGATGCAAATATGCATTGAAATGGGCCTTTGTTCATCCAACTATTTGTAAGTAGTGGCAATAATGGGATTGGAACGGGCTGATGCATAAATGCATCAACGAGAGCCTTTTTTAATGTGCCGAACGGCAATCATTTGCCGTTTCAAAAGGGCAGCCCGATGATGATCCGATGCAAACTCGCATCGCCTTCAGAGGCATTTCTTCATTTTCCGGGTAAGCGACGTGGGGTCCATTCCCAGATGCGGGGCGGCTTTTCGCGCGCTGCCGTATTTTTCAACGGCCTTCCTGATGATGGCGACCTCGATCTTTTCCATCTGCTGCTTCAGGGTCAGCCCGCTTTCGAGTACGTCCCTGCCCGTTTTTTCGTATATTTCCCGGGGCAGGTTGTTCGGCAGGATGTAGTCGCCGTGGGTGATGACAACCAGACGCTCGATGACATTGGCAACCTCGCGGACGTTGCCCGGCCAACTATAGGCGAGAAGATGACCCATGGCCTCTTTCGACAGGACCTTCTTGGTACCGTGTCTCCTGTTGTACTGGCCCAAGAAGAAATTCACGAGGGAAGGGATGTCGTCGCGCCTCTCACGCAGCGGCGGGATATAGAGGGGGATGACGTTCAGCCGGTAATAGAGATCGGCCCGGAAGAGTTTCCTGGCGATCATCTCCTTCAGATCCTGGTTGGAGGCGCAGATCAGCCTTACATCCACTTTGACGGGCTTGGTGCCGCCGACGCGCGTGATTTCGAAGTTCTGAAGGGCCCGCAGCAGCTTGGATTGAAGCAGCAGCGGCATGGATTCCACTTCATCCAGAAACAGGGTTCCCCTGTGGGCCACCTCGAAAAGTCCCGACTTCCCTTCCTTGCTGGCCCCGGTGAAAGCTCCCCGTTCATAGCCGAAAAGTTCGCTCTCGAGCAGTCCCTCCGGGATGGCTCCGCAGTTGATCTTCACAAAGATGCCGCTTTCGGTTCGGTCGGATTTCTCGTGGATCTCTTCTGCGATGCGATCCTTGCCTACGCCGGTCTCTCCATAGATGAGCACGGTGGCATTCGTCCGACAAACCCGGTCCAGCAGTTCCTGGATGTGGAGCATGGGCTCCGAAACCATGATGATGTCATTGTCGCGGGCCGATGTATGCTGCATGGACTTCAGAATGTCCCTGTAAGCGGTCGTCATCCCTTGGGTGTACTCGAGCTGCCGCTGGAGTTCGACAAGCTCGGTCATGTCCCGCACATTGGTGACGATCATCTTGATCTTTCCGTTTTCGTCGAAGATGGGATTGCCCGTCACCAGAACGATCTTCCCGGACTTCAAGGTCTGGCGAATCGTCATCTGTTTCTTTTCCGCTTTGACCTTCAGGCTCACGCTCTCGTCGAAATAGCCCTCCCTGACCAGATCGTTCATGTTCCTGCCGATGAGTTCAGCCGCCTTGATGCCGGTGATCTTCTCGTAGGCGGAGTTGATCCTGATCGTGTTTGCCTCGCCGTCCGTCACGTAAATGCCGTCATAGGAGGACTCGATGATGGCCTCGATCTCATGGGCATGCTCCTTGAGCTTGAAGATGTCGTTGGCAAGCTCCTCGTAGGTTTCCAACGGCTTGAACACGCTCATGGCCCCTGCAATCCGGCCGTTCAGGTAAATGGGCAGGCGGTGGCTCACCAGGGGTCTTCCGTTGTGCTGGGCCTGGGCAGGGACGTTGGTCTGGGGTTCACCCGTTTCGATGATCTTTCTGTATTCCTCCCAGAGATCCTCGTCGATGACATGGATATTGACCGTGCGGTCCGATATGTCCTGGTGGAAATCGAGTAGCGATCTGGCAAAGGGGTTGATGAATAGGATCATCCCCTCGGTATCCGTGGCAATGATCCCGAAGTCGGCGGAATTTAATATGGTTTCACAGAGGATGTCCGGCGGTATCTTGGGACCGGTTTCCGGCGAGGGACCCGGGGGAGCGTTTTTCGATCCTTGAGAAGAGATGTCCTTGGATTTCATTCTCCTACCCTCAAATCAGCCATACCATGTCAGCCGATTGCCGGGGAGAGACCAGAAAGCGCTCAGGTCGTAACGCCTTTCCTCTCATCTACACTTGCGTGGAGGCCCATCCCGCCGCTCCTCAACGGATGTCCCGGTGGTAGTTCTGGAGGGACTTGGCCCGGCCGTGCCCCGCCCTGAAGGCCGTGATGCCCTTTACAGCCGCCACGGCCGCGGCAATGGTCGTGATGTAGGGGATCTTGTACTTGATCGCCGCCTTGCGGATGTACGAATCGTCGTACTGGCTGAGCCGGCCGCTGGGGGTGTTGATGACCAGGTGAATCTCCCCGTTCTTGATGGCGTCGACGATGTGGGGACGGCCCTCGTGCATCTTCAGGACCACCCCTGCAGGGACACCGTTCTCGGCGAAGAACGCCTGGGTCCCGGCTGTGGCCTGGATGGCAAATCCCAGCCTGTGGAAGGCCCTGGCCACCTCCAGGGCACCGCCCTTGTCGCTGTCGTGGACGGTGATCAGGACCGTCCCGGCTGCGGGCAGAACCTGCTGGGCGGCCTCTTCGGCCTTGTAGAAGGCCAGGCCGAAGGAATCGGCCATTCCCAGGACTTCTCCGGTCGAACGCATCTCCGGACCCAGCAGGGGATCCACCTCCGGGAACATGTTGAAGGGGAAGACCGCCTCCTTGACGCCGAAATGGGGGATCCGCCTTTGCCGGATCCGGAGATCGGCCAGTTTCTTGCCCAGCATGACCTGGGTGGCCAGGCGGGCCATCGAGATGTCGCAGACCTTCGAGACCAGCGGGACCGTCCGAGAGGCCCGTGGGTTGGCCTCGAGGATGTAGACCACATCCTTGGCGATGGCGTACTGGATGTTCATGAGTCCCACGACGCCGAATTCGATGGCGATCCGCCGGGTGTAGTCGTTGATCGTCTCCATGTGCCGCTCGGGGATGCTGATGGGCGGGATGACGCAGGCCGAATCGCCGGAGTGGATCCCGGCCAGTTCGATATGCTCCATGATCGACGGGACAAAGGCGTCCGTTCCGTCGGAGATGGCGTCCGCCTCGCACTCGATGGCGTTTTCCAGGTACTTGTCGATGAGGATCGGCCTCTCGGGGGTCACCCCGACAGCCGCCGCCACGTAGCGGTTGAGCATCTCC
>JAJFUM010000155.1 GCA_021372415.1 Deltaproteobacteria bacterium
GGCGAAGACCTATGGAACAAGGGTCTGGAATAAGGAAGCGGGCAAGATTTACACCGTCGGCATCATGCCCTGCACGGCGAAGAAATGGGAGGCGTCGCGTCCCGAGTTCAAGAGCGCCTATGAGTACGGCCGGAAGACGGGATATGCCGGAACGGGCGCGCCCTACCCGGATGTCGATACCGTCCTGACCACCCGGGACCTTTCCCGCCTCCTCAAGAAGCTCAACATCAACCTGGCGACGGAAAAGGAATCCGACGGCGGTTCCCTGCTGGCCGAGTACTCGGGAGCGGGCACCATCTTCGGCAATACGGGGGGCGTCATGGAGGCGGCCCTGCGCACGGCCTACGCCGTCCTGACCGGTGAGGAACTGAAGAATCTCGAATTCAAGGCGGTCAGGGGCTTGCGGGGCATAAAAAGCGCCTCCGTGACCCTCAAAGACAGCAAATACAACAAGGACGTGACGATCCGCGTTGCGGTGGTCCATGGCCTGGCGGAAAATATAACCCCTGTCATCGACGAGGTCCTGGCGGGCCGATCGCCTTATCACTTCATCGAGGTGATGAATTGCCCCGGCGGGTGCATCAACGGCGGCGGGCAGCCGATTCAAGGCGGCGGCTCTTCCTGGCTGGGAGCCGTTCTACCCTGGTTTGCATGGAAATAGGGAGCAAGAAAGGAGCTAAGGGATGGAGAAACAAGGATATCAATATACGGAAAATCCGTTTTGCGTATCCCGGAGGCAGTTCATCACGATCAGCGGCATTATCGTGGCGCTGCTGGCGTTGCCTGCCGTCTGGCTCAGGATGGCCGTATCGTCAAGAAACGATTACATCCTGGCCCGTACAAAGGGCCTGTATAAGGACGACGTACAGGCAAAGGTCCGCGTCAGCCACGCGAACAAGGTCGTTGCCCAATACTACCGCGAGTTCGGCGGCGAGCCCCTCGGCAAGCTTTCGGAGGAGTTGCTCCACACCCAGTACGTCAACAGAGCCAAGGGCATATCATGAAAGGAGATTGTCCCATGCACGATGAAGCGATGATACTGAAGCACCCGTTGCGTGTGAGGATATTTCACTATTTTCTGATCATCAGTTTCCTGCCGCTGGCCGTTACGGGGCTGCTTCTTTATTTCAAGCCGTTCGCCGAAGAGACCATGAATCTCATGATGAAAATTCATGTCGTCGCCGGCGTTGTCCTGACTCTGGATGCCGTTGCCTTTTTCTTCATAGGCTACGACAGGGTGGTGTTGTTCATCAAACGGGTGTTTACGGTGTCGATGAACGACGTGAAGTGGTTTGCCGTTCTCGGAGGATACCCGCAAAAGTTTCTGCTCGGGAAAAAGGTGCCGGTCCCCCCGATGGGGAAATACAATTCCGGGCAAAAGCTTTTCGGGATATGCGTGCTGATCGGCGGGACCATCCTGATCGCGACCGGTTGGGTCCTGTGGGGCTTCCCGCACAACTTCCCCAGGCAAACCGTCGCCCTTTTCGGAGACCTGCATGCCCTTTTCGGCTGGCTCCTGAGCCTTTTCCTGCTGGTCCACCTTTTTCTGGGCGTCTACATGTTCGATGATTTCAAGGCGATGATCCTGCACGGCAAGATCCCCTACGACGAGGCGAAGGATGTGTCGCCGCTATGGGTATCGAGGGAAATAACGACGCCGTTTGCAAAGGAAGAAGTCGTCACGGTGAGATAGCATAACCATCCCCTCGTGGACCGGTCTTTTGGGAACCCCCCTGAAGAAAAAATTCCGCCCAACGCAGCCTGACGCAGCCTGGCGCTTCGATCGAGCGCCGGCTGCGGGGCGTCGGCTGCCCTGTCTTTCCAGCCTGAGCCTGTTTTCCCCCATCTTGTTCGGTGATTTGACCGGCGACGGCCGCGGGTGACCGCCGTATTGTCCCGCCGGTCAACGGCCCGTCATGGCGTGGAGCCGTCCGCGCTCTTCTTCAGGGCTTCCTGATATTCCTTCTGGGCCTGGAGGAGCTTGGTCTGCGCGCCGACCAGCGCCGCCTCCCGGGCGACGGTTCCCTGGAGCGGCGCACCCCTGTCCCGTGGGCCGCCCGCCCTGGTGTCCGCCCTGGCGGCGCGCCGGGAGAGGCAGGCGGGGAATCGCCCCCGCCGGGAGACGCCGCCCTGAAAAAGTTGTGGCTTCGATGCGAACCGATGGGAGAATGGGCGCCATGAAAAACGTTCCGCCGGCGCCCTCATACCCGCAGCTTCTGGAGCGGCTTCCTGCAAAGCAGGCACGGTTCGTCGAGGAGTACCTCCTCGACCTGAACCCCGCCAAAGCGGCCATCCGCGCCCATTACAGCGAGCGCGCGGCGAACCGGCAGGGATCGAGGCTGCTCAAGCAGGCCGGCGTCAGGGCCGCGGTGGAGGCCGGCAAGGCCGAGATCTCCAAGCGGCTCAGGATCAACCAGGACGAGGTCATCAAGGAGCTCGCCCTGATCGGTTTCTCGGACCTCGCGGACTACGTCGCCTGGGACGAAACGGGCAGGCCGGTCGTGAACCCCTCGGACAATCTCGTGGACGGCAAGTCCCGGGTCGTGGAGTCGATCAAGTTCGAGACCACCGCGAACGGCCCCAGGGTGACGATCAAGCTCCACGACAAGGTGCGGGCGCTCATGGGGATCCTGGACCGGGTCAAACCGGCCGACCCCCCGCCGACCCAGAAACACGAGGTCACGTTCACCAGCTTCCCGCCCGAGCCCGGGACCATGGAGGAGTGGGAGATGCTGGTCCGGGGAGGGAAGAAGGAGACCCCATGACGGCGTTCTGGACCCCGCAGCCCGGACCCCAGGCCAGGGCGGCCATCTGCCCGGCCGACTTCACCTTCTTCGGCGGCAGCCGGGGCGGGGGAAAGTCCGACTGCCTTTTGGGCCGGCAGCTCCGCGGGGCCGAAAAGCACGCCGGCCGCTGGAACGGCATCATCATCCGGCGCAAGTACAAGGAATTCGCAGAGCTCAGGCGACGGATCGACGGGATGATCACCGAGGGCCTGCCGGCGGTCCGCATCGGCGGAGACCAGCAGACCAACTACATCCGGTTCAGGAATGGCGCCCAGGTGATCATGCCCGCGATCCAGAGCCTGCAGATGGTAGGGGACCACGTGGGGCAGCAGTATACCGAGATCGGCATCGACGAGTGCACGACCTTCCCGTTCTTCCATCAGATGGTCGAGAAGCTCAAGGGCTCGCTGCGCTCGCCCCACGGCGTGCCCTGCCGGATGTTCGGGACCGGGAACCCCGGAGGCCCGGGCCACAACCAGGTCAAGCAGTATTTCCGGCTCGGCGTCGCCCAGGGGGTGAAGCCGGAGACCGTGATCACCGACGCGACCGGCCAGACCCGCATCTACATCCCCTCGTTCCTCGACGACAACCGGATCCTCTGCGAGAACGACCCGGTCTACGTCCGCAGGCTCAAGTCCATCTCCGACCCGGCCCTGCGCGACGCCTGGCTCAAGGGCGACTGGGACGTCTACATCGGCCAGGCCTTCCTCCTGACCGAGGCGCACGTCATCAAACCGCTGCCGATCCCCGCCGCGGCCTGGATCTACATGACCTTCGACTGGGGCTACGGAAAGCCCTTCTCGGTCGGCTGGTGGTGGGTGGACTCCGAGGGCCGGGGCTGCCGCTTCATGGAGTGGTACGGCTGCGGGGACGAGCCGGACACGGGGCTCAGGCTCACGGACCGGCAGATCGCCGAGGGGATCGTCAAGCGCGAGAAGGACGCCGGGATCTGGAAAAGGCCCAACGTCGTCCGGAAGGCCGGGCCGGACTGCTGGAACAAGAAGCCGGACTACAAGGGCGGAGGCCAGGGGCCGAGCACGGCCGAGGCGTTCGCGGCAAAAGAGATCTACCTGACCCCCGGGGACCCGAACCGCCGGCAAAAGATCAATCAGTTCCGGGCGCGCCTCGAAGTCCCCAGGGACGGGGAGGGGAAACAGATCGACCGGCCGATGATCCAGATCTACGACACCTGCCGGCACTTCATTTCGATTGTCCCGTCGCTGTCCATGTCCGAGGACAATCCCGAGGACATCGACACCGACCAGGAGGACCACGTCTACGACGAGGCCTGCCATTTCTGCATGGCCAGGCCCATCAAGCTCAGGGAGATCAAGCCCGCGCCGCCCGAGTCCGACCGCCGCATCGACCGGATCGTGCGGCCGCCGGGCGACGGCTTCGAGCGGCTGGCGGCATGGAACCGGTGGAGCGAGGAGGAGCATGTCCCGGGAGGGTACAGCGATGTCGATGGAAGATAGGGGGGGCTTCCGATGCGAGCCAGGAGGGTATGGCTCATTTTGTGTCGGACGATGGGTTCCGGGCGCTCAGGAAGCTTTTCCGACCCTGCGGCGTCTCGCTCCGCTGCACCGGCAAAACTCGCGCCTGGCGGCGCTCAAACAGTTGCCGCTGCA
>JAJFUM010000187.1 GCA_021372415.1 Deltaproteobacteria bacterium
GACCTGGATGACCACATCAGGGGCATGCTTCCGGATCAGGGCCGTCATCTCGCGGGAGCTCCCGGCATCGACCTGGTCGATCTGGATGGGCCGGCTGAGTTGGCGCCGGATCCGCTCGCACTTCTCGAGCGTGCGGCTGGCAAGGACGATCTCAGAGAAAACCTCCGGGAACTGCGCGCACTTGTGGGCCACCACACCGCCCACGCCGCCTGCGCCGACAATCAATACCCTGCCCATCCTGCATCCCTCCCCGGGGCCTCAATTGAGAAAACCGCCTGCTTGGTCCCAAGCCGGGACTTCCTATGTATTTTCTGGCGGCATATCCGGGACCGACTTCCGGACCGCCGCATGCAAATATAACCATTACCTATAAAATAAATGGGGAATTTGTCAATCTTTGCCCCAGATTTTCTTGTATGCCGCCTACAGGGAACGCTTCGCGGGGCTCTGCCGGCCGTGAGATGGATTGGGCCAAAGACGGTCCTCGGGAAGGGGGGCCATGAGGTGGAGTTGCCGAGGGGCAAAGGAACCCGGGCTTCCGGATGGGGACCGATTATGATATAGGGATGACCATGATAGAAGGAGGGTGAATCGATGCTGGAGGACCTGTTTTCTTTGGAAGGGAAAGTTGCCCTGATCACCGGCGGGAGCCGGGGCATCGGGCAGGCCATTGCCGTGGCCTTTGCAGAGGCGGGAGCCGATCTGGTGGTCTGCAGCCGCGACAGGCACCCCCCGGAGCTGGAAAACACGGCGGAACAACTGCGGTCCATGGGACGGAAGGTCCTGGCGGTACCGGCCCATGTAGGGATAAAGGAGGATGTGGCCAACCTGGTTCGAAAGGCCCTCGACGCCTTCGGCAGGATCGACATCCTGGTCAACAACGCCGGGGGCAATACCTCTTTGAGCACCCTGGTGGACCTGGAAGAAAAGACCTTCGACAAGGTCATGGAGATCAACCTGAAGGGGACCTTTCTGGTAAGCCAGGTGGTGGCGGCCGAAATGATCAAGCAGGGGGGCGGCAGGATCATCAATATAAGTTCCGTCAGCGGCCTCCGCGCCCGGAACGACGGGACAGGGGCCTACTGCATCAGCAAGGCCGCCCTGAACATGATGACCCAGGTGATGGCCCGGGAACTGGCCCCGCACCACATTCTGGTCAACGCCATCGCGCCCGGGTCCATTCGGACGGCGCTCAGCCGGGTCAACTGGGCAGATCCGGAGCGCCTGGCCCGGCGCGTCCGGGAAATCGAAATGAAACGTTTTGGCGAGCCCGAGGAAGTCGCGGGGATCGCCCTCTATCTGGCCTCCAAGGCCGGTTCGTTCGTAACGGGCGAGATCATCCGGGTGGATGGCGGGGAGATGATTTGAGGAGTTCCACATCAAAAGAGCCATCATGCGAGCGGCTGGCGTGCATGATGGCTCTTTCCCGTATGGATGCTCTCTCCTTTATTCCGACGGTTTCGTTCAAGCGCCGCTGTCGGCTGCAGCGTTCAACGCGCGGTTCGGCAAGGCTATGATCCTGAAGTCCTTGAGCGACACGTCACTTTCCCATTGAGGCAACCTATCGGCGGGACCTTCGATCCGAACGAGCGGAGGCACACGGGTCGCAAGTCCGTTGATCTTGGCCCACAGCGCCGTATCTCCCCAGAACTGCGGCGGCGTATCTGCTGCAGCCACGGATGCGAAAATCCTGTCCGGTCTCTCGCATCCATCACGGACAGCCGCTAAGGCCAGACGCTCAAGGCGGCCCAACCCGGTCGCTGGGTCAGGCTGCTCTTCCAGCCACCGGGTAACGGCAGCGGGAACCCACGGCAAAGGAGCGTCGGCCAATGCCGTCAGTTCCGCGAACATGGCTGCGTCCTGCGTTGCGAATGCATCATCCACGACAGCGGCAAACCTGAATTGCTCGTCGGTGAGCGGTCGTCGGTTGTCATAGAGGGATGCCAATTGCTCCGGTTGCAGTTGGCCGAGTCCGTGGAACGGTTCGATCCCGGGGAATGCATCGACACAAAGGAGCTCCGCTTCCCGCATGCCCCTCAAATGCAGGCACGTGAGAATATGGGCGAGCATGGACTGGTCAAAAAGGCATGCATCGAACCACAGAACGATTCGCTCATGAGCTGCGGCTTTCGCCAGTCTTTCGTACTGATGACGGAGGGTTTTCAGGATACCCTCCCCGTCCAGGCCTCCCCCGGTGAATTCCTCGAGAAACAGTGCCCGAGCTTTGCGGGTATCGTCATCCGGCCACCCGGGCCGTCGGGGCCCGTCATACAGAATGTCATGCCAGACGAATACGTCTCCGGGTAGCCCGGCCTTTGCCAGACTACCGCCGGCCCAGTCGCCACTGGTGATATGAAGCCTGTTGCCCATCTATCGGTTCCTATTCAATGCGGCGTTAACGACAAGACGAAGGTCGGCTTTGAGCTGCTCCATTGCATTGGCCATCGCGAGGTCAGACTGATGACCGAGCCGGCAGCGTACTTCCATCACGAAGAACTCATCGGCCATTCCCGATTCGTGCGTCAATCTTCGTTGTGTCATCTCTCTCCGGCCTACGATGAACTGTGCAACGCGGT
>JAJFUM010000216.1 GCA_021372415.1 Deltaproteobacteria bacterium
GCGCCGAGGCGATAGTGGAGGCGCGCGGCGTGGCGCTTGTATCCGGCGAGCAGGTTCTCCTCGCGGTCCCAGACCATCTTGACCGGCCGGCCCCCGGCGTGGAGGGCCGCCAGGGCAAGGAGGCACTGCACCGTGGCGCCGTCCTTGCCTCCGAAGGCCCCGCCCAGGTAGGGGCCGACGACGTGGATCCTGTCCATGGGCAGGCCGAGGGCATGGCCGACCTCCAACCGGTCGCGGAAGGGGGCCTGGGTGGAGACGGTCAGCGTGATCCTCCCGTCGGCCTCCAGTTTTCCGACGCCGTTTTCCGTCTCCAGGAAGGCATGGGCGACGACGGGAACCTCGAAGGTCTCCTCGACGAGGACCGGACAGGCCTCCAATTCCCCCGTGGCCTCGCCCGTCCGGATCTCCGCCCGGAGCAGGACGTTCCCGGTCCTGTTTTCCTCGTGGACGAGCGGCGCGCCGGGTGCGAGGGCGTCGTCGATTCCGAACACCCCCGGCAGGGGGTCAATCGCGACCCGAATCATGGATAGGGCCCTGCGCAGGGTCGACATGTCCTCGGCGACGACCAGGGCGACAGCGTCTCCGCAGTGGCGGACCTTGTCGGTACAGAGGACCGGCTGGTCCTTGTGGACGATTCCCTGCCGGTTTGTCCCGGGGACGTCGCGGCCGGTGAGGACCGCCAGCACGCCGGGGAGGGCCTTCGCCTCGGCGGTGTCCACCTCCAGGATGCGGCCGTGGGGGATCCCAGCCCGCCGGACACCGGCCCACAGGAGCCCTTCCCCGTAGTGGTCGATGGCGTATTTTTCCGCACCCGTCACCTTGGCGGCCGCATCCACCCGGCGGGTCGGCCGGCCGATTTCGGGGATACCGCTTTGCATGGTCGTCCTTCCCTGTCCCTTTGGGGTTGTTTTGGGAAACGCTTGTATGCTAGAACCGACGCGACTATACCACAGCAGAGAACCCCCTTCAACGGCGAAGAGGGAATGACGGTTGCCGATCGGCCGTCGGGACGGCCAACGGCGGAGGTGGGGCGATGAAAATGGCGGAGTCTATGGATCCCTCCGGGGACCTGTGGCAGCGGATCGCCGAATCCCTGGGGCGGGGCGAACCGGTGGTCCTGGCGACGATTATCGATCGGTCGGGATCGGGGCCGCGGGAGGCCGGGACCTCCATGGTCGTCTTCGGAGACGGCGGGGCCCTGGGAACGATCGGCGGGGGCCTTCTGGAGCTCCAGGTCCTGGATGCGGCCAGGGGGGTCCATCGGGATCGCCTGCCCCTCCTGCAGGAATTCTCCATGACGGCCGAAACGGTGGAGGCCGGCGTGATGATCTGCGGCGGGAAAACGGAGGTCCTGGTCGATTATCTCGATCCGGCGGACCCGCTTTGCGGGACGGTCTTCAAGAGGCTGGCCGATCTTCGGCGGGAGGGTCATTTTGTTTGGTTGGTCCGGTCCATCCGCGGCTCCGGCAGCGGCACGGTCCCGAAGATCGGGGTCGGCCTGTTGGGGGAGGGGCTCGATGCCGGCACCATGGATCCGTCCTGCCGGGATTCGGACCGGCTGCGGAAGGAGAGCCGCCGGGATGAGGCCGTGCTCGTGGATTGCGGCGACGTCCGCTGCTTCGTACAGCCTGCGGGGATCCCCTCGACGGTCTTCATCTTCGGGGCCGGCCACGTTGCCCAGGCACTGGCGCCGATCTGCGCCATTGCCGGTTTCCGTGTCGCCGTGATCGACGACCGCCCGGAATATGCCGCCCGCGAACGCTTTCCCATGGCGGCCGAGGTCCGCGCGATCGACTCCTTCGACCGATGCTTCGAGGGGCTCACGATCAATCGGTCCGGCTATGTGGTCATCGTCACCCATGGCCATGCCCACGACCGGACGGTCCTGGCCGGGGCGCTGAAGACCGATGCCGCCTATGTCGGGATGATCTCCAGCCGACGCAAGCGAGAGATCATTCTGGCATCCCTCCGGGACGAGGGGGTGGGCGACGAGGCCCTCCGGCGTGTCCACAGCCCGATCGGGCTCGAGATCGGGGCCCGGACCCCTGGCGAAATCGCTGTGAGCATCGCCGCGGAACTGGTCGCCGTCCGGGCGGGGAAGATCCCGTGAGCCCGGCCCCCCAGGGAGGGCCGGTCCTCCCCTATGCCGCCCTGATCCTCGGCGCCGGCCGCTCCTCGCGGATGGGCGCTTCGAAGCCCCTGCTCCCCTTGGCCGGCCAGACCCTGATCGAGCGGGTCGTCGGCCTTTTCAAGGGGGTCGGCGTCGGCCAGATCGTGGTGGTGCTGGGCCACGAGGCGGGACAACTCCTGCCCCTGCTCGGGCGTCTCGGGGTGGTTCCGGTGGTGAACCCCCGCTACGACGAGGGGATGTTCACCTCCGTGCAGGCAGGGGTCGGCCGTCTCGACCGGGACTGCCGGGCCTTCTTCCTGCTCCCTGTGGACATCCCCCTGGTCGGCCCCGGGACCCTGCACGCCCTCGCGGAAGCCTTCCAAAAAATGGGAGTGGACGTGTGCCGTCCCGTCTTCCAGGGACGTTACGGTCATCCGCCGCTGATTGCCGCGACCCTCATTCCCGCCATCCTCGATTTCGACGGAGCGGGGGGGCTTCGGGCCCTCCTGGCCCGTTACCGGGATCGAACGGCGGACGTGGCGGTCGAGGATCCCGGGATCCTCATGGATCTCGACACCCGCGAGGATTACGAGGCGGCCCTCAAGATCCTCGCCGATCCGGGGCAGAACCCACCGGCCTCGGGATGCCCCGGCCCCCGGTGAATCCCCTGCCGGCGCTTGCCTGCCGCGGCAAAGGTCCCACACCAAAGAGGGCCAAATCCGTTGACTTGCCGCACGCGTTACCCTATACTCGCGTGGACAGAGCGGTCCCGATGGGGCCATGACCGGCAACAAAAGGGGATTACGATGGGCGAATCCGAAAAAAGTACCCTTCGGCTGCGACTTGGGGCCCGGACACCGTTCCTGACCGTCGTCACGCAGTTCGTGGAGACGACGGCCTCCCTCTTCGGCCTGGCCAGGCCGGAGACGCTGAAGCTCTCCCTGGCGACGGAAGAGATTTTCCTTTACCTCTGCAATGCCGTTTGTCCAGGGAAAGAACTCGATATCACCTGCCTGGACGGCCTCTACGACACCCGGGTCATCTTCCGCTTTCCCGCACGGGAATTGAACCTCAGGGGCCTCAACGTGGCGTCGGCCCTGAAACTGGGGGAGGGGAACGTCGCCGACCCAGTCGAGGAAGGTCCGGGCGATCTGGACCAGATGGGCCTCATGATCGCCTCCCGTTCGGTGGACCATCTCTACCTTACCGCGGAGAAGGGCGACGGGGTCCAACTGGTTGTGTCGAAAGAAAAGGCCTACCCGAGGATCGCCGGGGTGTTCGCCAGCCCTGAGGTCCCGCAGCGGGTGACCATCGAGGTCCCCGATTCGGAGAGGGTCAAGCGCTTTGCCCTCCTCACGGGCCATCTCTGCACAGGTCGTGACCTGCCCCCCTTCTTTGAAACCCCGGGAAAGGTGGCGGACATGGTGAGCGGGGGCGAGTACCAGTGCCTGACGGCGATGGACCAGGATCGGGACGTTGTCGGCGGCGTCCTCTTTTCCGAGCGTTCGGAGCGGATCGTCCAATTCTTCGGCCCCTATTGCTTTCACAGCGGGCAGAAGACCGCCACAGGCGAGGCCCTGCTGGATGCCCTGCTTGCCGCAATCGCCAGGAGGAAGGCCCTGGGACTTCTGAGCCTTTCGGGGCTTCCGGCGTTTCTGGAGCCCCGTTTCGAGCGCCTGGGCTCCCTGTTCCAGCGGTATCCGGACCGGCAGCCGATCGAAAGGCCCTTCTTCTTCCGGTGTCTCCACGAGGACCCGGGCGGTGAGGTCTGGTCTCCGGAAGGGTTGAAAGCCTGGCTCACCGGCGAGTACGACCGTCTCGTCCTGGCCCGGGAAATCCGGCATGTTCAGGACATGGGAGAGAGGCGTTCCGGTTCGTCCCTCTTTGCCGCCGAGATCTCCCGCCAGAGGGCCGAGGCGACCCTGAGGCCCCTGTGGCCCGGCGCCGATTGGGCAGCCAATGTGGCCGGGCACGTCCGCTATCTCAGAGAAGAGGGGCTGATCAACCTCCTCTTCGAAATCGACCTGGGCGTCCCCTGGCATGCGGAACTGGTCCCCGTCCTCATGGACCGGGGCTTCAAGCCGGCACTCATCCTCCCCTTTGCGGGGCGTTCGGACATCGTGGTCTTCCAGCATCATGACGCAACCGAATCTTGACAGCCTGGTCCCGGCCTATGTCCGGGAGTTCGAGCCCTACATCCCCAGCAAGCCCGATCCGGAGCTGATGAGGCTCTACGGCTGCAAGAGACTCTTCCGCCTGAACAACAACGAAAACCCCCTGGGGCCTCCGCCCGGCGCCCAGGAGGTGATCCGGCGGTTCCCGCCGCCCCAGGGGGCCCTCTACCCGAGCGGCGATTCTTACTATCTCAGGGGGGCGATCGGGGACCTCCACGGCGTCGACCCGGACCAGATCCTGGTCGGCAAGGCGGCCAACGAGGTGATCGCCTTCGTGATCAAGGCCTTCTGCGAGCAGGGGGACAACATCGTCACGGCGGACAAGACCTTCGCCGTCTATGAATGGGTGGCCGTCTTCTCCGGGATCGAGGCCCGGATTATCCCATTGAAAGACCAAGGGTTCGACGATGCGGCCATGCTGGCCGCGATCGACGATCGCACGAAGATCCTCTTCGTCTGCAATCCGAACAACCCCACGGGAAGCTACTGGACGCGGGAGCGGCTGAAGGCCTTCCTTGACGCCGTCGGCGGTCGGCGGATCGTCGTGGTCGACGAGGCCTACTTCGAGTTCGTCGAGAAGGACGACTACCCCAACGGCATGGCCCTGCTCGGGGACTATCCGAATCTCGTCGTCTTTCGGACCTTCTCCAAGATGTACGGCCTGGCCGCGCTGCGGATCGGCTACCTGGTCGGATCCCCGGAGGTCGTCGACATGATCCGCAGGACCTGCATCGTCTATTCCGTGAACCGCGTCGCCCAGGAGGCGGCCCTGGCGGCCCTTCGGGACGACACGGGCCATATCCAGCGGACCCGCGACCTGGTCCGGCAGAGCCGGGCCTTTCTCGTCGGCGAACTCACAAAGATGGGGCTTCCCGTCATCGCGGGGGAGGGGAACTATCTGGTCGTGAAAATCCCCGTCAGCGACACCCTGGCCTATCGGAAGCTCATGAAGGAGGGGGTCGTGATCCGTCCTATGACGGGCTTCCGCTATCCGAATCACATCCGGATCACCCTGGCCCAGCAGGAGGCGATGGAGGCCTTCGTGGCCGCCCTGAAAAAGATTCTGGCCTGAAAGGGAAAGTTTCAGTACGCCATGTCCGACTCGCAGAGATGGATCACTTCCGAATTTCTCACCCTCGCCCTGACGATCATGGCGGCGTTCTGCAACGTCTGCGTCTTCTACAGCTTTTACCACTACCTGGGCACCATCGACATTCCCATCGCCTGGCGCGGATTTCTGCTCGGGCTCGAACCGATGGCGGCGTTCATCCTGCGGCTCTTCATCATCCCCTGGCTTCACGTGCGCAACGCCCTTTCGATCATGATGACCTCCCTCTTCATGCTGGTCATCGTTTCCTGCGCGTACATGTGGGCCCTGTCGGTCCCGGTCCTGATCGCCGTGCGCGTCCTTCACGGTGCGACATTCGTCCTGCTTACCTCGGGGGCGATTGCCCTGGTCGTGAACTTCATCCCCGAAGAGAAAAGCGGCCAGGGTTTCAGCCTCATCAGCATCGCGATGATGATCCCCTACGCGCTGATCCCGCCTTTGGTCGAGGCCGTCCTCCCCCATGTCCGCAACGAGGCGGACATCTACGCGGGGGTCTCGGTATTCGCCGTCCTGTCCATCCTGCTCCTGTCCGCCCTGCGCGGGCGCCTCGTCAAGGCCCTTCAGGGGCGGGATGGGGTCCTGTCGAGCCGTCCGACACTCGGGGAGATCCGGGAGAATCTGCGCATGAGGACGGTTGTCCTTCTTCTGAGCGCGGGGTTTCTGATTTGTATGTCCCAGGCCACGATCTTCTATTTTCTGAAGGATCTTACCCTGCAGACAGGCGGCGGCGACGTGGGGCTCTTTTTTACCATCTCCATGGTGGCGATGATCGCGGTGCGCCTCTTCGGCAGCGTCCTCCTGGACAAGATGAACAAGCTGATCGTCCTTCGGTTCGGCCTGGTCTCCTTGATTCCCTGTTTCATTGCCCTTGCGTACGCCGACATGCCGGCCGTTTTCTACGCCCTGGCCGGCCTCTACGGCTTGTCCATGGGATTGAACATTCCCATTCTGAATGCCCTGCTCTTTTTGGCCTCCCCTCCGCTCATGCGCGGTCTGAACACCAACCTGGCCCTGTTCATGCTGGACATGGCCTACTTCCTCATCCCCTATCTCGGCGGGGCCTTGCTGGCCTTTGGTGCTGGATTCGGCGTCCTGTTCTACATCGCCGCTGGCTGGACCGCCCTGGCCCTTGGCTTGAGCGCGTTACTGGCCCGCTGCTGGGAAACAGCCCCTAAGGATAATCATGGTTAGACCGATCCCGATTTTTACGGGGTCGCCAAAATGTGTTAGAATTAACCAAAATGGATGCGGATGGCAGGATTCATCCTCGACATGCGGATGGGTGGGGCGCCTTTGGGCAGTCCCCTTGAGGATGGGTGACTTTTCCGTGGCATGGATTCCCGAGGGTCGGGATTGCGGGAAAGGAGGCTCACGATGGAGACGGAGAAGGGTTCCGGGAATTCGGCAGAGGCCAAGCACCGCTGGCGGTTCTTCCGTTCCGGCGGATTCGATCAGGTCCGCCTGGAGACCGGCACCGATCTGATGGCCCTGGACCAGCTCGACCAGAAACTCTGGATGGCCCTGAGCTGCCCGACCAGGGGCCTGGAATTCGACGAGAGGACCCTGGAGCTGCTCGACGATGACGGCGACGAACGGATCCGCGTGCCGGACATTATCCGCGCAGTCAAGTGGGCCGGCTCCCTTTTCAAGAATCCCGACGATCTGACCCGGGGCGCCGCGGAATTGCCGCTGGCCGCCATCGACGACGCCTCCGAGGAGGGGCGGCGGCTCCTCCGATCGGCTCGGGAAATCCTCGCCAACCTCGGCAAGCCTGATGCGGCGGTGATCACCGTGGACGATACGGCTGACACATCGAGGATCCTGGCCCAGACCCGGTTCAACGGCGACGGGATCGTCCCCGCCGATGCCGCCGAAGATCCCGGGGTGCGGCAGACCATCGAGGACATCATGGACTGCCTGGGGCCGGAGACGGACCGCAGCGGCAAGCCGGGCGTTTCGCA
>JAJFUM010000233.1 GCA_021372415.1 Deltaproteobacteria bacterium
TGTAATTTAACCCATTGTCACGTATCGGTAAGTCGGCGACCAGTGGAAGTAGGGGTTGTCCGCCCGTGCGGATCCAGCAAGACTGACTCAAACCAGTCCCGACGATGAGAGGTGCGAGTCAAGACGCGGCATCCCTATCCCGGGGGAGTTATGGCATTTTACCTGCTGATCAGCGCAACAGCCCTGCTGCTCCTGGCGGTCCTCTACACCTTCTTTCACGGAAAAGAAAGACAGACCGGAAAACCGGAGGATTCACCCGGAAAACGGCCGGGCCGGCCTGTGGGCAAAGAGGCAAAACCGGTCGGTGGGATCGCGGACCGGCCCTCGCCAGCAGCGATCCTTCCGGACGAATACCAGGACGAAAGCTCCGGAACGCCCCCTCGACTGGCGGAGGGCATGGCCCGCCTCTTTTCGCACGAACCCCCACAGCCGGCATCCCGGAGGCTACAGCGATCAGGGGACCTGCGCGACGATGTCCGTGAATCGGTCATGTCCCGAATCGTTTCCCTAAAAAATTTCGGGACGATCCACCGTCTGCAGCGGATCATGGGAGATCCTGGGTCCACGATGACCGAGCTCTCCCGCATGATCACCAGCGATCCCATCCTGTCGGCAAAGATTCTCGAAATCGCGAACTCTGCCTACTACGGGATGCGACAGAAGCTCAACTCCATCAGCCATGCCATCATGATCATCGGGATGACCAATCTCAAGGCCATCGTTTATCACGAGGGGGTTCTCCAGGCTCTGGATGAGAGAGGCTTCCGGGAGGATCCCGCCATGAAGGCCCTCTGGCAACACGTGAATTACACCTCCATCTTCGCCTCGTACTTCCAGTACCTTTTCGGTTCCCTGAACATGGGGAACCTTTTCACGCTCGGGCTTCTCCACGACATCGGGAAATTCATCATGATCCGATTGGCACCTATGGCCGCGAACGATGCAGACCTGCCCGGAGGATATTCGCCGCTATGGACCCCAGAAGAAGAGGCGGCGCGCTATGGGATCAGCCACCCCCTGGTCGGGCGTCTGGCCTTGGAGCACTGGGGGCTGTCGAATCTGCTGGTGGAGACGGTGGCGCTGCACCACGCGCCGGTCCATATCCCTCCCTATGAGTTAGGCCTGGACCGGGAAGCCCTGCAGTACCTGCTGGTCCTCTTTCTGGCGGACCGGGCGGCTCATCTGTTTGCGGAAGGAGAAACCGCAGAGGGCCAGATGGATCGCCTGCATCCGGCCTATCACGCCCTCATCGATAGGAACCGATTGCTTCATCTGATCCAGGACAAAGTCCTCCTGGGCCAATTGCGGGAGGCCGAGGCCATTGCAGGCGTTTACGCATGACCCGCTGCCCGGGGAAAGGGGGGGGATGTGCGGAGGAATCCTCTTGCTCGCAGGGATGCCCTCAATACCGCAGAAGAACCAACAGAGGTTTGGTCATCTTGACGTGAAGATCGGTTTGTGGATCTCCCGGTCGATGAGGTCTGCATCGGCCGCGTTGAGTTGGACCAGCCTCTTGAGGTGGGTGAAACTCTCCTCGTCCATGGCGGTGAAACTGATGGCGGT
>JAJFUM010000239.1 GCA_021372415.1 Deltaproteobacteria bacterium
CTCTAGTCTCTATGGGCTTTCGTAGAATCTCGGATGATCAATTCCGAGGGGATAACCACATGTCTTTCCGGGCAATGACCGTCTTGGACCAACTGGATCAGCATTTGGGTCGAGGTCCGTCCGATTTGCGCCGCGGGAATCTTGATGGTGGTCAGGGCCGGCTGGTAAAAATCGAGAACGTCCGATGACCCGATCGCGACAATCGATATGTCGTCCGGGATCTTCAGCCCGCGGCTTCTGATCTGGCCCAGCGCACCGGGAGTGACCGAGTGGTTGATGCAGATGACGGCGCTCGGACGCTCCGGCAGGTCGAGAAGCTGTCCCATCATGCGAAAACCGCCACTCTTGGAAAAGTCACTCTCGACGACGTATCGGGGATCGTAGGACAACCCATGATCCCTAAATGCCGCCTCATACGCCTGAAAACGCTCGACAGAGTATTTCGAGTTCATCAGCCCGAGGATGAAGGCAATCCTTCGATGCCCCAGGTCGATCATATAATCCACCGCCCGATAGACACTCTTGAAATTCTCCGAATTGACAGAGGGAATATCGATCTTCGAATTCTCCAGAAAACCGGGAATCACCACCGCCGGGACTTGCTTCTCCTCCAACTCGCCAATCAACTCGTCATCCAGACGATTGCCGACCACGATGACCCCGTCCACCATGCGACGAAAATACAAATCAACGTAACTCTTCTTCTCGTTGATGCTCAACATCAGGTTGTAACCATGCTGGGTCGCGACCTCGGAAATCCCCATGAGCACCTGATTGTAATAAGGGTTCTGAAAGGCAAACTCACCGGCGCGTGTGATGATGATCCCCAGGATGTTCACCCGGTTCTTTACCAGCGCCTGGGCGGAAGAGTGCGGAAAGTAGCCAGCCTCATGGGCGATCTTATTAACCAACTCACGAATATCCGCCCTGACGCCCTTCTTGTTGTTCAGGGACCGGGAAACCGTGGAATATGACACGCCGGCCAGCTTCGCTATTTCTTTGATGGTCACCAAAGCGACAACTCCCTGCTTTTCTGGTGCGGCTTATCTGTATTGCATACGTTTGCAGATTGTCAAGATTTATTTTTTATCGATGATATCTTCAATCATGAGGTTGGAACAATTCATCAGCAGGCATATGGACATGTGATGGATGACTCCACTCGGTACCGTATTTCCGGTGACCAAACGATCATCCTTGAGGGTGCCTTCTACGGCGAAAGACCTCCTGAGCCCCAGAAGTTGCATTGCAGGAAAATTGTGGTCCGGAGCCACGTTATACCCGGCCCGGGTACGTCTTTGGAAGAGGTTCTGAAAGCCTGTACGACCAGAACGGCCGACATCATCCTCAACGGCGTCATCGGCACCATGCCCCCCAGGCGATGGCCGACATCGTCATCCTGGAAATCATCGAGCAGAAATCCTGTTATTACAACTGTCAAAACGGCCTGTTGAAGGGCAATCGGCTGCTGGTTCCTCAAATGACGATCAAGGACGGTAATACCGTCTTGTACCAAGTCAGATTCAACGGGGAACGGGCTCATTAATGTCTAAAGGCCCTGGCCGGCCGCCGGACTTTTCCCTTGACAGGGATCGCCCCGCTGTACTAAGGATGATCAAAATCCCTGCGGGTCGCCGAGAGGCGAAAGGGAAGACGGTGCGATTCCGTCGCGGTCCCGCCGCTGTAACCGGGGACAAAGGCCGCTTGATGTCACTGTCCGTCGAGGATGGGAAGGCGCGGTCGGAGGGAGATCCGGAAGCCAGAAGACCTGTCCGCAGCTGTTGCGCCAGCTTGGCTCTCGCGGAGAGGGGTCGCGGGTCGGAATCACGCTGAGGATGAAATACGGCATCCCCGCGCTCGAAAGGCGCGGGGATTTTTGCTTTTGGAAACGAGGAAATGGCACTTAGACTCATCCTTATCCGCCACGGCGATCTCGGGGAGGGCTGCCGGGGCCGCTACATCGGCCGGACCGATACTCCCCTGTCCCCCGAGGGACGCCGCCAGGCAAAGGCCCTGGCTGCGCCACTGGCGCGCCTCGGGGAGGCCCGATACCTCAGAAGCCCGCTCCTGCGGTCCCGTGAAACAGCCGGACTCGCCCTGGCCGGCGTAGGCATCGAGATCGACACGGACCTCCGGGAGATCGACTTCGGCCGCTGGGAGGGGATGACCTTTGATGAGATCGCGGCTGCGGACCAGGCCGCTGTCGATCGCTGGGCCGCACTGGAAGAGGATTTCGCCTTTCCGGGCGGTGAGGAGATCAGGGCCTTTCGAGGCAGGATCGGCGCGGCGGCCGGCAGGATCGCCGCCGTCAGGTCCGGGACCGTCGTCACCTTCACGCACGGAGGGGTGATCCGCCTGCTCATCTGCCATTTCCTGGGGCTGGAGGCGCGGGATTACCTCCTGTTCGACATCGGAACGGCGTCGATCACCGAGCTTCGGGTCGAGGACGGCCGGGGGGTCCTGACGCGCCTGAACGACCGTCACCACTGGGAAGGTCTGCAGGAACATTGAACATGGCCGAGATCCACCTCATCACCGGCGGCGGCCGGAGCGGGAAGAGCGCCTTCGCCCAGCGGCTGGCCGAGTCCCTTGCCGGCCCGCGGGCCTATATCGCGACCTGCCCCGTGATCGACGCCGAGATGGCCGAGCGGGTGAGAAGGCACCAGGAGGCCCGCAACGGGGCCGGCTGGGAGACAATCGAGGAGCCCGTGGACCTGGCAGGCGCCATCAGCCGGGCCGGGGCCTTCCGGGTCCTCCTGGTAGACTGTCTCACCCTCTGGGCGAACACCCGCCTCTATGAAGCGGAGAGGCAAGGCGAGGCCTTCTCGGAGGAATCCATGGCTGCACGCTGCCGGGAACTGATCGAGTCCTGCCGGGCGCACCCCGGCACGGTCCTCATCGTCACCAACGAGGTTGGGATGGGGATCATCCCCGAAAACGCCATGGCGCGGCGGTTCCGCGACTGCTCCGGCCGCATGAACCAACTGGTCGCCGCGGCCGCCGGCCTGGTCACTTTCGTTGTCTCCGGGATCCCCCTGGAGTTGAAGAAGAGTCTTTGAATAAATTGGCATGAAGGAGTTTATATGGATCTGCTGCAGGAAACCCTCTCTCGTATCGTTCCCCAGGACGTCGCTATCCGGGCCAAGGCCCACGCGCGGCTGGAGGCCCTGACCATGCCCCATTGGGCCCTCGGACGCCTCCTTGATCTGGCCGAGGACCTGGCAGGAATAACCCGCTCGCTGAGACCCCCCGTGACCGGCAAGACGATCTTCGTGATGGCCGGTGACCACGGCGTCGTCGCAGAGGGGGTCAGCAAGTACCCCCAGGAGGTGACGCCCCAGATGGTCGCCAATTTCGTCGCCGGCGGGGCGGGGATCAACGCCCTGGCCCGCCAGGCCGGCGCCGTGGTCCGGGTCGTGGATATGGGAGTCGCAGCCGACTTGGGGTCGCTCGCGGCCGAGGGGAAGATCCTCTCCCGGCGGATCGGCCCCGGGACCCGGAACATGGCCCGGGGGCCGGCGATGACCCGGGACGAGGCTGTCGCCGCCCTGGAGGCCGGGATCGACATTGCCCTCCAGGCGTCCACAGCCGTCGACGTCTTCGGGACCGGGGAGATGGGGATCGGAAACACCACCCCCAGCAGCGCCATCGTCGCCGTCCTGAGCGGCCGCCCCACTGAAGAGGTCACCGGCCACGGGACCGGGATCGACACCGAACAGTTCGCCCACAAAGTCCAGGTGATCGATGACGCCCTCCACATGAACCGCCCCAATTCCAAGGACGGCCTCGATATCCTGGCCAAGGTGGGGGGATTCGAGATCGGGGGGATCGCGGGACTGATCCTGGGCGCCGCAGCCCAGAGGAAGCCGGTCGTCCTGGACGGCTTCATCTCCACGGCAGGGGCCCTGATCGCCCACACCCTTTGCCCCACGGCCGGCGAATACATGATCGCCGCCCACCGGAGCGTCGAGAGGGGACACTGCATCGCCCTGGAGCTTCTGGGCAAGCAGCCGCTCATCGACCTGGACCTCCGGCTCGGCGAGGGAACGGGCGCGGCCCTGGCGATGAATTTCCTGGAGGCCGCCGTACGCGTCCTGACCGAGGTGGCCACCTTCGAGGAAGCCATGGTCTCAACGGCGAACGCATGAGCGGCGGGAGGAGAACCAACGAGAGCGCGACCCCTGTCGCGCATCAGGGTGAAGGCATCATGAAAGAGTTTCTGGCGGCCATCCAGTTTCTGACGATCTGCCCGATCCCCCGGAGTCTTCAACCCGACGAACGGGCGCTGGGGAGGTCCCTGCCCTTCTTCCCCGTCGTCGGCCTCCTGATCGGAACAGCGGTCTCCTTTGTGGATTGGGGCCTTGGGCGTCTTTTCCCCTCTGTCGTGACGAGCGTCCTGACGGTCATCCTGCTCATCGCCGCCTCCGGCGGCCTGCACCTCGACGGACTGGCCGATACGGCGGACGGCTTCTTCAGCGCCCGTCCCAGGGAGCGGATTCTCGAAATCATGAGGGACAGCCGGATCGGATCCATGGGCGTCGCGGCAATCGTCTCGGTTGTCGCCCTCAAGATCGCCCTCGTCGCCTCCGTGCCGGGCGCTGGGCGCCTCTGGGTCCTCCTGCTCATGCCCGTCGCAGGCCGCTGCGCCCTCCTCGTCCACTTGGCCCTGTTGCCCTACGCCCGCCCCGAAGGGGGCCTTGCCGATCTCTTCCACGCCAATCGCTCCCGGGGCCACATCCTCTGGGCGCTCCTCTTCCTTCTAGGCTCAGGCTGGTTATCAGGCGGCTGGCCGGGGATGGCCGCCGGGGCGTCGGCCTTTGTCCTGACTCTCCCGCTCGCGGCCTGGAGCCTTAAAAAGATCGGCGGCCTTACCGGCGACACCCTGGGAGCGGCCTGTGAGCTCACCGAGTTGGCCCCCGCCCTCGTCGCGGTGGCGCTCCTCAAAGGAGGCGCCCAATGACCGGACGTCACGGAGGAAACATCGCCCGGCTCGCCGCAGCCGCAGGAAGGCCCGCAGGTGAGCTCCTCGATTTCTCGGCGAACCTCAACCCCCTGGGACCGCCCGAGTGGCTTCGCCCACTCGTGAGCTCCCGCCTGAGCGACCTGGTTCACTATCCCGATCCGGAGAACTCCGCGGTCACGGCGGCCTTTTCAGGGGCCTTTGGCGTCCCCGAAGAGGATGTCCTCATGGGGAACGGCTCGACAGAGATTCTCTACCTGTTGCCCTCGGTCCTCGAAAAGCGGCGGGCCGTCATCCCTGTCCCGGCCTACGTCGACTACGCGGTCGCGGCGGACCTGGCAGGGCTTCCTGTGGAGGCCATTCCCCTCCAAGAGGCGCGGGGCTTCGTCCCGGACCTCGCCGTGATCGAGAAGACCCTGAAGGGGGACGAGATCCTCCTCATCGGGACGCCCAACAACCCGACGGGGGTCTCCGTCCCCGCGGCCGACCTGAAGGCCCTGGCCCTGCGCCATCCCGATACGGCTGTCGTTGTCGACGAGGCCTTCGCCGACTTTACCGACGAGGAAAGCCTCCTTGACCTGGAGCGGCCGTCAAACGTGATCGTCCTGCGGTCGCTCACCAAGTTCTACGCGATCCCGGGCCTGCGTCTGGGCGCCGTCGTGGCCTCACCCGAGGTCATCGGCCGGCTCCGCCGCCGGATCCCCCCCTGGTCGGTGAACAGCCTCGCCCAGGCCGTGGGTGCGGCGGCCCTCGGCGACAGGGCTTATGCCGAGGAAACGCGCCGGTTCGTCCGAAAGAGGCGAGAGGAACTGGTCGCGGAGATCGGGGCGATTCCGGGTCTTTTCGTCTATCCCGGAAAGGCCAACTTCCTCCTCGTCCGGATCGACCGCAAGGGGCTCACCGCTTCGGAACTGGCCCAGCTTTGCCTCGATGACGGGATCGCCGTCCGGGTCTGCCACAACTTCGCCGGTCTCGACGGCCGGTTCTTCCGGATCGCCGTCCGGACGGCCGACGAGAACGCCCGCCTGGGACGCAGCCTCCGGAAGGCCCTGGGGATCCCTGCGGGGCCGCCTCCCCGTCGGCGGCCGGCCCTGATCATGCTCCAGGGGACCGGCTCCAACGCGGGGAAAAGCATCCTGACAGCCGGCCTCTGCCGGATTCTCCTGCAGGAGGGGCTCCGGGTCGCCCCCTTCAAGGCCCAGAACATGTCGCTCAACTCCTACGTGACCCGGGACGGAGGCGAGATGGGGCGGGCTCAGGTCGTCCAGGCCCAGGCCTGCCGGATCGACCCGGACGTCCGGATGAACCCGGTCCTGCTCAAGCCCAACAGCGACACGGGCTCCCAGGTCATCGTCCTGGGGAAGCCCGTGGGGAACATGGATTTCTGGGAGTACAGCCGCGGGAATGCCCCCCCTTTTGCCACAGCCAAGGAGGCCTTTGACGCGCTCTCGGCCGAATACGACGCCATCGTCATGGAGGGGGCGGGGAGCCCCGGTGAGGTCAACCTGAAGAAGCGGGACATCGTGAACATGAACATGGCCCTTTACGCAAAGGCCCCGGTTTTGATCGTCGGCGATATCGACCGGGGAGGCGTCTACGCCTCTTTCGTCGGCCACATGGAGGTGCTCAGCGAGCGGGAACGGGCCCTCGTCAAGGGGTTCATCGTCAACCGCTTCCGCGGCCAAGAGGCCTTCCTTGCCGAGGCCCACGACTATGTCCTTAGTCACACCGGCCGGCCGGTCCTGGGCGTTGTCCCGTTCCTGCGCGACCTGGGCCTCCCCGAGGAGGACTCTGTCAGCTTCAGGGACGGCCTGATCGACGGGAGGCGGCCCGAGGGCGACCACGTGGACATCGCTGTCGTCGATCTGCCCCACATCTCGAATTTCACCGACCTCGATTCCCTGCGGATCGAGCCGGATGTCCGTCTGCGCGTCGTCCGGAACCCTGCGGAGATGGGCGAGCCAGACGCCCTGATCCTCCCGGGGAGCAAGAATGTGATCGGAGATCTGGTGGCCCTCGAGGAGAGCGGCATGGCGGCGCGGATCGTGGCGCTGGCCCGGGAGAGTCGGACGGAGATCATCGGGATCTGCGGCGGCCTCCAGATCCTGGGCCGCCGGATTGCCGACCCCTTCGGAATCGAATCGGAGGCCGGACGGTCGGTCGAGGGCCTGGGGCTTCTCCCCGTCCAGACGGAGCTCGCCCGCGAGAAAACCCTCATGCGGGTCTCGGCCCGGCATCTCCCCTCGGGTTGCGCACTTTACGGCTACGAGATCCACCACGGCCGGACTGAGGGGGGCGACGCCCCCCCATTGATCCGGCGGGACGACGGCGAGGCGCTGGGCACGGGTATCCCGGACGGACGGGCTTGGGGGACCTACCTTCACGGAATCTTCGACGCGGACCCTTTCCGGCGCTGGTTCATCGACCGCCTCCGGGAGCGGCGGGGTCTTTCCCCGCTCGGCCGGATCGCCGCCAACTACGACCTGGAGCCGGCCTTCGACCGGCTCGCCGCAGCCGTGCGAAAAGGCTTGCAGATGGATGCAATCTACAGGATCATGGGGATACGATGAAACTCGAATACCAGATTCTAATTGCCGTTCTGATCGACCTCGCCCTGGGGGACCCCCGCTGGCTCCCCCATCCGGTTCGCCTCATCGGCCGCCTGATCCAGGCCCTCGAAGGACCGGCCCGCCGGAGCATCCCGGATGCCCGTGCCGCGGGATCAGCCGCAGCCATGATCGTGATCCTGACCGCGGTCCTGGCAACCGCCGCCCTGCTCGAGTTCGCCCGCTGGATTCATCCCTGGATGGGGGATGCGGTTTCGATCCTCCTGATCTACACCACCCTCGCGGCCCGGGACCTGGCTCACCACAGCCTCGACGTCTACCGGGCCCTGGAGCGGTTCGATCTGGCCCAGGCGCGGCGCCTCGTTGCCTGGATGGTCGGCCGGGACACGGAGAGACTGACGGAAACGGAGGTCGTGCGGGCCGCCGTGGAGAGCGTCGCCGAGAACACCGTAG
>JAJFUM010000248.1 GCA_021372415.1 Deltaproteobacteria bacterium
GGCAGCACGGACAGTGCGTCCCATCCCAGCTCCAGCGTTGTCTCGATGGACCGGTTCTCGTATTCGCCCTGGTTAAGAAAGCTGCCCTCGAAGGCCTCTCCGAATTTCAGATACTGCTTGTCGAGCGGGCTCAGTTCCTCCTCGCCGATGACGTCCGCCAATCCGCGGACCCTTTTGACATACGCGTAGCAGGCAAAGAGCTGGCTGGCGAGAATCGGATGGTCCTCCCGGGTGAAACCTTTTCCAACACCGTCCTTCATGAGACGCGACAGGCTTGGCAGGCCCGCTATGGGAGGGTAAATGCCGCGCTGGAAGAGATCACGGTCCAGGACGATCTGGCCCTCGGTGATGTAGCCTGTCAGGTCGGGGACGGGGTGGCTGATGTCGTCGGCGGGCATGGTCAATATCGCCATCTGCGTGATCGACCCCGGCGATCCCTCTATTCGCCCGGCCCGTTCGTAGAGACTCGCCAGGTCGGAGTAAAGGTACCCGGGATAGCCCTTGCGGCCCGGTATCTCCCCGCGGGCCGTTCCAACTTCGCGCAGGCTCTCGCAGTAGTTCGTCATGTCCGTCAGCAGGACGAGGACGTGCTGACCGCAGTCAAAGGAGAGGTGTTCGGCAAGGGTCAGGGCGACGCGCGGCGTCAGGAGCCTCTCCACGCTTGGCGCATCGGCCAGGGAAAAGAACATGACGGCACGGGCCAGCGCCCCCGACTCCCGAAAATTGCGGATGAAGAATTCGGCGACGTCGTGTTTTATGCCCATGGCGGCAAAAACGATGGAAAATTCGACCTGCTCCTCCAGAAGCCGCGCCTGCCGGATGATCTGGGCCGAGACACGGTCATGGGGCAGTCCGTTGCCGGAGAAGACGGGCAGCTTCTGACCCCGCACCAGGGCGTTCATCCCGTCAATCGCGGAAAGCCCTGTCTGGATGAATTCGCGGGGATAACGCCGGGCGAAGGGGTTGATCGGCATTCCGTTGACGTCGCGCCTGTCCGCGGAGAGGGCCGGAGGGCCTCCGTCGGCCGGGCGCCCCAGTCCGTCGAATACGCGGCCCAGCATCTGCCGGGAAACGGGAAGACGAAAACTCTCTCCCAGGAACCGCGCTCGAAGCGTCCGGGTAGCGAGCCCCGTCGTCCCTTCCAGAACCTGGACGACCGCCTGTTTTCCCGACACATCGAGGACGCGGCCAAGACGGGGGTTGCCGGAAGGATCGATTATCTCCACCGTCTCGTCGTACCCCACATCGCGGATCCTGTCGACGACGACCAGCGGCCCCTCGATGCGGGAGGCGCCGATATATTCAAGTCCCTTATCCTCAATGCTTGAAAATAGATCATCCATAGCAGGAAGTCCCCTTTATGTATTGTTTTTCCAATCCATCGGTTTCATCCTTGACCCTTTCCGCGAGTTCCTCAAGTTTGTTCAGTTCCTTGTTGCTGAGGGCCGTCTTCGCCCTGAGCACGTCCGCTATGCATTCCATGCCGCGTATCATCGCCAGCGGAACACCCTTCTGGATCAGGTCCCGGCCCCTGCGGTACAGGGTAAGGATCAGCCTCAGAAGGGCAACCTGTTTTTCCGGCGAGCAATACATGTCATTTTCGTCGAAGGCGCTCTGTGCAAGGAAGCCGTCCTTTAAGATCTCGGCGATGAACAGGATCAGGCGCTGGCTGTCGGGGAGCACGTCGGGGCCGACGAGCTTGACGATCTGCTGGAGGCGATCCTCGCGCTGCAGGAGCGTCAGCGCCTCCGTCCTGAGATCTTCCCAGTCGGGTGAACCGGCCTCCCACCAGCCCCTGACATCCTCGGCATATTCGGAATACGAGTGCAGCCAGTGGATGGAAGGGTAATGCCGGGCGTTGGCAAGTTCCGTGTCGAGTGCCCAGAAACAGCGGATAAACCGCCGCGTGTGCTGCGTCACGGGTTCGGAGAAGTCTCCGCCGGGAGGGCTGACGGCGCCGACGATACTCACCGAGGCGCGCTCGCCCGCCAGGGTCGTCACGGCCCCTCCCCGCTCGTAGAACTGGGCAAGCCTCGTGGGCAGCGACGCCGGAAAGCCCTCTTCCGCGGGCATCTCTTCGAGGCGTGCGGCAAGTTCCCGCAGGGCCTCGGCCCAGCGGCTCGTCGAGTCCGCAAAGACCGCCACGGAAAGGCCCATGTCCCGGTAGTACTCGGCAAGGGTGATACCGGTGTAGATGGAAACCTCCCGGGCCGCGACGGGCATGTTCGACGTATTGGCAATGAGGATCGTCCGTTCCATGAGCGGCCGACCGGACCGGGGGTCTTCAAGTTCGGGAAACTCGCGGAGGACCTCGGTCATCTCGTTGCCGCGCTCACCACAGCCGATGAAGACGATGATCTCGGCATCTGACCATTTGGCAAGCTGATGCTGCGTGATCGTTTTGCCCGTGCCGAAACCGCCCGGTATGGCTGCGGCGCCCCCTTTCCCGAGGGGAAAAAAGGTATCGATGATCCGTTGGCCCGTTATGAGCGGGTCGGCGATCCTGAGCCGCTCGCGAATGGGGCGCGGCTGCCGCACGGGCCAGCGCTGCAGCATCGTCACTTCCTTCGCGCCCGTCGGTGTCTCGATTACCGCCACGGGATCGAGGAGCGTATAGTCTCCTTTGTCGACGATCGACTGGATGGACCCCGAAATGTCAGGCGGAACCATGATCTTGTGGGTGACAAGGGGCGTCTCGGCCACCTGCCCTATCACCTGGCCGGGACCGACGGTGTCGCCGCGCGCCGCAAGAGGCTCAAAGGTCCAGCGTTTGGCATGGTCAAGGGCATCGACCTTTTCCCCGCGGCGGATCCATGCGCCGCTCTTCGCCTC
>JAJFUM010000282.1 GCA_021372415.1 Deltaproteobacteria bacterium
AGGGAGGCCCTCCACAAGCTCGAACAGGACGGTTTGATCGAACGCCTGGAATCCCGCGGTTTCTGCATTCCCCACGATTCCCCCGAGGATATCGAGGATCTTTTCGATCTCCGGACGGTCCTGGAGGGCTACACCCTCAAGATCATTTGCGAACGGATCACCGATGGACAGATCGCGACGCTCGAAGGGATCGTCGACAGGGCGGACGAAGCCCTCAGGCGCAAGCGGATCGCGGAGGTCTTTCACTGGAACACCCAGTTCCACGACACCCTCCACGGCCTGGTGGCGGACAAACGCCGTTTTCACAACCTGATCGTCAATATGAGAAAGTACGTGCTGAGATACCGGAAGGACACCCTTCAGTACCTCGGCGCGGCAAAGAGGGCCAGCGACGGCCATCGGCAGATTCTCCTGGCCCTGAAGCTCAGGGACCCCGAACTCTGCGAACGGATCATGCGGATCCACATCCGGCTGTCCAAGGAGGATGCGCTTCAGACCAACCGCGAGGCGACCTAGTCCCGTTCGGAGTTTCCGGCCGAAACCCGCGCTGTACGGCCTGGCATGGAAGAGGCAAGAGGCAATATCAAGTGAGGAGGTAGTATGAAGGCAGATAAGGACAAGTGTATCGCGTGCAAGAGGTGTTTCCCCTATTGCCCGATGGGAAGGATCCAGTCCTATCATCGGCATGAAACGATTCCCGGCCGGGTCTACATCGACATCGACCAGGACGCCTGCACCGACTGCGGGATGTGTCTCAGGGCAAAGATTTGTCCGGTGAACGCCCTCTTCCAGCCGGAGGAACCCTGGCCCCGTGAGGTCCGTGGCGTCCTGAGCAACCCCATGATCGAGTTCATGGGATCGCAGACTCCCGGTCGCGGCACGGAGGAGATGAAGACCAACGACGTCAAGGGGACCTTCCTCCCCGGCGAAGTAGGGGTGGGCATCGAGTTGGGCCGGCCCGGCGTCGGCGCCTATTTCCGGGATGTGGAGACCGTGGCCATGGCCCTGATGAAGGCCAACCTCGGCTACGAACTGGCGGCGGAAAACCCCGTCACTCATTTCATGTCCGACAAGAAGACGGGAAAGCTCCGCGACGACGTGGTCAACGAGAAGGCGACCTCGGCCATCATCGAGGGGAAGTGCAAGCTGGAGAAGCTGCCCGAGGTCCTTAAGGTCCTCCAGGAGGTGGCCAAGACCCTCGATACCGTCTTCACCCTGGAGGTCATCACGAAGGTCCCGCCGGAGGGAGAGGTCCCGATCGTCCCCGTCTTCAAGAAGCTGGGCATGTGGCATTCCATCAACAGCAAGAACAACATGGGCTTGGGCGAACCGCACTTCAAGTTCTACGAGGATGAAAAGTAAAGGAGGCGTATCATGACACACAGTCTGCACCGCAGGGGAACCCGGGAGAGCCTGGAGAACGATTTCATCGTCCTGGGCTGTCCGGCGACCGGCGTCAACAAGAAGGGGTCTGCGCCCAAGACCCAGAAATTCCTGAGCATCTGCTACAAGCACGGTCCGATCAACCTGGGCGACATGAAGACCGGCAACATCTACAACACGACGATGGACGACATCCTGAAGCGCGTGACGGACGGGACGATCGTCGAGTGTACCTTCGACAACCGGGAGAAGATCGTCTCCCTGCTCAAGGAGCTCAAGGAGGACCGCCCCGGCATCTCGGTCATCATCTCCGGCGTCACCGACGTCGTGCAGCAGTGCATGACCGAGGCGGGGCTGGGCAGGATCCACTCCCTGGAGTATTCGCTGGGCACCTGGGGCAATACCAGCCGGCTTCCTGATTTCGAGATCCTTCAGACGGTCACCATGTGCGGTCATGCCATGATCGCCTCGGACCTGGTCCGCAAGATGGTCCGAGACGTCAAGAGGGGGCGGCGGACGATCGAGGAGTGCTGCATCGAGATGGCCGAATGCTGCTCCTGCGGCAACTACAACGTGACCCGGGGGATCCAGCTCTTCAAGGATCTGCTCCCCCTCTATTCGATCCACAGCCTGTACTGAAATCCTGCCGGACAGGGGGATTGCGCCATTCATTCAGGAAATGAAGGAAGGAGAAGAAGATGCGATACATCATTGTAGGAGGGAGCGCCGCGGCCATCAGCGCCGTCGAGTCCATCCGGTCACTGGATCAGGATTCCCAGATCGACCTTTTTAGCGACGAAGAAACCCCCCTCTTTTCGAGAGTCCTCCTGCCATACTACGTCGCAGAGGAGCTCTCCAAGCCACTGCTCAATTTCAGGTCATCCGATTTCTTCGAGGAGATGAAGGTGACCCCCCACATGGGGGTGAAGGTCACCGACCTCAATCCCGCCTCCAAGACCATCAAGGCCTCCGACGGGAAACCGTACGCCTTTGACAAGATCCTGCTCGCCACGGGCGGGAGACCCATCGTGCCGCCCATCCCCGGCGTCGACAAGGAGGGGATCTCTACCCTCAAGACCATGGCGGACGCCGAGAAGATCTACAACATGAAGGGCAAGAGGGCCGTGGTCATCGGCGCCGGTTCCATCGGTGTCGAGGCCTGCATCAGCCTGACCCGCAGGGGGATCAAGGCGACCCTCCTGGAACAGCTCAGCCAGGTGATGCCGACCGTATTCGATGCGGAGGCCGGCCAGATCGTCCGCAAGCGGATCGAGGACCTCGGGATCGAGGTGATCACCGGGGAGAAGGCCCTCCGGTTCCTCGGCGACAAGCGCGTGACGGGCGTCGTGACCGACAACCGCGAGCTTCCCTGTGACATGGTGGTCCTGTCGGTGGGCGTCCGGCCGGCGATCGACCTGGCCCTCCAGGCGAAGCTCACGATCGGCGACATGAAGGGGCTC
>JAJFUM010000299.1 GCA_021372415.1 Deltaproteobacteria bacterium
GTGGCTCCGAACTGGGACTTGACGTCGTCGCCGATCAGCGGGAGGTTCCTCTCCCTGAACCGGTCCGCCCAGGCGGGGTCGCTGGCGATGAAGACGGGGATGTTGTTGATCAGGCCCAGGCCCGCCTCGAGCGCGCAGGTCGCGTAGAACCGCGTTGCCTCCTCCGCCCCGACGGGCAGATAGTTCAGGAGGATCTGGGCTTTCGATTCCCTGAGGGCCCCGACGACCTCCTCCTGCGTGGGTTCGGCTGCCCCGGCGGGGAGGAAAGTCTGGGCTTCGGGGTAATCCCGCATGTGGGCGGAAAACCCGTCGCCGAGGTGTCCCATCCGGACGGTGACGCCGGTCGGGTGGACATCCGGGAAGAAGGCCTTGGTGCAGTTCGGTTTGGCGAAGATCGCCTCGGCCACATCCCGGCCGACCTTCCGCCTGTCGATGTCGAAGGCGGCCACGACCTCGATATCCCCGGGTCCATAGCCTCCGATCTGGCGGTGCATGAGACCGATGGCCTGCAGGAGGTCGTTCTTCCGGTAGTAATGGATGCCCTGGATCAGGGCGCTGGCGCAGTTTCCCACGCCGACCACGGCGATTCTGATCCGGTTCATGGTCCTTCGTCCGTGTCTAGGGAGGGAAAGCCTCTGGGGGGGCCGGTCCCCCCAATCCATCCCCCTCGGGGGAGAAGCCCTCTTTATTTATAAGGAAGAGGGGACGGCATGTCAATGGTGAAGTCGTGCTTGGAGGGATAGCGGGTTCAGTGGAGTTCATGGGCGGGGCGCCTTCCCAGGGCAACCGATTCCAATCGTTTTGGCGGCGGATCACTCGGCGCCGGGCACGGTGGCCAGGCGGTGCGTCCGGCCGGTGGTGAAGACAATCCTGCCGTCGATGCCGCAGCGTCCGTTGGATTCCTCGGAGGTCGTTCGGGCCCCCTTGTTTAAAAGCTGACCCGCAATCCCAGGGAGGTGATTGTGTTGCGGAAGTCCGCCCCGGCGGCATCGCCGGAGAGCGTACTCACCCTGCCGGTGTCGAAATTCGTCAAGGTGGTCTCTCCCTTGGCCTCGTTGTACTTCTCGTAGTCGAAACGGGCGAAGAGGGAGACGTTCCGGGTCAGTTCATAACTCAGGGCCGCGTTCAGGGCGATCATGGAGGACCGGGAGTAGGATTCCTCGAAGAGGGTCGCGCGCAGGTGGTGGTAGTCGCGGTCCCGGGACTTGACCCAGAGGCTCCCGATCACTTCGGCCGTGAGGGTCCAGCGGTCAATGCCGAGGCTGCCTCCCAGGCCCAGATAGGGCGTCTCCCACCACTGCTCGTAGGAGATCCCGGCCTCGCCCTCCGGGTCCGCTCCGATGCTGTTCCGGAGCCCCCCGCCGCTGGAATAGATGTAGGTCCCGCCGTAGCCCGTCCAGCTCAGTTTGGACCACCGGTAGCCGCCGATCAGATCCAGGGAGGCGCGCCGGATCCGCCAGTGATCCGCGACTGCGGGTTTTCTGTCCAGGGAGGCCAGGGTGAAGGCGGCCCGGGCGTCGATCTGGTAGGCGTTGTGCAGCTTCGTGTCGGGGCTGCTCGACCAGTCGCTCCAGTCGTTGAAACCGGCGCGCAGCCAGTCGTAGTCGTCCATCGAGTTGCTCGAAGAGACGGGCGTCCAGCCGCCGACGCTGATCTTGAGTCTTTCGAAGGGCCGGGCGGCAAGGGCACCGCCGATCACGTAGGCCCTGTCGATGGACCAGATCAACTCGCTCACCTTGGCGCCCGTATTGGCATCGTAGACGAGCTCGCGGCTCTGGCCCTTGAGAAAGCCGCCATAGAGTTCCGCGGAGAAACGGTCGCTGAAGGTCGTGGCGGCCGTCGCCTGGACCTCCACGCCCTGGGCCGCGGCGGCCGGCAGGGAAAACCCCGTGAGAAGGAAGAGAAGGGAAAGAAGGGATACCCAGCGTCCAAACCGCCCCCGATCCGTCGTCATGATCCGTGACCTCCTGGGGATATTATTGGCGTGGCTGCCGCCTTGGAGCGAGGTGGACTATATCCGTGCCGGCGATGTCTGTCAAGATGCGTTCAACGGGGAGGAACCCTGCCAAGATGACAAGGGAACGCCTTCGCAGGTCACATCCTGTCGCCGGGCCAGGTATGCTTTGACAAGGAGACCTGTTCGTTTTATAGTTATTTTGTTTAGTGAAATCCGGGTAAGGGACTGTGTCCCCAGTGGTTCGATAGCATACGCTGCCCTCTTCCCCTGATGGCCAGGAACAAAGGTGATGCGATGGCGCCACAATCCTGTGCATAGGCTGAAAATTGGCATGCGAGGAGACGGATGATGGAACTGATCGATCTCGAGGAGACGGATGTCGCCAAGAAAAGGGAAGGAGGCGTGGACGCCCTGGTCGTGGAGCCGCACATGCTGATCAACCAGGTCTGCCTGGAGGCTGGAAAGGAACTTCCGGAGCAGCAGGTGGAGTCCAATGTGACGCTTCAGGTGGTCTCTGGGGAGGGGGTGTGCCAGTCCAGCGGAAAGAGCGTCCGGCTGGGGCCGGGGAAGCTCCTGCGGATCCATCTTGGGGCTTCCCTGAAGATCCGGAACGAGTCCCAGGAGCGGCTTGTGCTGCTCATCATTCATACGCCCCACCCCCATGTTCTGAAAAAGGATTCGCTGGAGGATCGATCCGCGAAGGGGCGCTTCGTGAGCCTGGTGGTCTTTCCGGGTACGAAGCCGGGCCGGGAGGGGGAATTCATGGAGTGGTTCAAGCGCTCCTGCGATCTTTTCTCCAGGTATCGGGGGTTCATCTCCCGGACCCTGCTCAAGCCGCTCAAGAAAGCGGACCTGGCGATCGCCCTGACCGAGTACGAGTCCGAGGAGAGCTTTATGGTCATGCGCATGAGCGATGACCGCAGGCAAATGTTTACCAAGGGATCGGAACTTCTCGTGGCGCCTTATGAATCCCATTTTTACACGGTGGCAGCGTCCTACCGGAAGTAGCATCCTTCCGTAAGAACACCGCCCTTCCGCCGCCGGTCTCTGTGAATCCGGGGAGGAACATGATCAGGATCAACAGTTTTCTGCACCGGCAGGTCCTCAGCGACATCATCAGCCGGTGGATGTACGGCGAGGCGCAGCCTGCCGACGCGGCCCTCATCACCCGTCTGGTCCACTTCAACCATGTTTACGTCCAGCGTTACCTGGAGGGATTTGCCAGCTTCGTCTTCGGGGGGCTGCACCCAGACGGGCTTTTCTTCCGACCGGTTCAGATCAAGTGGGAACTGAAGGATGCCCTTGTCGCGGATCCTCCCTGCCGGAACGAGAGGATCGACGAACTGCTGCGGGAGTACCAGCTCAATCCCGGGCGTTTCTACCTGGAGACGCCCTTTCACGGGGTCCTCTGCTTCCGCCGCCGGGGCCCTGGGGGAGAATATGTCGGATCAACCCGAATCAAACGGGTCCGGCGTCTGGCGGAAAAGAGCGCCCGGAGGATCATCGATCAGATGTTCGATACGATCAAGCGGCATGCCGATACCCTGGCGGATGAACGGGCGCGTCAGATGGGGATTCCCAGGGAGCAGCTCGTGACGGCGCCGGCGGACATGACAGAGGAGTTCCTCCGGGCGGAGAACCGGCTTCTGGACGATTTGAAAGCCCGGCGGCCGATCGCCGGCGCGAACGAGGTGCAGGCCATCAACGATGTCGCCGGCCTGAAGGTGATGCTGGAACAATCGGAGCAGTCGAGGCTGATGACGCTCCTGGAGCATCGGCCCGACTGCGAGATCGTGGAAGAGGAGCGCCATACCGGCCGGTACAACGCCACGAACCTGATCGTCCGTTACCGGCCGCCCCGGGAGGAGATCCTGGCCCTTCCCCTCGGGAAGGGACTTCTAGCCGTTATGCAGAACCGGGGACTGTCCCCGGACGAGACCAGCGAGGCTTTTGCCGAATTCGTCCGCACTGGAGAGGAAAGCGTCCTTTTGGAGATTATCCTGTCCAACTACCAGGACATGCTCGAAAGCGAAATCGGCCGCTGCATGCACGAGGACAGGATCATCGCGCAGAGGCTCTACCAGCCCTACCGGGGGCCTCTGGCGAGAAACATCCAGTGCCTGATGGAGTACCTGTTCACCTTTCCGACGTCCCAGCAGCACGAGCTTGGAGAACTGCCGATCAAACTCTGGAACCGCTATCTGCCGGACACGTTCGACGAGATTCTCAAGAGGCTTTTCCACATCCCGACGGGCAACTATCTGGATTAGCGCGTTGCGGCAGGACCATCCGGAACCCTTCGTCGAGGAGCCGCTCCGTTTCCTTTGCCCGGATCTTCGGGTTCTTCGCGCCCATGACAACGGCAATCAGGCGCGTCTCCCCCCGTTTGGCCGTGGCGATGATGTGGTATCCCGCCGCGGAAACCCAGCCGGTCTTCAGGCCGTCCGCATTGGGATAATGGGCCAGGAGGGAGTTGCGGTTGTGCTGGGTGATGTGGCGGTAGGTGAAGAACTGCTGGGAGTGGATCTGCAGCGATTCGGGGAAACGACGGAGGTATGCGTAAGCCAGGGTCAGCATGTCCCGCGCCGTTGTGACCTGGCCTTTGGCCGGAAGGCCGTTGGGGTTCTTGAAGACGCTCCGAGTCATCCCCAGTTCCCGGGCCTTGAGGTTCATTCGCTCGACGAATTCTTCGACATCCCCCGCGATATGCTCGGCGACCGCCACGGACGCGTCGTTGGCCGAAACGACGGCCACCCCCGTGAGGAGCTGTTCCAGCGGGATTTCGCTCCCCGGCTGGATGTACATCCTCGATCCCCCGGTGCTTCCGGCCTTCCGGCTGATCCTCACGGAGTCGCGGGGATGGACCTTCCCTGCCCTGATCGCCTCGTCCGCCATGTAGAGGGTCAGGATCTTGGTGATGGAGGCCGGCTGGATGGGGGCCTCGGGGTTGTGGGCATAGAGGATCCTCCCGGTGGTCATGTCCATGAGAATGGCCGAACGGGCGGTGAGGTTGAGGTCTTCCGCGGAAAGAAGATCCGCCGGAAGAAGAAGGATCAGGAGGGCTGCAAGGATCAAGAGGCGTTTGGTCATATCCGTCTCCTCTAAACGGCGACGGCGCTCCGGCGGGCGGGGCGCTATCGATCATTCGGTCTGCTGGATGGCCGACAGCTTCCAGGGGTTGTCCCCCACTGAACGGGTAAATGTCCAGTACTCGACGAACTTCACGGGTTCAGTCCTGCTTCCGGAAAGGACCTGAGCGGTCGTCTCGTCGACGGTGTAATCCAGGAGGTTGGCATAGATCTTCACGGTGATGAAATCCGCTCCGCCCTCCTGCCAGGCCTCCACGGGGTCGACCGATCGGACGGCGATGTTCTCCAGGCGGTTGATTCGCCTTTGGGTCTTGAGCTGTTCGGCCTCACCCCGGAGGGTGGCGTGCATCTCGTCGGTCAGGATGTCTCTGACACCCGTCATATCGCGGTTCGCCCAGGCCCCCTGGATCCGGAAGAAGGCATCCAGACAACCGTCGCTGAACCGTTTTTCGTCGAACCGGGGGTCCATCTGGCGGATGTGCCGCAGGCCGGTCTCGACGTCGTCCCCCTGTACCGTCCCGTAAGTCTGTGTCGCGGAGGCCGTCTGTCCGGCGTCGGCCCCATAACTTTCCCGATAGGAGGCCCCCGTGGGGACCCCGGCGGTGGCCTCGGAACGCCTCCGCCTGATGATCCAGTAGATGCCGTACAGGAGCGCCCCGATCAGGACGATGTCCATGAACCCTATGCCGCCGCCGAAGCCGTTCGCATCACCGGCGAACCCGAGGCTGCGAAAGAGCATGCCACCGAGCATCCCCCCGACGATTCCGCCGGCCAGGCCACGGAGAAATCCGCCGCCCCCAAAGGGGGAAGAGGCCGGCGTCGATGGGGTGCCGTATTGTCTTGAGCCCTGGGAGGGGGCCATGGGGGTCGGGGCCGGGGCCGAACGGGGCATGCTGAAGGTGCGGCTCCCACGGCTGCCGAAGGACCTGCCTCCTCCTACCCGGGCCCAGGCGTCGATCTCCAGGACCGACAGGGTAAAAAAGAAGGCGAAGATCAGAAGGCCACATCTGGCCCAACGGTTTGCAAACATAGTCCTCTCCTCAAACGGCCTATGCCGATTTTGGGGGTAAAGATAATGGCTGCGACGGGGCTTGTCAACCTCTTTCTCGCCGGCCAACCCGATCCGGCCTCAAGAGGGACGCTCGAAAGCGTCGGGTGTGGGTGTGAAAGGGCCGTCGGACAGGGCCTGCGGGACCAGGCGTCGGAGTGCTTCGTCCACGTACTCGACCGGGAAATGATCGCCGCGGTACATCTTTTTAAAACGTAATTCAGGGATGGATCCACCCGTTCGACAAAATTCACATTAAGGATATTCGGCGATACGCCGGTCGTGAAACGGCACGCCATAATAAAGCCGGGCGGCTTAGGATTTCCGCAAGGATCAGAGAGGCAAAGACACAAAAAAAGAAGATAATAACTGTCGTCAGATTTGTCCTTTTCTATTCGTCATGCTCAATGCCGGCCGCTAAAGGACGTCTCCGTGAACCTCTGAACGCGGTGAAGGGGCTTCACGACAGGGAGCGCCGTCAGCTCCTTTGACTTTCGATGACCTCCCGCAGATGGGCGTTCAGGGCCTCGATCGAGGCGAAGCGGCGGGGGGCGATCGTCTCGCCGACGATCAGCCTGGCCTTCTCCTTCGGGAAGAGACGGGGGAGGAGCTTCCCCCTCGGGAGGATCCCGAAGGAGCCGTGGATCGTCACGGGGATGACGGCCTTGTCCAGATGATGGGCCAGATAGGCCGCGCCGGACTTGAATTTCCCGATGGCGCCATCGCGGCTCCGGGTCCCCTCGGGGAAGATGATGAGGGCCGCCCCGCTCCTGAGGACGTCGGCGGCCGCCTTGAGGGAAGGCAGGACATTCCCCTTCCGGTCGACGAAGAGGAACGGCGAGCCGATGAAGGGATATTGCAGGAACGAGAGTTCCTTCTTCCCGATAAGGAAGAGCCGCCTCCGCTCGCGGTAGGGGAGGGCGCCCAGGATCCACAGGATGTCCAGGTTGGACTGGTGGTTGGCCACGATGATCCGGTTGTCGGGGACCAGCCGCTCGGCATGGATGACCTGCAGATTCCAGAGGAGGCGGGAGGCGATCCTGACGAGAAGAAGGATCAACTCGGCCAGGGGATTCCAGAAGGTCGCCATGCCCGTCGTGATCTCGCCCCGGAGGATCTGCTCGTCTTGGCTCTTTCCCTGGCCCTGTTCGCAGGCGGCCAGGACCCGGACGAATTCCTCGATACTCTGCAGGGGGTTGACCTTTTCCATATCCACTGAGATCCCGAGGGAGTCCTCGAGGTGAACGATCAGCTCGATCATCCCCAGGGAGTCGATCCCGTGATCGGCGAGGGTCCCGTTGGCCAGGAGGGCATCGGCCTGGAGCTTCTCGGCGAGCCGTGCGGCGATCTCCTCCTCCCGGACGGTGGCCGGCACCAGGACATTGCGGCGCAGGGCCACCCCCTCTTTTTCCGTCTGGAAGATGCCTGCCTCCAAGAGGCGGATCACCTCGTCAATCAGGACCTTCCGGGTGGAGTTCCGGGGCAGGGGGTCGGCCGCCAGGGCGAAGCGTGAGACCCGCCGGTAGGCGGGGAGGCTCCGGTTAAGGCGGGCGACCTCCTCGCGAACGGCCTCATAGCTGTCCGGTCCCTTGAGGGCTGGCACGATGACGGCGAAGACCGTCTCGCGGCCGTCGATCTTCCGGCCAAAGACGGCGATTTCGGCGATCGCGGGCGACGACCGGAAGTGGAGCTCCAGCTCCTCCGGATAGACATTCTTGCCCGAATCCAGGATGATGACGTTCTTCTTGCGCCCCGTGATGTGGATATGACCCTTCCCGTCCACGTAGCCCAGGTCCCGGGTGTTGAAGAAGCCTTCCGCGTCGAAGGCCTCGCGGTTGGCCTCATCGTTCCGGTAATAGCCGGCCATCACCGCCTCACCCCTGAGCCAGATCTCCCCGATCCCGTCGGCGTTGACCTCCTTGATCCGGACCTCATTGCCGGGGATGGGGGGGCCCACAGCCCCGGCAACGGCGTCTTTGTAGTAGGGAATTGCGATGGGTCCCGTCGTTTCGGTCAGGCCGTACCCCTCCATGATATCGAAGCCCATCCGCTGATAGCAGCGGAAGTATTCCTTCTTGAGCGGCGCCCCGCCACTGATGAAGAACCGCATCTTCCGCCCGAAGATGTCGTGGACGGGACTGAAGACCTTCTTCGGCAGGACGCCCAGCCCCAGAGCCCTGAGGACCGGGGCGGCCTTCAGGAAGAACATGAAGAGGCGGTACTTGGCCATGGACTGGGCCCGGATCTTTCCCACCATGGCATCGAAGAAGAGCTCCCACATCTGGGGTGCCGCCGGGAAGATCGTGATCGGGTTCTCGGCCATGGCGCGGATGATGTCCGGACCCTTGAGGGAGGTCTGGAAGACGACGGAACTCCCCGTCAGGAGCGGGGCCATGAAGGTCGACTCAAAGGCATAGACATGGTAGAGCGGGAGCATGGCCAGCGTCACCTCGTCGGCGGTGTACTCCTCCAGCCGGGTGCAGACCAGGGCCACATGGAGGATGTTCCCGTGGGTCAGGGAGACGATCTTGGGGTTTCCCGTCGTCCCGGAAGTGAACAGGAGCGAGGCGATGTCGTCCCGGGCCAGCGGTGTTTCCGGGAGGGGACCCTCCGAGGCAACAGGGTCGGCGTCGATGTCGTAGAGGGCAATTCCATTCAGGATGCTCCGGAAAGGGGCGGAGACAAAGGCGGCCCTGGCCTCGACCTGGCGGACCATATCCCGGTACTGCTCCGGTGTGAGGTTCGTGTCCAGGGGGAGCGCCACGGCACCGATCGCCGTGATTGCCATGTAGGTCATGCACCACTCGGGGGAATTGCCCGCGAGGATCGCGATCACGTCCCCCTTGCCGTAGCCGTCACGCTTGAGGGCCATGGCGCGGCTTTCTGTCCGTTGCCAGGTCTGACCGAAGGTAAGGCCCTGATTCCGGAAGAGGGTCCGATCCGCATGGCGGAGGCAGACCGACCGATAGGCCTTGAAAAGATTGTCGAATTCCATGGACACCTCCCGGATGTGATGTCGCGGTTCTGTGGCGAGCCTATTTAGCACGATTGGAGGCCCTTGAAAAGGCCGCTGGCCGGTACCGGAATTAATCCTTGACAAACGGCGGCGGTTCACTTATGCATGTGCCCCAACCGTTGAGGCCGTTATCGGCATGATCCACAGATCCCGCTTTCGAATGCCTGATCAATCTAAGCCTTGAATTATGGATGGAAAGTTGGATTCAGAACGTATCATCAAGATGACCGATGCCGTGACCAGAGCGGCCCGGGGTGACTATTCGGTACGAATCGACCCGTCTGCCTCAGGCGGAGATCTGGACGCACTGGCCGAGGTGATCAACCGAATGATCGGGGACGTGCGGGAGCGGCTCACGGAATGCCGTGGTCTGGAAAACGCCTTCCGGGAGGTTTCGGAGAAATTTCAGAGATTTCAAGCGAATATTCCCGGTCTGGTTTATCTATTTGCCCTTCACCCAGACGGGAGCTACTCCTTTCCTTACGTCAACGTTGCCTGCCGTCAGCTCTTCGGCCTTGAACCGGAGGCCGTCATGCGTGACGGTGCCCTCCTGACTGGCCTGATCCATCCCGACGACCGGCGGCGCTGTAGAGAATCGATCCGGCGGTCCGCGGAAACCCTCCATCCCTGGAGGGAGGAGTTGCGCTGCAGCTTCGACGGGGATGTCCGCTGGTATGAGTGCGTGGCCCGACCGGAGGCACAGATCAACGGCGACATCCTCTGGGACGGGATAGTCTTGGAGATCACCGAACGCAAACGGGCCGAGGCGGAGAAGACCAGGCTCGAATCGCAGCTGATTCAGGCACAGAAGATGGAATCCGTCGGCAGGCTGGCCGGCGGCGTGGCGCATGATTTCAACAACATGCTGAGCGTCATCCTGGGGTACGCGGACCTGCTCCGATCCAGGCTCTCTCCCGACGATCCCCAGTTGAAGGACATCCTGGCGATCGAGAAGGCGGCAGGCCATTCCCGGGACGTTACCCGGCAGCTCCTTGCCTTTTCCCGCAAGCAGATCATCGACCCCAAGCCGATGGACCTCAACGAGCTTCTGGGGGTCACCGAAAAGACCCTCTCCAGGTTGATCGGGGAGGACATTGACCTGCGTTTCTATCCCCAGGAGGATCTCTGGAAGATCAAATTCGATCCCTCCCAGATGGACCAGATCCTCGTCAATCTGGTGGTCAATGCCCGGGATGCGATGCCCGACGGGGGCAAGCTGACCATCGAGACGGCCAATACGCACCTCGACGAGGCCTATTGCCGAAGGCACTTGGGATTCATACCGGGGGCCTATGTCCTCCTGGAGGTCAGCGACAACGGGATCGGCATGGACCGGGAGATCCTCTCCCATGTTTTCGAGCCCTTTTTCACCACCAAGGAGGTGGGAAAGGGGACGGGGCTGGGACTGGCCACGATCTATGGGATCGTCAAGCAGAACAGGGGCTTCATCAACGTATACAGTGAGCCCGGTCAGGGGACCACGTTCAAGATCTACATCCCCAGGATCCTGGAAGAGGAGAAACCCGTCGAGGTCAAGCAGGAGGAAGCCACGGTGGCCCAGGCCGCCGGGAGGGTCCTCCTGGTGGAAGACGACGAGATGGTACGCGAGGTCACGCAGGACATCCTGCAGGCGATCGGCTATACGGTTCTGTCCGTGGAGACGCCTCTGGATGCCATTGCGCTGTGCGAGAAGAAGGGGGAGCCTATCGATCTTCTTCTGACCGATGTGGTGATGCCGGGCCTCAGCGGCAAGGAGTTGAGCGACCGGATCGCTCAGATCAGGCCGGAGATCAAGGTCCTCTTCATGTCCGGATACACCTCAAATGTCATCGTCCACCACGGCATGCTGGAGGCGGGCGTCCACTTTATCCAGAAGCCCTTTTCGATGAAGGACCTCGCCCGGAAGATCCGCACCGTGCTCGACTCCTAGATTGGCCGCTTCCTCGCCCGATCCTGCCCCGCCTTTCCTGTCTTTTCTTTCCATCCAGCCCAGGTCGCGATGGATGTGCGGAACCCTTCTGCGGAAGGGGGCGCTGGGGACGTTGTCGGAGGCCTCTAGGCCTTCCGGTCGAAGACCAGTTCCTGATTTTTCAGGAAGACTTGGGTGTCCGGCGGCACGGAGCGGGTGAGCCAGACGTTCCCGCCGATGACCGAACGGGCACCGATCACTGTTTCGCCCCCCAGGACCGTGGCGTTGGCGTAGAGGATCACGTCGTCCTCAATCGTCGGGTGGCGTTTGGTATTCCGGAGCTCCTCCAGTTCCGACCGGCTCAGGGAGAGGGCTCCGAGGGTCACCCCTTGATAGATCCGCACGCGGTCACCGATGAGGGTCGTTTCCCCGATGACAACCCCTGTTCCGTGGTCGATGAAGAAGGCCTCCCCGATCCGGGCCCCGGGATGGATGTCGATCCCTGTCCGGCTGTGGGCCGCCTCCGTCATGATCCTGGGGATCAGGGGGATCTCCAGTTCGTGGAGCCGGTGGGCGATGCGGTAGACGGTGACGGCGTAGAGTCCCGGATAGCTGAAGATAATCTCGTCGTAGCCCCGGGCCGCCGGATCACCCTCGTAGGCCGCCCGGATGTCCTTGGCCAGCGCCTCGCGGAGGGCCGGCAGGCCCTTGAGAAAGTCGACGGCCGCTGCCTGGGCCCGCTCCGTGCAGTTGGTGCAGGCCAGCCCGTGGCGCAGGCAGTCGTGGCGGATCGCCAGGGCGGCCTGCGCGGAGAGGGCGTCGAAGAGGGCCGTCACCTCCTGTCCCAGGTAGTATTCCACGTTCAGGGGATCGAGCCGCGTCTGGAAGAAATAGCCAGGGTAGAGGATGTCGCCGGTCCGGCGGAGAATCGCCATGATGGCTTCGCGGGAAGGGATCGGTTCCGCGCTCACGTGGTCAAAGCATTCCCGGTTATTGCAGGTGGCCGCGAGGTTCCTGACGATGTCCGGGATCTGACCGCGGAACCGCTCGGTAGAGGCGATCTCTTCTCGGCACTGCTGCAGGGTGTCGTTCATGGCCCTTTCCTTCCCGTCAGGTGGTGGCGCAACTCTGGGTCACGGAGGTCCAGTAGGGGGACATGCTCCTGAGCCTCTCGATGACCGGGGGGAGTTTCCCGATCACGAAATCGATCTCCTCCTCGGTGTTGTAAATGCTCAGACTGAACCGGATGGACCCGTGGGCCATCGTAAAAGGGACCCCCATCGCCCGCAGGACATGGGAGGGTTGCAGGGAACCGGAGGTGCAGGCCGACCCCGAAGAGGCGCAGATGCCGTATTCGTTCATCAGAAGGAGGATTCCCTCCCCCTCGACATGTTCGAAGCTGATGTTCGTCGTGTTGGGAAGGCGTCCCTTTGGATCGCCGTTGACCCGGCTCCGCGGGATTCGGGCCAGGAGTTCCGTCTCGAGCTTGTCGCGCAGCCCCCTCACGGTGGTATTCTCCGTCTCCAGGTGACGGGCCGCCAGTTCGCAGGCCTTCCCCAAGCCGATGATCGAGGGGGTGTTCTCGGTGCCTCCGCGGCGTCCCTTCTCCTGATGGCCCCCGATCAGGAACGGCGAAAACCTTGTCCCCTTGCGGACGTAGAGGAAGCCGATCCCCTTGGGGGCATGGAGCTTGTGACCGGATATGGCCAGCATGTCGATGGCGTTCTTACTCATATCGATCGGGATCTTGCCGGTGGACTGGACCGCGTCGGTGTGGAACAGGATGCCCCGCTCACGGGCCAGGGCCGCGGCCTTTTCCACAGGGAAGATCACCCCGGTTTCGTTGTTGGCCCACATGAGGCTGACCACAGCCGTATCGGGAGTCAGGCTCGCAACGTACTGCTCCATGTCCAGCATGCCGTTCTTGTCTACCGGCAGTTCCGTGACCCGGTATCCCTGGCTGGCCAGGTTCGCGCAGAGCGACCGGACTGCGGGGTGCTCGACCCGGCTGGTCACGATGTGGCGCCTCTCGGGGTAGGTGGCAAGGGCCGAACGGATAGCGGCGTTGTCGCTCTCTGTGCCGCAGCTCGTGAAGATGATCTCGTCCGGGGAGGCGCCGATGAGGGCGGCCGCCTGTTCCCGCGCTTCACGCAGCTTCTTGGCGACTTGGCCGCCGAAGGAATGCATGCTCGAGGGGTTGCCGTAGAGATCGTGGAAATAGGGGAGCATTGCCTCGAGAACTTCGGGGGCCACCTGGGTCGTGGCGTTGTTGTCCAGGTAGACGGTCTTCATGAGGCCACCTCCTCGATGGTCAGATCGGGCGAGACCAGATCCCGGAGCCGGGCCTCAACGAAATGTTTCAAGGTGATGTCGGAGGCCTTGCAGGAGGCGCAGGCGCCCCGTACAGCCACGATAACCCGGTTCCCAACGACGTCGATGAGCTCGATATCCCCCCCGTCGTGCTTCAGGGACGGCCGGATTTCCTTGGCCAGGGCCTCCTCGATCAGCTTGATCTTCTGGATGTTGGTCAGTTTCGGAGCCGTGGTGGGTCGGGCCTCGGCCCGCACCCTCTCGATGATCTGCCGGATCGCCTCGTGACAGTTTCCGCAGCCGCCGCCCGCCTTGGTGTAATTGGTCACCTCCTCGACTGTCGTGAGGTGGTTCTCCCGGACGGCCCGTTCGATCTCCCGGTCCGTCACGCCGAAGCACTCGCAGACGATCTGGGCCCCCTCCTCCTTGGCGGGTGCCCCCTGGTAGTTCTCAATCGCCTTTTCGAGGGCTTCCTTGCCCATGACGCTGCAGTGCATCTTCTCGTCGGGCAGGCCGCCGAGGTATTCGGCGATGTCCTTGTTGGTGACCTTGGCGGCCTCCTCCAGGGTCATCCCCTTGATCATCTCGGTGAGGGCCGACGAGGAGGCGATGGCGCTGGCGCAGCCGAAGGTCTTGAACCTCGCATCCTTGATCCGCTTGTTCTCATCGAGCTTGAAGGAAAATTTGAGGGCATCCCCGCAGGCGATGGAGCCGACCTCTGCGATGCCGTCGGGATTTTCCACCTCGCCCACATTGCGGGGATTGAGAAAGTGGTCCTTGACCTTGTCCGTGTATTCCCACATAGCATACTCCTTATGAATGGTTGTCCGCTCCCGCAGGCAATCCCTAATCGCCGGCAGATGGAGATCGCGGGATCCTAGACCATGGCCGGGCTTCCCTTGACTGGCGGGTTGCCGCCAAGAAGGGTTACCGGGGATGGTTGCCCCTTGCACAGTAATCCTATATTAAGGCCGAGTCCCCCGATTGTCAACGGATCGAGCCGGGTGGTGCCTCCCTTTGGACAGGGTTGGTCACAAGCCCAGCTTTAGACCCCTGTCGAGACACTACCCATCAGGTTTCCGGGGTGTTAGAGGTTCCGGCGCCGTTGAACCCTCCAGCCTTCCGGAGGGTTCAACGGGATGGAAGGGTGGACTAGAGGCGGCAGGCCTCCGGTCGGATCAGGAGCACGGGGACATGGGATTGGTTCAGCACGCCGGACGCCACGCTTCCCAGCATCAGTTTTTTGAAGCCCGTATGTCCGTGCGTCGCCAGGATCACGAAGTCCATCCGGTTTTCCTGGGCGTATTCGTTGATCTTTTCGGCGGGCCTGTTGGCCTCGACGGATTCCGTCTTGACCTTGATCCCCTGGGCATTCAGACGGTCGGCCACATCGGCGAGGTATTTCTTCGAGGCGGCGAAAAGCGGTTCCCTGAGGGCGTTGATGTCGAAGTTCCCGCTCTTCATCTCCGCCCAGGGGATATCAATCTTGACGATGTTCATGAGGGTCACCTCCCCCACCGAGCCATCTTTGACGAGGGATTTGAGATGCGACAGGGCGCACTCGGCCAAATCAGAACCATCCAGCGGGACCAGAACCTTTTGGTACATGTTCCTTCCTCCTTATTTTGTGTAAATCCTTTTATTTTCGACCGTTCAATTCCTGATGACGATGACCGGGCATTTGGCACCCCTGACGACCTTCTCCGTCACGGAACCGATGAGGTTCTTCACGATCCCGGTTTTTCCGTGCGAGGCCATGACGATCAGATCGATTTCCTTCTCCTGCTGGACTTTGAGGATCTCGTCGTAGGTGATGCCGTTTCTCACGTCGCTGGTGATGTCGATGCCACCACGGCGGTTGTCGACGATACTGTTGAGCTCGCGCTGGAGCTTGTCGGCCGTCGCCGTCGCCTGTTGCTTTCTGATCTGTTGGACCACAGTCTCGCTCAGGCAGAAATCGACAACGCACTGGGAGACCTGTTCATCGATGACGTGCAGCAGGATCACGGCCGCATGGTACGTCGAAGCGATTTCAAGTGCCCGTAGGAAGGCGTTGTGCGCATAACTGGAGAAATCGGTCGGCACCAGGATACGTTTGGGTAAAAAACTCCCTGAGCCCATTGCATACCTCCTCATCTTGCGATTTCATCCGGCCCTTCCCAGGATGCCACGTAGCGGAGAAGCGGGGTGTTCTCAAAGCCTTCCTCCATGCCTCCAATATTCAAAGGCGGGCGATTTGCATCGAGTGGGTCCGTTCCCGAGGGACGGGCTTGCTGAAGTCCCTGCCTTCCCGGATGGTCCCTGGAGGTACGAGCAGGACGATGGCACATACGGGGCATTGATAATGGAGATGTCCGGAGAAGGGATTGCTCCCGATGAACTTGAAGGTCTTCCCGTCCCGCTTGCCGCCGGTCCTCCTTCTTCCCAATTTCCCCTGGTGACCGCAGTAGGTACATTGGATATCGGCTTTCATAGCGCCTGTCCCTCCTTTCATTCCGGGGAGCGCCTTTGGGCGCCCCGGTCTGGATTTGAAGGTGGAATGTCCGTTCCCAGAGCGTGCCGCTTTCCGATGATTCGACGATAGTGCGGCTGTCCGTTCGGGACAATGAGGATTGAATAGCGGTCTAATGGTAGGGATAATCTACCACTCAGGAGAGCTGGGAAAGGAAGGCCATCAGGTTGGTCTTTTTGTTCTTGATGCCGAATTTGCTGCGGAGGTTTTTCCTGTGGAAATCCACGGCGGTCGCCGATATGTGGAGGATGTCCGTGATTTCCTTGGTCGTCTTGCCCTCCTTGATCAGGTTGGCCACCTGGATCTCCCTCGGGGTCAGATCGAGGTAGTTCGAGGTCAGATTGCGCAGGAAGGGGGAGACGATCTTCCGGAGGTTGTCCTCGATCGACCGGACCAGGGCCATCTGGCGGTCGTTGAGGGTGAGGTGCTTCAGGCTTTCCACGCAGGGCAAAACCAGTTTCCGGACATTGGTCAGGACCTGTTCCTCCAGGGCGGCCCTGTCCTCGTCCCGGCGTTGAAGGAGAACCTTCAGAGCCGTGTTGGCCTCTTCGAGGCTTTGGGATTTCAGTTCCAGGGCCTTTTCCCTCTTCTTCAGCGCCTCCTCGGCCCTCTGGCGTTTCCGGCGCTCCTGAACCTCCTGGAGCGCGCGGTGGACCGCCGGTGCCAGGCGGGAAAGCCGGCTCTTCAGGACGTAATCGACGGCACCCTGCTTGAGCAGTTCGATGGCCGTCTCTTCCCCGAGGGCCCCTGAGACGAAGATGAAGGGCACGTCGGGACACCGGGATCGGGCCAGTTTCAGGGCCGACAGCCCGTCGAAGGATGGGAGGGAATAGTCGGACAGGATGATGTCCGGGGAGAATTCATCCAGCGCCCCGAGGAAGGCCCCCCTGTCTTTGACCCACCGCAGGGTGAAGACCGTCCCGGCCTCCAGAAGTTCATCCTTGATCAGTTCAACATCCGTGGTCACGTCTTCCAGAATCAGGATATGCAGTTCCCTGTCCATGATGAATGCTCCATCTCTTGCACGACTGGCTGGTTATCGGAGAATGTCCTTATCGGTCCTGATAGGGGGTCTTGTTCATCACAAGCCAATAGGAGGCAATCTCGGTCACGAAACGGGAGAAACAGTCCGCATCCAAGGGCTTGACGATATAGCTGTTGGCCCCCAACAGGCAGCTTTCGTCCCGGTCCTTCGCCTCGTTGGAGGAGGTGAAGATGATGACAGGGATATCCCGGGTCCGTTCATCGGACTTCAGGCGCTTGAGGACCTCCAGGCCGCTGACCTTCGGGAGCTTCAGGTCAAGCAGGATGAATCTGGGGTAGGAGGCCCCCGGCCCATGCAAACATCCCCCCGGACCGAAGAAATAGTCCAGGACCTCCTCGCCGTTGCGCAGGACAGAGGCTCTCTCGGCGACGTTCTGCTCCCGGAAGGTATCCAGGATCATCGCCACGTCGTGGCGGTTGTCCTCCACAATCAGGATCTCGGCCGCATGGATCAAAGGGCATTCCCCCTTTCTTTTTTCAGCGAGAAGTGGAAGGAGGCCCCTTCATTGGGTTTGCCCTCCGCCCATACCTTTCCGCCGTGACGGTGGATGATACGCTGGACGATAGCCAGGCCCACCCCGGTCCCCTCGAATTCATCGCTGTTGTGGAGACGCTGGAAGACCCCGAACATCTTGTCGTGGTAGGCCATGTCGAAGCCGACGCCGTTGTCGATGACGTCGTAGACGAGCCGGTCACCGTCCTCTGTCCCCCTGACTTGGATTCTAGCACATTCCCGGGGGCGGGTGAACTTGATGGCGTTGGACAGGAGATTCAGCAGGACCTGTTTGATCAGCATCCTGTCGCCGAAGGCCGGGGGCATCGGCCCGACCTCCAGGGTCATCTTTCTCTCCGGATGGATGACCTGCAGTTCCTGCCATACGTCGTCGAGGAGCCCCTCCATATCCAGCCGTGAGGGGGTGATCTCCTTGCGGCCCAGCCGCGAAAAGGCCAGGAGGTCATTGATGAGTTGGCCCATCATCTGGGCGCTCTGGCGGATCGTGCCGAATCTCTGTCTCGTCTCGTCGTCGAACCGGTTCCCGTTGTCCCTGAGGATCATGCGGGAATACCCGTCGATGGCCCGCAGGGGCGTCTGGAGGTCGTGAGAGACGGAGTAACTGAAGCTCTCCAGCTCACGGTTGGCGGCTTCCAGTTCGGCCGTGCGCTCCTCCACCCGGAGTTCCAGCTCGTCGTGGGATTGTTGCAGGGCTCGCTGCGCCGTGCGGAGCTCCGTCACATCCCGGGCGGCGGCGAAGACCCCCTGAACGCGGCCCCCCTCGTCCCTGTAGACTGTGGCATTGTAAAGGACTTCTGTCGTCCGGCCTGAGACATGGCGGATCGCCAGGGGGTAATCGCGGATGTATCCCTGCGAGAAGACGGTCCGGTATACCTCCCGGGCCTTCTGCGGATCTGTGAAGTAGTCGGAAAAGTCGCTTCCGACGAGCCGTTCCCGGTCGACGCCGGTCATGAGTTCCGTGGCCCGGCTGACGTCCATGATTTTCCCCTCGGCGTTGATCGTGACCAGGGGGTCGAGGCTTGCCTCGATCAGGTTTCTGGTGTAGAGCGATGATTCGCGAAGCTCCCGCTCCTTGCGTTTGAGCTCGGTGATGTCCCGGTTGATCTCCGAATAGGAGATGGGGATGTCCCGGTGATCGCGCTGCAGGGTCCATCGGCTCAGGACTGTGACTTTGCCACCGTCCTTTCGGGTGTGGACGATCTCCCCTTCCCAGTAATCTTCACGGAACAGGATTTCCTGGGCAGTCTCCGGGGGCATGCCGAATTCCGCCTGCAGGAGGTCCCCGAGGTTCCGTCCGATCACCTCGCCTCTGGTCCAACCGTAGAGCTTCTCGGCGCCCCGGTTCCAATAGGTGATGTCACCCTCGATGTTGCAGACGATGATGGTGTCGTTGGCCAGATCTAGGAGCCTCGCGTTTTTCTGGCCCTCCTCCTCGACGAGTTTCCTCTCCGTAATGTCGTTCAGGGAAAAGACCAGGAAATCGACTTCGCCGGCTTCGTCCAGGATGGGGACCAGCGTCCAGTCCCAGTAGGTGGTTCCCCATTCCAGGTGGTCTGGGAAGACGAAGGGCATGGCGTAAGCGCGACAACCCCGTTTCGTTTCCACGACCTGACGGAACAGGGCCTCTGCCTCCGAGGGGTAGAACTCGAAGTGGTTGTGCCCGATGAATTCCGTGGCGTCGCGCCGGCAGGCGGTGGCGTAAGCCTCGTTGACCCGGATGAAGTTGAAGTCCCGGTCCAGGAAGACGATCGGCGAAACGGAGTGGTTGAAAAAGGCCTCCAGGAGGTGCGACTGCTTCTCCAGGTCCTTCTGGGCCCTCTCTCTCTGTTCGATTTCGGAGGTGAGCAGGCGGTTGGCCAGATCGAGCTGGGAGGTCCGTTCCCTGACCCGTTCTTCCAGCTCTCCATGGATCTTCTTGAGCCTCTCCTCGGCCTGCCTGCGTTGGGTGATGTCCAGGCCGTAGATGCGGATCTTCCGATTTTCAGAAACGAAATACATCAGCTGATGGTACCATTTCCCACCGGCTTCGATCTCCCTTTGTCCCTCCTGGGACTGGTCGGCAAAGAATTGGCCGACCCAGGCGTCCCAGTCCTTCAGCCAAGGGTGTTCCGGCCCCAGGCGGCCGAGATCCGGAAAGAGCCTTTCTGCGGTCGGGTTGAGGAAGTGCACCTTTCCATCCAGATCCACCTCAACGACGGGATGGGGGTTGAGACGGGGAAAGCTCGCCAGATGGGTTTTTTCGGCCTCGGCCATGATCCATTCGGTGATGTCTTCCCCGGCGCTCAGGATGCCGGTGACACGTCCCCCTTCATCCTTCAAAAGGCTGGGATGCCATCGGATCGTCCGTTCCATGCCCTCCCGGGCCATGACCGGGCTCTCGAAGAAATCCTTTTCTCCCGGATTGCTGATGAGAAGTCTGGCGAAGGTGACCTGCGCCTCGTCCCGGAAGGCTTCGGGAATGAAAGTGCTGAACCAGTTCTTGCCGACCACGTCCTGCTCGTCGCATCCCAAAAGGTCGCAACCGGCTTGGTTGATCAGGGCAATGGTCCCGTCCGGGTTGAGCACGACGATGATCCCGGCGACATCGAGATAACTCTGGGCCCTCTGCTTTTCTTCCCGAAGTGCCTCCCGCTGCCCCACGAGGTTCCGGAAGAGAAGGGCGTAAGGTTTGACGAGACCCGTTTCGACGACGGCCTTGTAGATCAAATAGAAGGCGATGATCCGCAGATAGTGGCCCACGATATTGGCAAGGTCGTAGACCCCCATGTAGAAGGTGAAGGCCATCTCTGAGGCGATGGTGGCGGTGATGGAGGCGGCGATCCACAGGAGGACCGTCCGATCCAGGATGGGCCGCACCCGGGACAGGACAATCAGGGCCGTCAGGAGGATCAGGGCGATGAGGTATTCGCTGACCACTTTGAATGGCGTCAGGCCGACCCCTTCGATGTAGCAGACGGGGAAGATGTCCCATCCCAGGATGGAGGCCAGGAACAGGCCGGTGACGAGGGCGAAAAGGAAGAGGGTCGCGCCGCTGCGGAGCCGGTGGGTCAGAAAGTAGGGGGCAACTAGCAGGGCCAAGGCCTGGACGAAGCGGGCCGCTATCCACATCTGGGTCGCGGTGTTGGCGCCGCTGACGGCCAGGATGCCCATCCCCCTGTACGTCAGGGCGTGGAAAAGATCCAGGACGGCGATGGACAGGCAGGCGATCCCGAGGAACAGGATGTAATGGTCGGTGACCGTGCGGCGCACGTTCCAGGCGATGATGAAGAGGGTCAACCCGATGGCGATGGTGAAGAGCTCCACCAGGGTATGGAACAACAGGAAATTCCGGAGGCTGACCAGATACAGCCCGACGAGCGTCGCCAGTCCGATGAGGAGCTCCAAGGGATATCCGGCAACGCGCACGGTTCTATGATTCGGTGTGTCCAGATGCGGGCTCATCGTTTGTCGCCGGCCTG
>JAJFUM010000301.1 GCA_021372415.1 Deltaproteobacteria bacterium
GAACTCGCCCCGTCCCGAGATGACCATGATCCGGGTGTCGGCCGGGAAGTCGCGGCGGAGGAAGCGGGAGGCCGCTGCCAGGAGCCTTTCCCGCGACTTCAGGGCAGGCGAACGGTTGGCGGCCAGGTCGGGGATGTTCTCAATGTCGAGGCCGTTGGGGGTGATCAGATCCGGGGCCCGGCCCAGGAAGTTCTTTGCTTCCTGCGCGGTGATCTCGCTGACGGTGGTGAAACAGTCCGCTTCCCGTGCCGATGCCGATTCCATGGAACACTTGGCCGTGATGTTGTGGGCGCTCGCCTCGCGCTGCGGCGAGATATGATCCATGGCCGTGTAGATGTCCATCCCCGACGATGCGAGCGTCCGACCGAGCATCGTGGCATGGGTGGTGAAGACGGTGCCGATCTCAGGCGCCTGCTTCTTGAGGCCCAGAAGTCCCGCCCCCGTCATCCATTCATGAAACTGGGCGACGGCCCTCATCCCCTGGGGCCGCACCAGGAGGTTGTAAACGGTCTCGATCACCTCGCTGGCAGCGTAACTGAACATCACCGGCTCGACATAGTCCCATCCTCCGGCGATGGAGTCCACGCCATAGTCCTCCCAGATGGTGAAGAGGAGTTGGTCCTTGTTGTATTTCTTCCCAAAGCCGACGAGGATCGCCTTTGGATTTCCCGGGACCTTCCAGCGGCCAAAACGGCATGGGATCTCCTTGATGGCGACGGCCTCCCGGACCCGCTTCCAGCACTCCTCGTCCGTTTCCTCGAAATCGGGGTTGGTCTTGAGGTCGGGGCCCAGGGCGATGTAATGTTCGCCATAGGCCCGGGTCGCCTCGGGGATCTTGCTGGTGATGACCGTATAGATCCCCCCGACCTTGTTGCAGACCTCCCAACTCACCTCAAAGAGGTAGTGTTCCTGTATCTCCGTCATGACTGTGCTCCTTATGGGTGTTTCATGGACTGCGATAGATCCCCCAGGATGTTCATATAGTTGATGTAGGCCTCATAGGGGGATTCGTAGGGGTTGAAATAACGGTGGACATCTCCGTCGGAAAACCACTTCGTGCACATGTAGTAGAGGTGATCGGAGGTCTGGAGCATCCGCCAGGTCCCCAAGAGATCCGCATCGCCCCTGAGTCGGACCGTTTCCTCAAGGCCGTAGAGCGTGCGGGCCGCGTCCTGCTGCATGGCGTTTCCCAGCCAGGCCGTCGTGTCCCGCTCCTCGTCCGCCCAGGAGATGAATCCGGAGCAGTCGATCTCTCCGGCCGGTTCATTGGCCCGGGCCGCCTCGGCAGGGGTCTTGAATGAAAAATCCTTCCTGGCGAGGACCTCGCCAGGAAGGGCCTCCAGGAAATCGAAGATCCCCGTTTCCGTCCATTGGTGCTCGCCGAATGTCTCGTAGTCCATGAAGAGGTTGATGACCGTCTCTTCCTGCCAGCTCTGGTGGAGCCACTGGCTGTATTTCCCCACCGTCAGGGGGTATTCGGCCCATTGCCGGTCGGAGAAACGGAAGGCCACATCGTCCGAGAGGCGGTAATTCCTGAGGAGCAGCTTCAAATTTCGGCAGCCGGTGGGGCGATAGACCCGGTCGGGACTTCGCTTGCCGAGAACTTTTTCGGTCCCCTCGGCCAGGATGACCTCGTAGTCCATGGCCTCGACCGCCGCGGCCAGGTCGTTGTTGTAGATCAACTCCGTGTTGCGGAAAGTACGGCCACTCTGGCCGAAGAGACGCTGGATCCGCCTACGGTGGAGGAGAACCTGCTCCCCGAACTCCTTGGGGGAAAAGGGAAAAGCCAGGGAATGGCCGTCTGTCTCGTTGAGGAACTCCACACAACCCGTTGCGGCCAGCTTCTGGAAGCTCTCCAGGACATCCGGACGGTGCCGTTCCATCTGGTCGAGGACCACGCCGGAGAGGGAAAAGGCGATCCGGAAGGCGTCCCCGTATCGTCCGATCAGTTCAAGGAGCACCTTGTTTGCCGGAAGGTAGCATTTCTGGGCGATCCTCTCCAGGATCCGGCGGTTCTCTCCTTCATCCTCGTAGTCGTGGGCATGACCCATGTCGAATACGGAGTATCGCCTCAGGCGGCAGGGCTGGTGAACCTGAAAATAGAGACAGACGCTGGGCATGCCTTTTCTTCCCCTCTGTTTTATGGCCTGACCGTGGCGGAGGCCATCTCGAGATACACCTCCGCGATCCGCTGCGCAGCCGTGTCCCAGCGGATCTTGCGGAGCTCCTCGCGGGCCTCGCGGACCATCTCGCCGGCCAGGACCGGGTACTTCAGGACGGCGATGATCTTGGATGCGATTTCCCGGACGTCCCAAAAGTCGACCCTCAGGGCATGCCGGAGGATTTCGGCGACACCCGATTGGCGGGAGATGATCACCGGGACGTCGTAGAGCATCGCCTCGAGGGGAGAGATGCCGAAAGGCTCGGAGACGCTCGGCATGACGTACAGATCGCTCAGGGAAAAGATCCGTTCGATCTCCTCCCCCTGCAGGAAACCGGAAAAGTGAAAGCGGTTGCCGATCCCGAGTTCGGCCACCCGCTCGATCATCCTCTCCACCATGTCCCCCGTCCCGGCCATGACGAACCGGACATCCGGGAGGACCCGGAGGACCTGGGCCGCTGCCTCGACGAAGTAGTCGGGGCCCTTCTGGAAGGTGATGCGCCCCAGGAAGAGGACCATCTTCTCCCCCCGGGGTTTCCCCCGCCGTTCGGCGCGGTAGACCTGTCCCGCCTCCTGATGGGAAACGGCATTATGGACCACCGTGATCTTCCCCGCGGCGACGCCATAGCGCTCCACGATCATCCGGGCGGTCCGGTGGCTCACGGCGATGATCCGATCCGCCTGCCGGACCCCCTCGGCTTCAATCCTACGGATCGCCTCGTTGACGTTCTCGCCGCTGCGGTCATACTCCAGGGAGTGGATATGCAGGACAAAAGGCTTTCCGCTGATCCTTCTGGCTTCCAGGGCGGCATAAATCGTCATCCAGTCGTGGGCGTGGATGATATCGAAGGTCCGGCCACGGGCGAGGGAGCCCCCCGCCGCGCCATAACGGACCACCTCGGCAATCAGATCGGAACCGTAACGGTCCATTCTCGGCCGGTTGATTCCCCTGTGCCGGAACCGATATCCCTGCTGGTTCAGGTAGGGGGAAAGGGGTGAAGGGACGCGATGGAGGGTCACAGGAGGGGCAGTCGATGTCCCGGATCCGCGGCCGTCATTGGCCGCCGCACTGAAAGCAGGCAGCAGATGAAGGAAAGAGGGACCGTCCCCCTCTCCCGAGCTCGGCAGGACGAAGGTAATCCGATGCCCCCGTTCGGCCAAGGCCTTCGTGATCCCGAAACAGGCCGTGCCCAGGCCGCCGCTGATCCAGGGCGGAAATTCCCAGCCGAACATCAGAACGTTCATCGTCTGTGATCTCCAGTTCGTCTCAGGTGGCGTTCCCGTCGTGCCCGGGGGCGGTTTGTCCCGTCCCGCAAAAGGGGCGGCCGAATCCCGCATGAGAGGGATCTTGATTCATCATGACACAGACCATCCGGAAAGTAAACCCCCGTCGAAGGCCGAAGGAGGAGATCCGCTCATCCTCCTCCTGCTCCTGTTCCCCGGTCCCGGAGGAGGAAGAACAGGCGGATCAACTCGGCGACACTCCAGGCCTGGGCGATGCAGCCGCCCGGCCAGTGGGGGGGATCGCCGTCGAACACCTCCGAGACGCTGCCGATGCCTGCCTCGGTCAGATGGCCGCTCAGGAAAATCCGGAGGTGGTTCATGAGGGCTTCCCTTTCCCGATTTCGGTCCACGGCCACACGGATGGCGGCCTCGCCGAAGGGGCCAAGGAGCCAGGGCCATACGGTCCCTTGGTGATAGGCCGCGTCCCTCTCTGGACCGCTGCCCCGATACCGTCCCCGGTAGGCAGGATCAGCGGGGGCGAGGGTCCTGAGCCCGCAGGGGGTGAGGAGGTGGCTGCGGACGGTGCCCACGACGGCGGCCTGTTCCTCCGGTTCAAGGGGTGAGAAGGGAAGGCTGACGGCGAAGATCTGGTTCGGTCGGATGGCCGTATCGAGGGCGCCTTCGTAAAAGACATCCCCCAGACACTGCGCCTGCGGGTTCCAGAAGGTCTCCCGAAAAGAACGACGGACCAGGGGGATCAGTTCGCGGCATCCGGGGACCGGATCCCCGAAACGCTCCCCCATCTTGTCGGTGAAACGGAGGGCATTGTACCACAGGGCGTTGATTTCCACCGCACAGCCATTTCGCGGGGTAACGGGCACGCCCTGCACGGTGGCGTCCATCCAGGTGAGGGCCGTGGTCCTGTCGCCTGCGTGGAGCAGGCCGCGGCCGTCCATCGCCGTCCCGAACCGCGTTCCTCCCCTGAAACGCCCCACGATCCTCTTCATGACGGGCCAGAACAGCCTTTGGATCAGCGACCAATCGCCCGTGGCCCCGAGCAGCTCCTGGACGGTCCAGAAGTACAGCAGCGAGCTGTCCACCGTGTTGTAGGCCGCTGGCTGACCATCGGCGGAGAAGAAATTGGGCAGGAGCCCTTCCCGCTCGTGCCGGCCGATTTCGTCCAGGATCGCGATCCCCTCCTGGAGGTGTCCCGAACGGAAGGCGAGTCCCGGAAGGGCGATCAAGGTATCCCGCCCCCAGCTCTCGAACCAGGGATATCCGGCGATGACGGCCGGCCTTCCGGAAGGGGTCGTGATGAGGAACTGTTGTCCCGCGCGGAGCAGGGCCAGGAGCATCTCCCGATCCCCGCCATCGAAGCCCTCTGCCCCTCTTTCCTCTTTATGCCTTCGGAGACGGCGTCGCTCCGATTCCTCCCTCCAGAGGGAGTTCAGATCTTCTTCCGAAAGGGTGCAGGAGGCCACCAGGATTACCGCAGAGCCGGCTTCGATGGGTGTCTCGAGGATCCCGGGGCAGAAGAGGTCTTCCAGGTGTTCGAAACCGCGTTCCCGTTCCCGGTCGTATTCGAAGCGGCGGTACCAGAGCGGCCGTGGGGAACATTCCGAGTCTGTCGAGGTCCGGATGAAGAGAGGGGGCATCCCCTCGTAGGGTTCGATTCGGAAGCCATTCTCGATCCGCTCGATCCGGCCGCGGAAGAAGGGATTTTCATGGGAGAGGCGGTGAAACCCCCTGAAGGCCAGGAAAGGTTTCAGCCGGAGACGGCCCTTTTCCGGCGGCGACTCAAGTTCGTAACGGACCAGGACGGTGTCCCCATCGGGGAGCCGCATCACCTCTTTCTTCATGCGGGTCCCGCCTGCCTGATAGGAGAAACGGAGGGGATCCCCAACGAGGAATTCCCGAAGGCAGGAGGGACCGGGAGGGAAGAGGACATCTGGGTACCGGTGGCAGGTGAGAAAAAACTCCCCGTTTCCGAGGATGAACGAGTCCTCCAGCTTGGACAGGAGGACGTGCCGGCCCTCCGGCGACCGGAGATTGGCCACCTGCAGCCCGTGATAGCTTCTCGTGTGACAGCCAGACAGGGTGCTCGACGCATAACCCCCGCGGCCGTCTGTTTCCAGCCATTCCCGTTCGATCTCCGGCAGGTCGCCGTCGGCCAGACCAATTCGAATCACATCCATCACCTCCATCCTATCCCGTCACTGAACAGAAGATGGGCAAAGGCGGAGGGCTCCCTCAGTGAAGCCTCTCCCCCCAGAGGAAAAAGGTCACGGGAAGGCAGAGCCTTTTTGTGGGACCCTCTTCAATAATTGGACCGACCCAACGACGGTCGGTCCCGGTGAAAAAAAGCCGATTCACTGGGTCATGTTGACCACCTCGACCCCCTCGGGAGGCTTGAAGGTGAAGACATGGTCGGGAATCCCCGTATTCAAACGGGCGTCGCTGAAGCGCAGGCGGGTCGTATTTCCGAAGGCATCGTTGAACCAGCATTGGATAATCAGAAAGGTCCTGCCGTCAACGGTCAGGTTGAGCCGGTCAAGGCCCGTTCCCGGTTCCCTGGCGGTCAGAAGGAGGAGATAGTTGCCCCTGTCGTCGAGGGGATTGTCCTTGGCGAAACGGATCTGGAAGTCTTCGGAGAGTTTGCCCAGGCCGGAGAGGAACCGCAGGGCCACCCTCGAGCGGAATAGGGCTTCTGCGCTCTGGACATAGACGATCCGGTCTTCGGGGACGTAAAGCCAAGCCTTCTGGGCGTTGATGACCAGTTTCTTGGTCTTCGGCTTCAGATAATCCCAGAGCATCATCCGTGGATTTTTGAAGAAGACCGTCCCCTCTTCCCTTTCGGTCTTCTTCATGGATTGGATCGTCACCTCCTGGACGAAGCGGGCCTTCAGATCCGTGGTCCTGTCGTAGAGTTCCTGGGTCCTGGCCGTCAGTTCTTCCAGAGACAGAGGCTCGGCCCCAGGGGCCGGTACGGGAAACGAAAGGAGCGAAAACAGCAGGATGGCCGTCGCTGTCCTGACAGCGAAAGGGCGATGGGAGTGTCTGTGAAAAAAAACCGTTGTCAAGTGCGAAAACGGCACATTTTTTTCAAGGAGTTTACAACTCCTTAAAAAACGCCTGAAAATGGCCAAGATGCCGCGGGTGGTATGCAACTTATTGATATCAATCATCATTCTTACTGCCCAAACCTTATGCAAACCGGTAGAAAATCGTGACATCTGGGTAGTTACAGGGGTTATCAACAGGCTTGTCCACAGCTCTCTCCACATCCCTGTGGATTCCTCTTCCAAGTTCCCGGATCAAGAGAAATATCCCTCTGGAGACCCGTTCAATCGGCGATCTTGATCCGCCAACCGAAAGGATCGTCCTTCTGTCCGTACTGGATTTGGAGGATCTCCTCGTACAGCCGATTGGTCAACTGGCCGGTCTTGCCGTCAGCGATGAGATACTCCTTCCCCTGGTAATAGATCTGACCGACCGGCGAAACAATGGCGGCCGTTCCTGAGGCGAAGGCCTCCCGGATCGTCCCGTTGGCGATGGCTTCCATCACCTCATCCATCCCCAGCCGTCTCTCCGAGACCTTCACCCCCCAGCTCTTGGCCAGTTGGATGACCGAATCGCGGGTCACCCCCGGGAGGATCGACCCCGTCAAGGGGGCCGTGATCAGTTCGTCGCCGATCATGAAGAACATGTTGCTCGTTCCCACTTCCTCCACGTATTTCCTCTCGACCGCGTCGAGCCACAGAACCTGCGTGTATCCCATCTTTTTGGCGATTTCGCCCGCATAGAGGCTGGCTGCGTAATTGCCGCCGGCCTTGCAGTAGCCGGTGCCCCCCGGAACGGACCGGCAGTACTCCTCGGTGACGAAGATGCGGGTGGGGCCGAACCCCTCGGCATAGTAAGCCCCCACGGGGCCGGCAATGATGAAGAAGAGGTACTCGTTCGCCGGATGGACACCCAGGGCCGGTTCCGTCGCGATCATGGTCGGCCGGATGTAGAGGGAGGTCCCGGCGCCATGGGGGATCCAATCCTTTTCCAGGATGACCAGTCTCTTGAGTGCTTCGAAGAAGAGTTGCTCATCGACCTTCGGCATGCAGAGGCGCTCCGCCGAGACGTTCATCCGGCGGATGTTTTCCATGGGCCTGAACATGAAGATGGCCCCCCCTTTGCCCCGATAGGCCTTCATCCCTTCGAAGATCTCCTGGGCGTAGTGGAGGCACATCGCCGTGGGATCAAGTTGGAGGGGCCGGTAGGGTTCGATCAGCGGATCGTGCCAGCCCTGGCCGGTATGGTAGGTCATGGTGAAGAAATGATCGCTGAAGATCTTTCCGAAACCCAGCTTCGATTCATCGGTGGGCTTCGCCTTTCGCTTCTCAAGAGGATTTTGGATCACTTTGATTTCCATGCTTCATCTCCTTATAACAACCACTCGGTGGTGAATAATGGCCGATCTTTACCACTAAACGGGACGACGATCAAGGCTTCTGTACTGGATCGCCTCCGCGACGTGGGATGAGCCAATGGCAGGGTTTCCCTCGAGGTCCGCAATGGTCCGTGCGACCTTCAGGATCCGGGTATGGGCGCGGGCGGACAGCCCGAGTCTGTCCATGGCCATCTCGATCAACTGGCGGGAATCCGCATCAAGGGCACAGAACGACCGGACCTGGGCCTCGGACATGCGGGCGTTGAACCGGGTCTGGTCGCCGTTGAATCTCCCCTTCTGGATCCGGCGGACCTCTTCGATCCGGGCCTTGATTGCGGCGGAGGATTCTCCGGCTTCGCGCGCCGTCAGGTCCCGGTAAGGGACGGGAGGGACCTCGATGTGGATGTCGATCCGATCGAGGAGAGGGCCCGATATCCGCCCCTGGTACTGGCGGATCTGTTGGGGCGTGCAGCGGCAGGGGCGGGTTCTCTGACCGAGATAGCCGCAGGGACAGGGATTCATCGCAGCAACCAGCATGAAGCGGGCGGGGTAGGTCGCCGTCAGCGAAGCACGCGCGATCGTGACCTTCCCATCCTCGAGGGGCTGCCGCAGGGCCTCCAAGGCGTTCTTCCGGAACTCGGGGAGCTCGTCGAGGAACAGAACCCCCTGATGGGCCAGGCTGATCTCCCCGGGTCTGGGGAGATGCCCCCCGCCGATAAGGCCTGCGTCGGAGATCGTGTGGTGGGGGGTGCGGAAGGGACGGGTCCCCAGGATTTCCGCCTTCCGGTCCAAGAGCCCCGCAACGGAGTAGATCTTCGTGGTTTCGATGGCCTCGGGGAGCGACAGGTCCGGAAGGATCGTCACGAGCCGCTGGGCAAGCATGGTCTTGCCCGATCCCGGCGGTCCGATCATCAGGACATTGTGCCCGCCGGCAGCGGCCACCTCCAGGGCGCGCTTGGCCTGCTGCTGGCCGCGGATTTCATTGAAATCGAAAGGGTAGTCGCGGCTCTGCCTGAAGCGTTCCCCCATGTCGGCATCCAGGGGTTCGATCCGGCTCCGTCCGCTGAAGAATTCCACGATCTCGGCCAGAGAAGCCACGGGGATCGTCTCGATTTCCTTGACCAGGGCGGCCTCTGGGGCGTTTTCGGCGGACAGAACCAGACCCCGGATTCCCATGTCCCGTGCCCTGAAGGCGGCGGAGAGCGCCCCGTGTATCCCTTTCACGGAGCCGTCCAGAGAGAGTTCGCCGAGCAGGAGGTATTGCGTCAAGGCGGCGGCTGGGAACAATCCCTGGGCGGCCAGGATTGCCGCGGCGATCGGGAGGTCGAAGGCCGTTCCTTCCTTCTTGATGTCGGCCGGGGCCAAGTTGACGGTCACGTGGTGTGCGGGAAAGGGATAGCCGGAATTCTTGATCGCGGCCTTGATCCGGTCCTTGCTCTCACGGACGGCCACGTCCGGCAGGCCGACCGTGGAGAATTGGGGGAGGCCGGCGGCAAGATCGACCTCGACGGAAACGGAATGGGATTCGATACCGACGATGGTGGCGCTGATGGCCTTGACAATCAAACCGACACCCCTGTTGAACGTTCTGGGTCGTGCCCTTCAGTGCTGCCGGATGGACCGGAAGGGACCTCACTCCGGGTCGCAACCGGCACCTTTTTTACCGGCGCCCATCTTAGAGGAGAAAGGCCTTTCCGGCAAGCAAATATTTTATTTTGGCCGTCTCAATCGTCTTTCCTTTGGAGAGCTTACGGATTTTCAGGGACATGCAAGTGGCGGCGTGACTGATGGACCCCAGTGAACCTTGCTTGACTGGGTTAGAGGGCTGTGTTAAGTTCCCAAAGAACTTCCGGGCGACGGATTTCATCCGATACGGCAGGCTCATGAACAAACTATCCCACCTCGATGAAAAGGGACAGGCGCGCATGGTGGATGTAACGGCCAAAGAGCCGACATTGCGTCAGGCCGTCGTCCGAGGGCTGGTCCGGATGCACCGGGAAACGGTCCAACTCATCGAGGGGGGAGGGATTGCCAAGGGGGATGTCTTGGCCACGGCCCGGATTGCCGGAATCATGGCAGCCAAGAAGACCGGGGAACTCATCCCCATGTGCCACCCCCTCGAACTGACGGGCGTGGAGATCCGGTTTGACTGCAATGCCGAGGCCGGCGAGGTCGCCATCGAAGCCCAGGTGCGAACTGTGGCCAGAACAGGGGTGGAGATGGAGGCCATGACGGCCGTGAGCGTGGCTGCGCTCACGATTTACGATATGTGCAAGGCCGTTGATCGGGAGATGGTCCTGACGGATATCCGGCTAATGAGCAAGCAGGGCGGTAAAAGCGGTCCCTTTGTCAGGCAGGGGACGGGGGGGTGAAGGCGGGGCCGATCCCGGCGGAGGGGAAGATGCCGCAGCGTTTCTACAGGATAAGAAGGGCCTTCCTCTTTCCTCTGGGTGTGGATGCCTTTCTGCTCTTGGGGCTTTGGGTGCTTGCCTTCCTGTTGAATGGGACTGGGACGGAGAAACTGGTCTTTACCCTGTTTTTCGTGCCGACCTTCTACCTGTTCCTCGAATCCCTTCAGCGGCGGGTGACCGTGACGGAGGAGGGGATAACCGTCCAAAAACTCTGGCGGAGCAAGACTCTGCGTTGGGAGGAGATCACTCATGTCGGCTGCCTGGTCATCCACAAGAAGATCTATCTCCTTTTGACGACCCTCAAGGGTTTTTTCATTGTCTCCAACGCCTATGAAACGTTTTCGGACCTGGTGGAGGAGATCATGGCCCACGTCGAGCCGGAGAGAATCGAAGAAGAGGTCCGTCTGCAGACGGGAAAACCTCCGGCCGGGATCTCCCACATCGTGCTGGCATGGATCGCGGCTTTGTTCATGATCGGCATCATCCTCATGAAGCTGTTTCCCCTTGTCGTTTAACCCTCACTGGAGAAAGGAATCCGGTCATTCATGAATCGTAAACGATCCGGTATGGATACGGCGGCGCGGGAGGTGCAAACGGCGCCGGCTGCGGTGGCCGAAGAGGTCCTGGAGAAGAAACTTGAGGACATCGCAACCATCCTGTCCGCAACCGAGGCCGGAAAGAGCCGACTCTACGATGAGATTCTCGATATGGTGGAGAGGAGCCTCTTCCGGATCGCCCTCAAGCGTTCCAACCATGTCAAGAGCGCCGCGGCCGCATACCTGGGGATCAATCGGAACACCTTTCAGAACAAGATGGTCAAGCTCGACATCGCCAACCATCAGCAGAAATAGGGAGGAGGATGGGGCTCTCCGCCCGGGAACGGTTTCATGTTGGATTAGTGGAAAAACGGGGCAGTCCGATGGTGCATGGGTCAGAGACGGGATTACCTCTGCCGGTCGTGAAACTCCTGGATAAGGGGGTCCACATGCCCGCCCCTTTCTCCGTCGAGATCGGCGATGAGGTGGATCCGGGGCGCATTGCCGAGGGGGTTGTCCTTTACGGCGGGACCAGGATCCGCGGCGCCAAAACCCGGATATCCGCGGGGGTAAAATTGGGTCAGGAGTCCCCGGTGACCCTGGAGGATTGCCGGCTTGGCCCGGGGGTGGAGTTGAAGGGGGGATTCTTCCGGTCCTCCGTCTTTCTGGAGAGGGCGGGCATGGCCTCAGGGGCCCATGTCCGGGAAGGATGTCTGCTCGAGGAGGAGGCCAGCGGTGGCCATTCGGTCGGACTGAAGCTGACGATCCTCTTTCCCTTCGTGACCCTGGGGAGTCTGATCAACTTCTGCGATTGCCTTATGGCCGGGGGAACCAGCCGGAGGGATCACAGCGAGGTGGGGAGTTCCTACATCCATTTCAACTACACCCCGAATCAGGACAAGGCCACTTTCTCGATTCTGGGTGATGTCTCCCGCGGGGTCATGCTCAGAGAGCCTCCGATATTCCTGGGGGGGCAGGGGGGGCTCGTCGGACCGGCCCGGGTCGGCTATGGGACGGTGATCGCCGCCGGGACCGTCTGGCGAACCGATTGCCCGAAAGGCGGCGAACTGCTCAAGGGGGACGGACAGCCCGTGACGACCGGGCCGTTCCATCCAGGGCTTTACGGCGACATCCGTCGCCGTGTGACCAACAACCTCTTCTATCTGGCCAATCTCCTGGCCCTTCGTCAATGGTATCTCCATGTGCGCGGGGGCCTGACCGGCGACGGGCCGATGGGCGAGGGGCTTTTCCGTGGCGCGTTGGAAACGCTGGAATTGGCGATGGCCGGGGGGATGGCGCGTCTGGGGACCCTGGCGGGAAAGATGGCGGTGTCCCGGGAACTGGCCCGGAAGCTGCTGCCGGCTGAGACACGGGACTCCATCGTCCGACAGCAGCAGGAATTCCAGGAACGCTGGCCTGAACTGGAGGCTTCCCTGGCGGAGGGCCGTGAGGCGTCGGCGGGTCTGCGGGCGCGGGATGCCTTTCTTTCGAAACTGACAGATGTCGAGAGGGCCGTGGGCCGTCCCTACCTCCGGGTGATCCAGTCCCTGGATGCGGACGCCCGAGCTCTGGGAACAACGTGGCTCGACGGGGTGGTCGGGGACGTCATGGACAGGACGCTGGCCCTCGTTCCGGCCTGCCGCAGTTAACACCGGACGATCGACGTTGCCGACATCGTTTTTTGCAGGGGTATCCCTCTAGGGATGTCCCCGTCCATAGGATCGATATGGTAGAACCGCTGTTCAGCCGGGATACCGAATCCCGGAATCGTACCTCGAAGAAGAGGATTCGGAACGCCCCGTCCCTGCGGGGGGGCACGGGCAGTGATGAAGGTGGGCTTGCGAAGGGCGGGGTCCGTCTTCGCAGCGTCTCGTGGTGGCAATGCCTTGAAACCACTTGCGGAAGAATTCCGGTTCTCAGGGGGCTGATCGGGGCCGGCTTTTGCCGAAGGATCGTCCGATCCCTGCAAGGATGGAAGATCCTGGTGGGTCGTGATCCGGGGCGGGTCAAGGGACCGGCGCTGATCTTCTTCCCCCTCCAGAGGACGACCCTTTTCTGCGGCTTGGCCGGGATCCTGACGTTGTGCCGGGGGACGGCACCTCGGGGAGAAGGGGACCTTGCCGAGTTGTTCAGGAAGGCGGCAAGCCACAATCTGGCTGCGCTCCTGAACGGCAGGACGAATGTTCAGGAATACCTGGGGGGGCTTCCCACTCTGGAACGGATGGAGGGAGAACTCCTGCGGCTGAAGGGCGAGGAGGGGTTTCGGGGGCTTTTCTTCGCCGCTGGAGAGGTGGAGCGCCTCGGCGGGCTCTCCCGGGAGATGCATGCCTTTATCTCGGCCGAAGAGGCGCTCCTGGAGGAGAAGGCCGGCCGTTTTTCCACCACGGACCTGGAGGCCGTCAACCGCGGGCTGGTCCAGATCCGGGACCTGATCTGGGGGCTGGACCGGGATATCCTGGAAAACATCCCCCGGATCGTTCATCTTGCCGGGGCTGGCGGTGCGGCCGACGTGGATCCGGAGGCCATGCCTAAGTATCGGAAGCTCAACTCGTTGCTCAACTGCCTGGACCGGTTGGAGGTCAGAGGAAGGGACTCGGCAGGGATCCAGGTCTCACTTGTCCCGACCGATGCCGATGCGGCAAGGGCGATCCTCTCCCGTCTCCGGGAGGCGGGGTATGCCGAGGAGCTTGACCGGCGCATGGAGGCGGGAGATCTGATCGACGGTTCGATCAGCTGTTCGCTGGACGGTTTTCCGGCAGGAGAAGAGAGCGGCCGCTGTGCCCTCTCCTTCACTTACAAAACCGCCTCGATCATTGGCGAACTGGGGCGGAACGTTCGGGAACTCAGGGGGCAAATCGCCGCCGATCGGCTCCTGCGGGCCTTTGCCTGCCTGCCGGTTTCCTTCGAGACGGCCTTCGCCCACACCCGCTGGGCATCGGTGGGCTCCATCACCGAGGAAAACTGCCACCCCATCAACAACTATTCCCCGGCAACCCATTCCATCTTGAGGCATTATCCGGCCTATGGAACGGGACCCTGGTCCATCCAGGTGGTCCTCAACGGAGACGTGGACAACTACCTGGCCCTCCGGGAGGCCCTCGATGCAGGAGGGGATCTGATCTCGCCGGAGGTGACGACGGACACGAAGATCATTCCCCTGCAGATCGAGAAGTACCTCCTCGACGGCCACGATCTGAACGAGGCGTTCCGGCGGGCCGTGGGCGACTTCGAAGGTTCCCATGCGATCGCCATGGTCAGCAATCTGGAGCCCGGCAAGGCCTTCCTGGCCCTGCGTGGAAGCGGTCAGTCGATCTACGTCGGCCTGACGCCCGAGAAGTACCTCTTCTCCTCCGAACTTTACGGCCTGGTGGAGGAGACCCCCTACTTCCTGAAGATGGACGGCGAAAAACCCTCCTGCCCCGGCCGGCCGGAGACGAACGGCCAGATCATCGTCCTGGATCAACAGTCCCCCGGCGGCACAGAGGGAATCCTGCGCCTCTGCTATGACGGGACGCTCCTTCCCCTGGACGAGCGGGAGATCCGGAAGGCGGAGATTACCACCCGGGACATCGACCGGGGCGACTATCCTCATTTCTTCCTTAAGGAGATCACGGAATCGGTCCTTTCCGTCAAGAAGACCCTTCGCGGCCGATACCGGATCGAGCAGGGCAGGGAGGGGGAGAAGGCCGTCTTCAATCTGGGAGAGGACATCCTTCCCGGCAGGATCCGGGAGGCCCTTCTCAACGGGAAGATCCGGAGGATCGTGGTTATCGGCCACGGGACAGCAGCCGTCGCGGGGAGCGCCATCGCAGACGCCTTGGAACGCCGCATCGGAAACAGGGGAATCCGGGTGGAGGCCAAGATCGCCTCCGAGTTGAGCGGATTCTGTTTGGAGGACTCCCTGCAGGACACCTTGGTGATCCCGATCACCCAGTCGGGGACAACCACTGACACCAACCGTGCCGTGGCCATGGCCGTCGAGAAGGGCGCTGCGGTGATCGCCATCGTGAATCGGCGTCAGTCCGACATCACCGCGAAGGCCGACGGGGTCTTCTACACCTCCGACGGCAGGGACATCGAGATGGCCGTTGCCTCGACCAAGGCCTTCTACTCCCAGATTGTCGCCGGCCACATCCTGGCCCTGGATCTGGCCGGGATCCTCGGCAGCCTCTCCTCGGATCGGATCGCAGCGGAACTCAGATGCCTCGAGCAGACCCCGGAGATGATGCGGAGGATCCTCGCCCACAAGGACGAGATCCGCCGTGTGGTGGAGAGGCTGGCCAAACAGAAGCGCTACTGGGCCATCGTCGGAAGCGGGCCGAACAAGGTGGCGGCCGATGAGATCCGGATCAAACTGAGCGAGCTTTGCTACAAGACGATCTCGTCGGACGTCATCGAGAACAAGAAACACATCGACCTTTCTGCGGAACCCCTGATCCTGGTCTGTGCCGCGGGAAATCCCGAGGCCGTGACCGGGGACGTGGTCAAGGACGTGGCCATTTTCAAGGCCCACAAGTCCACCGTGGTCGTCTTCGCCGAGGAAGGCGAGACGCGCTTCGATTCCGTCGCCGATGCGGTGATCCCCATTCCAGTAGCGCCGACGCCGATCCCGGTGATCCTGAACACCGTGGCGGGCCATCTGTTCGGCTATTACGCCGCCTGCAGCATCGACGAGGAGGCGCTGTTCCTGCGCGAGTTCAAGAGCCGTCTGAACCAGGCCATGGTGGAACAGGCCAAGCGGAACATGACCCTCTACGAGAGCATCGCCGACGCCCAGTTGCACCATCTCGTGAATGACTTTACGCAGCGGTTCAATCGGCGCAGGAGCAGCGGCGACTTCAACCTGACGGGCGTCCGTACGATTTCGGACCTGGCCCTCCTGCTGAAATATGCGGCGGGAAAACTTCCGCTGGATGACCTCAGGCACGATTTCCCCGCGGCAGGGGACGGCGGTTCGCCGATCGACCTTCTGGACGTCACGCTCGGTCACGCCGTGGACGAGCTCGCTCGCCCCATCGATGCGATCCGCCATCAGGCCAAGACGGTAACGGTGGGGACCAGCCGGAAGGAGACGCCGCTCCGGGGAATCCTCTTCGACCTGCTTACTCAGATGATGTTTTCGCCCAAGTCCCTGCTGAGCACGAATGTTCTGGCCATCAGCCGGATCCAGCGGTCCTTGGCCTCGGTCAGGGGCTATACCCTCTATACCGTTAATCATCTGGACGCTGATGGAAAGCCAGGGGATGAGGCCACCATCGCCATCGCGGGCCGAGGCGGTGTCTCCCTGGAGATGAGATCGCGGGCCGAGACGTCGAAACGCCTGATGGGAACCAAGAAAGGGATCGTGGCATCCGGCCAGATCTACGTGGGGCAAGGCCGTTCCGACGGCGCCCCCATCGTCATCATCCCCATCCTGGACGAAGAGGATCGGGTCCGGCATCTGCTTTTGATTCACGTGGACTTCAACGAGGCGCTCCCCGTACCCGATCGGAAGGAGATCCTGGGCGAGAGGCTTAATCCGATCCGCGATCTCATCCAGGAGTACAACCTGCCGTGGGACGAGGCGATTCTGGGGAAGATTCCCCTTGCGGTCCTGCTCGGCGAGCCGGGCGAGGTGATCGCCGCGCAGATCCGGAAGATCCTGGTCCGGGTCACAGGCCAATCACCCGATCCCTGAGCCGGTGCGGATTGTGGGGTGTTTTGACGGGCGGATCTTCGGAACAGCCCGGATTCATCGAGAGAGGGTAAAGGAGTCAGGATGAAGACAAAATTCATTTTTGTGACAGGCGGCGTGCTCTCGTCGCTCGGCAAGGGGCTGGCGGCCGCCTCCATCGCTGCCGTTCTCGAATGCCGGGGGCTCCGGGTTACCAACCAGAAGCTCGACCCCTACATCAACGTCGATCCGGGGACGATGAGCCCCTTCCAGCACGGTGAAGTTTTCGTGACCGACGATGGCGCGGAGACGGATCTGGATCTGGGACACTACGAGCGTTTCACCGGAACGAGGATGGGAAAGGGGAACAACCTCACCACGGGTCAGGTCTACTTCTCGGTGATTTCCAAGGAGAGGCGGGGCGACTACCTCGGGAAGACCGTCCAGGTGATTCCCCACATCACCAACGAGATCAAGGACTATATCAGGAGGACCGCCGAGGGGTTCGACGTGGCGATCGTGGAGATCGGCGGGACGGTGGGGGACATCGAGAGCCAGCCCTTCCTCGAGGCGATCCGCCAGTTCCGCAACGAGGTGGGACGGGAGAACGCGATCTTCGTCCACCTGACCTGGGTTCCCTTTATCAAAACGGCGGGAGAGGTCAAAACGAAGCCGACACAGCACAGCGTCAAGGCCCTCAGGGAGATCGGTATCCAGCCGGACATCCTGCTCTGCCGGACGGAGAACTTTCTCTCCGACGAGATCAAGAGCAAGATCTCGCTTTTCTGCAATGTGGAAGTGAAGGCCGTCTTCACAGCCAAGGACGTGGCCTGCATCTACGAAGTGCCTCTGATCTACCATCGGGAGGGGGTTGATCAGAAGATCGTCGAACTGCTAAACATCTGGACCGGGCAACCCCACCTGGACGCCTGGGAGGAGGTCGTCAAAAAGTTCCTCCACCCCGCCAAGGAAGTCACCATCGCCGTCGTGGGGAAGTACGTCAACCTGACCGACTCCTACAAGAGCCTCAACGAGGCCCTCTACCATGGGGGGATCGCCAACGACTGCCGGGTGAATCTCCGTTTCGTCGATTCGGAAAGGATCGAAAAAGAGGGACTGGGAACGCTGCTGGAGGGTGCGGACGGGATCCTGGTCCCCGGCGGGTTCGGGAACCGGGGCATCGAAGGGATGATCACCGCCGTCCAGTACGCCCGCGAGCGGCAGATCCCTTTTTTCGGGATCTGCCTTGGGATGCAGATGGCCGTCGTGGAGTATGCCAGGAACGTCTGCGGATTTGCTGAGGCCAACAGCTCCGAGTTCAATGAGGTCACCCCTTTCCCCGTGATCGACCTCCTCCCTGAACAAAAGGCGATCACCGAAAAGGGGGCGTCGATGCGTCTGGGGGCCTACCCCTGCCTCCTGGTAAAGGATTCCGGGGCCTGTACGGCCTACGGCGAGAACCCGATCAGTGAAAGGCACCGGCACCGGTACGAGCTCAACAACGCATTCAAAGAGCCGCTTCTGGCCAAGGGCCTCCGGATCACCGGAACGTCGCCGGACGGACGCCTCGCGGAGATCGTCGAGATCGAGGGGCACCCCTGGTTCCTGGGCTGCCAGTTCCATCCCGAGTTCAAATCGCGGCCGACGAAGCCCCACCCTCTCTTCAGCCGTTTCATCCATGCCGCCATGTTGGAGAAGGACAAAGGGAAGCTGACGGGGACCGCGGAAAATCGCTGAAGCATCTGTTCTCCCTTGAAAAAATTCCTTTCACCGATAGGGGTAGGGATGGGTGACGAATTTTCTTGACACCTATCGGTCCGCTTCATATACTCGGCAAACCTTACACTCATCATATCAGCAGACCAGCTCTACGTGGACATCAGCGCCGGGGTGATGGGGATGCCTCCCCGTCTCCGGGGATGTCCTTCGGATAAGATAAAATTTCCTTTGACCGTTTTTACCGGATCCCCAAGGGGTCAGGGCAGAATTCTATGGGGCCCGCCGCGGGGGTTTGTTTAAGGAGGTGATGTCAAGCCAGGCGTTGGTGGACGATCCGAAACCCAGCATATTCAAACAGGGGAGGTATAAAATGAAAAAGTGTATGTTTATGCTTTCGATTTTTGTATTTTTCGGTGTTCTTGGATATGGAAGTGCGCTGGCGGCCAATCCCGACAAGATCAAGGTTGGCATCCTGCTTCCTCTCACCGGCCCCTTTGCAGCCGTCGCGGAGACCCAGAAGGAAGGCGCCCTGCTGGCGGTCGACGTGGTCAACAAGAAGGGCGGCCTGAACATGCCCTGGGGAAAGGTCAAGGTCGAGGCCTCCGTCGCTGACGACGAGGCCAAGCAGGACGTCGGCGTCCGACGTTACCGGTACATGGTTGACGAAGGGATCAAAGGCCTGGGCGGCCAGACCTGGGCTCCGCTTGCCTTTGCGATCAACGCCATCGTCTCCAAGGAACCGATGCCCTATTTCCCCGTCTGCGTCTTGGCCAAGGACGCCTTCAAGAAGGGGACCCTGGCCGAAACCACCTTTGCCGCAGCCTACAGCCCCTGGTCGGTCGGCTACATGGCCGGCTCCGCGGCCATCAAGACCCTGGGGAAGAAGAAGATTTTCTTCCTGGCCCGTGCGGACAGCTGGGGCTGGGACATCCGGGACGGCGTCTATGCCGCTGCCAAGGAGAACAACGCCCAGGTCGTTGGTTACGACGAAGTCTCCCTGGGGACGACCGATTTCACGACGATCCTCCAGAAGGTGAGGGCGGCCAAGCCCGATGTCTTCGTCTCCGCCCAGTTTGCCGCCGACGCCGTCGCGCTTCTGAAGCAGTGTTACCAGATGGGGCTCAACAAGGAGATGACGATCTTCAATTCCTTCATCACCAACGTGGTCGCCAAGGGGCTCCCGCCTGAAGCGCTCCAGGGCGTCTATTCGATGCATTACTTCTACTACGACCTTGCCGGCTTCGAGGACAAGGATGTGGCGGCCTCCGCCAAGGAGATTACCGATCTCTACCAGGCCAAATACAACAGGCCACCCGACGCCTATGCCGTTATCGCCTACATCGCCTACACGGAAATGTTCCGTGGTTTCGAGGCGGCCAAGAGTCTCGATCCGGGCAAGGTCGCGGCGGCCCTGATGGCCAACCAGGGGGAGTTCAAGTCGGTCAAGGGGCCTGCCTACTGGCGCCAGGACCATTCAGCCGTGTACAAATACGCCGCTTTTCTGGTCAAGGGAAAGGGACCCGGCGAGCAGAAACATCCGTGGGATCTTTTCAAGGTTGAAGGGTACCAGGGCGGCGATGCGGTGATGCCGAGTCTGAAGTCTCTGGGCTACTAAATCTCCCTCCGTCCCGGTGAGCCCGTGGAGGGTTCGCCGGGACGGAACCTCAAAAAAGGGATGGCCGTGAGTACAGATCTGGGCGCAGAAATCATCAGAACTGAAAAGGTTACCAAGCGCTTCGGCGAATTGATCGCCGTCGATCGGGTAGACTATCTGCTGCATGAAAACGAAGTGGCGGGCATCATCGGGTCCAACGGGGCGGGCAAGACCACTTTCTTCAATCTTCTGACCGGTTACTACCCGCCCGACGAAGGGACCATCACCTACAAGGGGCAGGATGTGACCCGCATGACCCCCCAGCAGAGGGTCTCCCTGGGGATGATGCGCACTTTCCAGTTGACCTCCACGTTCGACAACCTCAGTGTGATCGACAACCTGGTCCTCTCCTTCTTCCGGGCGCACAGGAAATCGTCGCTCTTCCAGCTCTTCATGAACACCTGCAGGCGGCACCGTAAGGATGAGAAGATCCTTGCGATCCTGGAGACCTTCGCGCTCCAGGATGCAGCATCGCGGGAGGTGAAGCACCTGAGCCTGGGCGAGAAGAGGCGGCTGGAGATCGCCATGGCGATCCTCGCCGAACCGAAGGTGCTCCTCCTGGACGAACCGCTGGCGGGACTTTCCGAATCGGAGATCAAGAGCGTCCTGGGTGTCCTGCGCCGGCACGTGGGCAGGCAGACGATCCTGATCGTGGAACATAAGATTTCCCAGGTCGAGGACTTCCTGAAAAGGCTCACCGTCATGCACGAGGGCAGGGTCATCGCCGACGGCGGGTATGAGGAGTGTCTGCGGCACCCGGAGGTTCGCAAAAGTTATTGGCAGATCGACGTCTGCGAGGAGGGGGGCGCGGGCAGCCGCGCATAGGGAGTCTATGACGATGAATCATACGGATATATTGACCGTTCGAAACCTGAACGTTTCCTACGGTGAATCGAAGGTCCTGTTCGATATCGCGCTGGGGGTCAGGCCGGGCCAGGTGGTCGCCTGCGTGGGCCGCAACGGAGCCGGAAAGTCGACCCTGCTCAAGAGCATCGCGGGTTTCATCAAGAACGTCTCGGGGGAGGTGCGGTGTGCCGGCGCCAGCCTATTGGGCGTCAGGCCTTACGACATCGCCAAGATGGGCATCAAGTACATCCCCCAGGACAAGAAGGTCTTTTCCGATCTGACCGTCCGCGAAAACCTCGAGCTGGGGAGCTACGCCACACAGGACTATAACTGGGACCAGGTCACCGACTATTTCCCCAAGTTGAAACAACTGATGGACCGCAAGGCGGGCTTCCTCTCCGGCGGAGAGCGGCAGATGCTGATGATCGGTCGGGCCATCCTGGGAACCCCCAGGGTCCTGCTGGTCGACGAACCGACGGAGGGCCTCGCCCCGAGCATCGTGGCCCATCTGAAAACCGTCTTCGGGGAGTTGAGCAGGAAAGCGGCGCTGGTGATCGTCGAGCAGAACTTGCCCCTGGTCTGCGCCATCTCCGAAAAGATCTACGCCATCAAGGAAGGAAGAATCGTAACGGAACTGGCCGGCGATCAGCTCAAAACGGGCATCTGCGAGGGCTACCTCTAGGGGCGGCCCGGGGAACGCCGGAACACGGATCCGGGTCGGGACGAGGCCGCCTCCGGCGGGAACCGAAGGGCCTTCCGATCCATAGAGCAACCGAGGAAAGAGGGGATTCCCATGGCGAAAACGTTCAGATGGTGGGGAGGCATCGCACTGGCCTTTTTGCTGCTGCTGCTGATCCGGATGACGCTGCCCCTCCCCTTTTCCAACGAGATCATCATTTTCTCCATCTACGTGATGGGCTGCAGCTTCCTTCTGGGGCGTGTCGGGTTCATCTCCTTCGGACAGCCGGCCTATCTGGCAACCGGTGCCTACGCAACCGCATTCTACCTCTTCTATTTCGGCACCAACCCTTACCTCGGTATCCTGATCGGGGTGGTGGCGGGGGTTCTCATGTCGCTCATCGTGGGGCCCCTCTTCGTCCGGCTGCGCAGCGACTATTTCGCCCTGGTGAATCTGGCCCTGGCGGTGATAATCTTCTACATGATGCAGAAGGTCCTGGCGCCGATCACCCAGGGGGACAACGGGCTGTGGTTCCTGGCCAATATGAAGTCCACCCCCGTGCTGGACATCACCAAACCCAAGCAGTTCTACATCTTCGCCTTCCTGGTGGGATTGGCGATCTGGGCCTTCTACAAATACCTCGACGGCACCCTCTACGGGGCCTGCTGCATGGCCTCGAAGATCAACGAGGACAAGGTCAATTTCCTCGGCTACAGCAACTTCAAGATCCGCCTCCTGGGCTTCGTCATCGCCAATACCACCACGGCCTTGGCCGGGTCGATGTACGCCATCTATCTGGGCTTCGTCAGCCCCGAGATGACCAGCGCCCATCGTGCCGCCGATCCGGTCGTGGTCACCATTCTCGGCGGCGTCGGGACGCTCTACGGACCGCTGGTCGGTTCTGTGGCCTTCACTGGCATGAAGGACCTGATCAGCAAGCTGATCGGCAACTGGGAGCTCTTCATCGGCTTTCTGCTGGTCTTCATCATGCTGGCCGGGGAGAGGGGCATCTGGGGTTCGCTGGAACCACGTCTCAGGAAGCTCTTTTCGTCCAAAGGCGCCTTGAAACAAGAATGAACGACGGGGGAGACCAGGGTCCATGATAAGCACACAACTGCTGATTTCCGGCGTGATCTTCGGATTGAGCATCGGTAGCATCTTTTTCCTGATGGCGATCGGGTTGTCCCTCTGCTTCGGGTTGATGCGCATCATCAGCCTCGACCAATTGCTCTACTATTCCGTCGGCGCCTACATCACCTATACCGTCAGCGTCTACAGCGGCAGCATGTGGCTGGGTGCCCTCGGAGGGCTCGTCGTCGCGGGGATCACCAGTTTCCTCGTGGAACGGTTCATCTTCCTGCGGATCTACGAGCGGGACATCACCTTCACCATGATTACCTCCTTCGGGATCCTCTTCGGCGGCGTCGGCCTCATCAAGGCCATCTGGGGCCTCATCCCCCGGCCGGTGCCCATGCCGATCCTGACCCAGGTGAGCATCATGGGCACGGAGATACCCGTTTACAGGTTGATCGTGGTTCTCCTTGCGGCTTTGGTGTATGTGGGTATCTGGCTCTTTTTGAACCGGACGATCACCGGCAAGGCGATCCGGGCGGGCATCGAGAACGTCGAGCATGTAGAGGGCCTCGGCATCAACGTCTACCGGCTCTTCACCATCACCTTCATCATCGCCGGGACCCTCTCGGGTCTGGCCGGGGGGTTGCACGCCCCCCTGATCATGGTGGACCCCCAGATGGGACTTGAGGTGATGCCCTTCGTCTTCATGGTCGTCATCATCGGCGGTCTGGGCAGCATCAAGGGAACCCTGGTCTCCGCCCTGATCGTCGGACAGGTCGTCTCGATCGGCTCGCTGATCTACGCCCCTCTGGCGCAGATGGCGCCGTTCGCCATCATGCTGCTCATCCTTCTGGTCAAACCGACCGGCCTCTTCGGGAGCAAACTGCTGAAGCGTTAAGGGGCGGGGTCGGTGCCGGCCCTGTCTTCGACCGGAGACGCTTTCTGGGGGCAGCTTCGAAAAAAACCTCGTGATGGAGAGCCGTTATGAGGTCTGCCCCCGCTACGCCGTCAAGTTGCGTCCCAATGAAACGCCGCTCAGGACATTGGAATATCCATGAGATGAATCTTTATTTCCCGGCGATTTTATGGCATAAGTAGACAGTATGTCGGGAACTACTAATCATGATGAGGTGAGGGGATGAAAAAGACGCTGCCGAACTACGGGAGGGAGAATCTGCTGAGCGGGGAGATCAGGGCTTCGTTGCGCGCCATGATCTCCGGCAAGAAGGACGATGGGGCATCGGTCATCAGCGGCGAGGAGAAGTATGTGGACCACATCCTGGACCTGCCGATCACGCTCGATCTTTACGAGGAGCTGAAATTCGCCGGCCGGAAGATCGGGATTACCAAGAACTTCAAGGAGGTCATCGATTTTTTCAAGGTCCCCGAGAAGGAAACGCCGCAGGGCTTCCGGATCGAGTATGTCATCGAGGCGGACGGAGTGGTCCGGGCGGATCTGGTGCGGGACATTTCCTACGACAAGAACGGGCAGAAGCGGCCGACGTCGTTCCTCTTTTCCGCAGACTCGGCGAATCCCTACGAGGTGGGGGCGATTCGGAACCTCATCGTCAACCTGACCTGCAATCCCGGGATCATCTATGACCTCTTCATCAACAACCCGAAGGCGAACGTGGGCAAGAAATTCAAGACCCGCGACGAGGTGATGCAGGAGATCGGCCGGATCCTGGGCCCCGGGGCCGACATCAGCGTGGAGCTGAACAACCCCTTCGCCGACGTGAAGAAGTGTATCGAAGAGGCGGAAAAGTTTCGGGAGATGCTTTCCCCCTACCGCGTGGTCATCAAGGTCCCCCACACCGGACCCGTCAACGCCCAGAACATGGGCCAGCTCTTGGAGGGGGACAAGAAGTTCAAGATCAAGTACGACGAGGGCACGACGGCCGATATGGTTCACGGGCACAATCTGGCCCTCGCCCTGCGCGAGCACGGCTTCAGGATCAACTTCACGCTCATGTTCGAACCCTATCAGACGGCCCTGGCCCTGCAGGCGAAACCTTATTTTATCAACACCTTCGTCAGACATCGTCAGACGCAGAGCATGGCCATCAAGCAGCAGCTCGACCTCTTCCGGGTTTCCGACGATCCTAAGTTCCTGGCCGACCTGAGAACGTTCCTCATCAATGGCGATTACCTCCCCCCGAGTTCGGCCGAGATGGATCTCTTCGAGGTGAAAAAGATAGGCGAGCGCATCGTCAACTACCGGCAGATCGAAGATGGGTTCGAGGGGGACGACGGCCTCGATAAGGCCCGCTATGACCTCCGGCTTCTCAGACAATGCAATCTGCCGGACACCCGGCTCATCATCTGCAGCATGGAAGGCGATACCATGTATCCGGCGATCTCCTCGCTCCTGGCCGAAGAGGAATTCGAGGACATGATGGACCGGGTGGTCATTACCGCGGAGCCGGGTTACCTGGCCCGCTTTGCGAGCACCAATCAGGTCGTCTCCTACCAGAGGCGGTTCCTGAACGCGGCAAAAGGGGCCCGCTGATCCTTTTGCTGTGTAACGACATAAGCCTGCATCCCGGTGCAGGCTTGTCTTTTTAACGCCCGAGGGGATCGGGCCCGGGGCTGCCTGGGCGACCACGGATGCAGGAGGGCGGTGCGTCCGGGAAAGAGGCGACAGGGCGGAGCGGCGTATGAACGGAGCGGGTGATCGGGTCCGATCGGCCACGGTCCTTCTGATCGCGACCCTGGATACCAAGGCCGAGGAGGCGCTTTACCTCAAAGGGAGGATGGAATCCCTGGGATGCCGGGTGATCCTCATGGACACCGGGATCCTCGAGGAGAGCGGCGCCAGCGCCGACGTGACCCGCCACGAGGTCGCGGCGGCAGCCGGGACCTCGATCGAGGAGCTCCTTGCCTTCAGGGACAAGGGGAGGGCCGTCGC
>JAJFUM010000303.1 GCA_021372415.1 Deltaproteobacteria bacterium
GCCCAGGCCGGCAAGACAAGCGAGACGTCCACGGTCAAGAAATATACGGTCAAGAAGGGGGACAGCCTCAACAGAATCGCCAGGGAAAACAACATGACCCTTGATAAGCTGCGTCAGTTGAACAGTTTGGCCCGTAAAAACAACATTTATCCGGGGCAGGTCATTTTAATCAACAAGTAGGGATTTTCAAGCGGTGTGATACTGCCTGAGCCTGTAGAAAAGCTCCTGCTCTTTATCCTTCATTTCCCGGGACTTGTCAGGCCCGACCTCTTCATGGTTGTAGCCGAGAAGATGAAGAAGGCCGTGAATGAGCAGGAACTCCATCTCGTCCATGAAATCGATGTTCCCTGCCTGGGCGTCCCGTGACGCCGTTTCCACGGAGATGACGATATCTCCAAGGACGTTCGGATTGATATGACCGAATTCACCCTCTTTCATTGAAAAAGAGATGACATTGGTCGGACGGTCCCTTTCAAGATAAGTCCTGTTTGTCTCGCGGATTTGTGCATCGTCAACCAGAACGAGGCTCAGTTCGCCCGCCTGATGATTCATGGCAGCCAGGAGGGTCTTCAGGCTTCTCCTGAGCCTTGCCAGATCCACCTTGATTTTATCCTGTCGATTCTGAATGGAGATTGACATCGATATCGGGCTATGTCTGCTGTTGGCCGTTTGTCCGGAACCTTTTGCGCTGGTCCAGGTGGTTGTAGGCGCGGATAATGTCCTGTACGAGGGGATGTCTGACCACATCCAGTTCGGAGAAATGGATGAAACGGATTCCTTCCGTTTTGCAGAGAAGCTGCTCCGCCTGGACGAGACCGGAAGTCTTCTCCGCCGGCAGATCGATTTGCGTCACATCGCCGGTAATGACCGCCTTTGAACCGTATCCGAGCCTTGTCAGAAACATCTTCATCTGCTCGGGGGTCGTGTTCTGCGCCTCGTCGAGGATAACGAACGAATCGTTCAAGGTCCTGCCCCTCATGAAGGCCAGAGGGGCGACTTCGATGACGCCCTTGTGAATCAATGCCGATGCGCGGTCGAAATCGATCATGTCGAAGAGCGCATCATAGAGGGGGCGCAAATAGGGGTTGACCTTTTCGGCAAGATCGCCGGGCAGAAAGCCCAGCTTTTCGCCGGCTTCCACGGCGGGCCTTGCCAGGGAGATGCGATTGACTTTCTTTTCGAGAAGCGCGGAAACGGCCATGGCCATGGCCAGATAAGTTTTGCCCGTTCCCGCAGGCCCGATGCCGAATACCATATCCGCATGCCTGATGGCGTCGATGTATTGTTTCTGGGCAATGCTCTTGGGAGTGATGGTCCTTTTCTTCGATGAGATGAAGACCGTGTCCAGAAAGATCTTTTCAAGGTCGGTGGTGCCGTCCTCGGACAGCATCCGGTGCGCATATTCCACATCGGAGGGGAATAACGGATACCCCTTGCGCACGATTGCATGCAACTGGGTGCAGAGATTCCTGATGAGATGGGCAGAGACCTGATTGCCGGTGATGCAGAGCGTATTGCCGCGGATGTTCAGGTTGACCGGCTCCAGTTTTTCGATGAGTCTGATATTTTTGTCGTGTTCGCCGAGAAGACCGCGCAGGCTGTCGTTATCGCTGAAATCGATCTTTTCTGAAACGGTGTTTTCGGATTTCTTTTTTAACAAAGAGTCCGCCCTCTGGTCATTGGAAAATATGCCGGGGCCATTGTCTTAAAGAATGCCGATCAAGTCAACAAATATTGCGCGGCGGCGGAAGCAGAGACTTTCAGGGTTCCGCGTCAGGCCGTCCGGCGCCGTTCTTGAAAAAGGCGTGGACACGGGTGACGGTGTAGACAAGGCCGACCAGGCTCACCAGGGTCATGAGGCTGGCCGAAAAGAAATACATGATGAATTCCAGGGGATTTTTCATGTTAAAGGTATGGATCAGGGTCTCTACGCCGAAGACGAAGAAGAAGAGCGAAAGAAAGGCAACCAGGACAATCTTTCCCCACCACAGGCAAATTTCCATGGATCCGTCCCCCTGATGGCTTAAGACCTTAGCCGGATTGACCTCAAAGATGCAAGCACAAACTCGCGCGCCATTAAAATCCATCCTCACCCGGGGCGAACCGGGTCACCGCCCGGAACTGGAGGGCATCGGCGGGGGAGGGGAGAGAGGAATATCCAGACCGGGGTCGCCGGCGATGCGCTTGAGGGTCTGGTACATCTCATAGGTCAGGCTCGCGCTTCTGCAGGGCAGCAACGTGTTGTTATGGAACAGCGGCTCATCGGCGATCGGATAGGGCGAAGCGGCCACGGCATCCTCCCACAATGCCGTCCCCGGTATCGGGGAATATTCCGCAATAACAGGCCTGGCCCCGTGGGAATGGACGAATCGTATGCTCGCTTCAACTTCTTCGGCATCCTGCCCCGGCACGCCGCACAGGAGATAAATCCCGATATCGGGCGTTTGATAGCCGGCATGTCTCAGATGGGAGACGGCATCGGCAAACTCCCGGTTGTCGACCTTTCCGCCGGTTGTCCGTTGAAATCCGCGGTCGGAGGATTCAAAACCGAAACGAATCGTCCTGAAACCGGCTTCAAACATCAGTCGGCTGATTTCCGGAGTGATCTCCCTAAGGTGAAGACCGTTCGGACAATGAAACTGGACCGGCAGGTTCCTTTTGATCAGTTCATGGAAAAGGGGGATGGCCATCTCCTCCGGATTGACCAGAAGGGCGTCGTCATAAAAGGAAAAATTGCGGATTCCCAGGTGGGAATGCCAGAATTCGATTTCCTCGGCCACATGAATGGGATCCCTGCGCCTGAACGGCCCGTTCAGAAGAGGGGATGCGCAGTAGCTGCAACGGTAGGGGCAGCCCCGGGAGGTTAAAATGGGAACCTGATCCGGATGATCGATGAGATCAAAGGCAGGGTAGGGGTGTGAATCGAGATCCGAAGGATCGGGATGGAAATAGAGCTCGCGATTCATGACATCCTTGAACAAAAAGGGCATGGAACGTTCGGCAGGGCCTTCCAGGCAATAATCGGCTCCGGACTTGGACGCGGCATGTTGTGGACAGAGGGAGACATAATTTCCGCCCAGAACGACCGGGATTCCGGGAAATGTCTGACGCACGAGCGAGACGGTATCGAATACGGCCGGATACCAGTAGGTCATCATGGAGGTGACCATGACGATGTCCGGCTTCGGCAGTGCCTGCATGATCCTCAGGAAATCAGCGGGACTGATGCCGTACCGGTTGTATCTGCGCGGGAAAAACCTCAAGGCTTCCGGAGTGGGGATCTGGGTCTTCAGGTAAGCGCCCGAGCCTGTATTCTTTCTTTTGGGGGTTCGAGGGGAAGAGGCCTTGTCCCGCAGTTCCGGATGGTGATGGTCCAGGCAATCGACATAATGAACATTCAGGCCGTTTTTTCTGAGGAATGAGGCCAACAGAAGCAGTCCGATCGGCTTGTTCCAGAAATCATAGGCCGCAAAATCGTATATCCAGGGATTGACGAGCAACACGTTCTGTATCATTGATGAAAGCTACCATATGCAGGAACAATTGACAATCGGGAGACACGGGGGTGGCGGCTCATTTTGTGTCCGGGGATGGCTTCGGGCGCTCATGAATCTTTTTCGACCCTGAGCGTCTCGCTCCGCTGCACCGGCACAACTCGCGCCTGACGGCGCTCAAACAGTTGCCGCTGCAACCGCTCCGCTTCGACCGCTAGGAGGCCCCGAAAAATCTTCAAATCGCGCTTCGGAAGCCATGCCCGGACACTGGGAAAACCGGGCCGCCGCCCCGCGGGGGGGGCATCCGATTCGAGCGGCGCAACATCAAGAACCGGTCCTCATGAAACTCCATAAAAATCAGATATGACAGGACAAATCTTTGTTTCAGAAAATTGGGCCTCGCCGGATCCGCAGAAATTCCTTGAACCGAATCCCCATAATTGCTAATGTAGCTACAAAAAGGGCCGACCATGCGCTCCGTTGTTCAGAGGGTTGAAAAAGCCTTCATATTTATCGGGGAAAAAGAAATTTCCCGCATAAATAGGGGGCTTTTGGTTTTTCTCGGCGTCGAAAAAGGGGACAGGGAGCCCGATGCCGATTACCTTTCCGAAAAGATTGTTCATCTGAGGATATTCGATGACCGGGAGGGGAAGATGAATTGCTCCCTCCTGGATATCAAGGGAGAAATCCTCGTTGTTTCGCAGTTTACCCTCTTAGGGGATTGTCGAAAAGGCAGAAGGCCCTCTTTTACGGCTGCCGATGATCCGGTTCCTGCAAAAAAACTCTATGAATACTTCATCCAGAAGACCAGGGAACGAACCGATCATGTTGCCCAGGGAGAATTCCAGGCCCTCATGTCGGTTCATCTTGTTAATGACGGACCAGTAACCATGTTGCTGGACAGCAAAAAACTTTTCTGACGAATGGACCCCAAGCTGTAATTGGGAAAATCGATCACGATCAATGTGAATGGAGGCAACCCGATGTTAGATGACCATATTGTAGAAGCGCTGACCTTTGATGATTTGCTTCTGGTGCCGGCGGAATCGAGCATTCTTCCCAAGGATGTGGAGACCTCGACCCTGCTGACCAACGGTATTGCCTTGAATATTCCCATCATCAGCGCCGCCATGGACACCGTGACGGAATCCCGTACCGCCATATGCCTCGCCCAGGAGGGGGGAATAGGGATCATTCACCGCAACATGAGCATCGAAAGACAGGCGATAGAAGTCGATAAGGTCAAGAAGTCCGAGAGCGGGATGATCGTCGACCCCATTACCATCGAACCGGAGCAACGGGTCTATGAGGCCCTGGAATTGATGAATCGCTACCGAATCTCGGGCGTACCGGTCGTGAAGAACAAGAAGCTGGTCGGAATATTGACGAACCGCGATCTGAGATTTGAAACGAATCTCGACCAGCCTGTGTCCAGCGTCATGACCCGGGAAAATCTGGTCACCGTATCGTCCGCCCATATTTCACTTGAAGATTCGAAGAAACTCCTCCACAAGCACCGCATCGAAAAGCTCCTTGTGGTGGACGACGACTACCAGCTTACCGGTTTGATTACCATCAAGGACATCGAAAAGATCAAGAAGTATCCGCTTGCCAGCAAGGATTCCCTGGGAAGACTGAGGGTGGGGGCCGCCGTCGGGATCATGGACAGGGAGGCAAGGGTCGATGCGCTCCTTGCCGCCGGCGCCGATGTGATCGTCATTGATACCTCGCACGGTCATACCTCGGGGGTGCTGGAAGCCGTCCGATCGACAAAAGCCAATTTCCCAAAATGCCAGTTGATAGCGGGAAATGTCGCCACCGCGGAAGGAGCCGAGGCACTGATCAAGGCGGGAGTCGACGCCGTGAAGGTCGGTGTCGGTCCGGGATCGATCTGCACGACCCGCATCATTGCCGGGGTGGGCGTTCCGCAGATGAGCGCCATACGCGACGCCCATAAGGTCGGCGCCAGATACAACATTCCCGTCGTCGCCGACGGGGGGATAAAATACTCCGGCGATATCGTCAAGGCCCTGGCCGGCGGCGCCCATTCGGTCATGATCGGAGGCCTGTTCGCCGGCACCGAGGAAAGCCCGGGAGAGACCATCCTCTTTCAGGGCCGGTCCTACAAGGTATACCGCGGCATGGGGTCCCTGGAAGCGATGAAATTGGGCAGCAAGGATCGATATTACCAGGACGACATGGAGAGCAGCACCAACCAGAAACTGGTCCCGGAAGGGATAGAGGGGAGGGTCCCCTACCGGGGCTCCCTGTCGGCCAGCATCCATCAGTTGATGGGGGGGATCAAGGCGGGCATGGGGTATGTCGGCTGCCGGACGATCAGCGAGCTCAGGGACAGGGCGAAATTCGTCAAGATTACCTCGGCGGGGCTCCGGGAAAGCCATGTTCATGACGTCATCATCACCAAGGAAGCGCCGAACTACTGGCTGGATTAGACCATGAAACATTCCGATTTCGTTCATCTGCATGTCCATACCCAGTACAGTCTCCTGGACGGGACGATCCGCCTGGACGATCTTTTCCAGAAGGCCAAGCAGTATCAGATGCCCGCCGTTGCCATGACCGACCATGGGAACATCCACGGGGCGATAGATTTCTACAAGCAGGCCTATAAGCACGGCATCAAGCCGATCATCGGCTGCGAGGTCTATGTGGCGCCCCAGGGGCGTTTCGAGAAGGCGGGGCACAGCGCAGGCGAAACGGCCAATCATCTCATCCTTCTGGCCAAGAACATGCAGGGTTACAAGAACCTCATGAGATTGACGACGGCCGGTTATCTGGAGGGCTTCTATTACCGGCCGAGAATCGACCGGGAGCTCCTGACGCAGCACCACGAGGGACTCATCGGGCTGAGCGCCTGCCTCCACGGCGAGATTTCGTCCCATATCCTGAAAGGAAACTACAACGACGCCGTCAAATGCGCCCTTCAATACCGCGAGATTTTCGGCGAGGACAATTTCTTTCTCGAGATCATGGAGAACGGGCTGCAGGAGCAGAAAACGGCCAATCACGGACTGATTGAAATAGGAAAAAACACGGGAATCCAGCTGGTTGCCACCAACGATTGCCATTACCTGAACCAGGAGGACGACGAAGCGCATGAAATCCTCCTGTGCATTCAGACAGGGAAAACCATAGAGGATTCCGACCGGATGCGGTTCGGGACCAATCAGTTCTACTTCAGGCCTCCGGACGAGATGAAGCGTCTGTTCGACTACTGCCCCGAGGCCATCGAGAACACGGTAAAGATAGCGGAGCGCTGCAACCTTACCTTCGATTTCGGCCACTTTCTTCTTCCGCATTTTGAAGTCGATGCCAACGAAACCCTGGATGAACGGTTGAAGAAGATTGCCAGGGAAGGGCTGGAAAATATCTTAAAGAACATCTTGAAGGATGATAAGGATCTACTGAGAACTCAATATGAAAACAGGCTTCACCATGAGCTTGAGATCATCCGGTCCATGGGGTTTGCCGGGTATTTCCTGATCGTCTCCGACTTCATCAATTATGCCAAGAAAAAGGACATTCCCGTCGGGCCGGGCAGGGGTTCCGCCGCAGGCAGTCTTGTGGCCTATGCCATCGGGATTACCAACATAGATCCGATCCGATACAACCTTTTCTTCGAGAGGTTCCTCAACCCCGACCGGATCAGCATGCCGGATATCGACACCGATTTCTGCCCGGAAGGCAGGGACGAGATCATCCGGTATGTGACCGAAAAGTATGGGACCGACAAGGTATCCCAGATCATCACCTTCGGGAAGATGCTGGCAAGGGCCGTCATTCGCGATGTCGGACGGGCGATGAACATCTCTTACGGCGAAGTCGACCGGATCGCGAAATTGATCCCCAACGTCCTGAACATCAAGCTGGACGACGCCATCAAGAGGGAGCCCCGCCTGAAGGAAGAGGCCAAGAACAACCCGAAGATCAAGAAGCTGCTCGATCTGTCCCTGGCCCTTGAAGGGTTGAACCGGCATTCGTCCACCCATGCCGCCGGGGTCGTCATATCCGACCTGCCGCTGGTGGAAAGGATCCCGCTGTGCAAAAGCCCCAAAGACGACGTGGTGACCCAGTTTTCAATGAACGACATCTCGGACGTCGGGCTCACGAAATTCGATTTTCTCGGCTTGAAGACCTTGACCGTCATCAAGAACGCCCTTCGGTTCATCTCCGAGGGACGGGGCCTTTCCATCGATGTCGACAACCTCCCCCTTGACGACAAAAAGACCTACGAGCTGCTCATGAGAGGGGATACGGACGGCATCTTCCAGTTGGAAAGCTCAGGCATGAAGGACATCCTCACGAGGATGAGGCCGGACTGCATCGAGGACGTCATCGCCCTGATCGCCCTTTATCGCCCCGGTCCCATGGAAAACGTCCCGGAATTCATCTCAAGGAAGCAGGGAAAAACAAAGATATCCTACGAAGTTCCGGAACTTGAAGCGATATTGAAGGAGACCTACGGGATCATCGTGTATCAGGAACAGGTCATGCAGATCGCCGTCGCGATCGGCAATTATTCCATGTCCGAGGCCGATACCCTCCGGAAGGTCATGAGCAAGAAGAAAACCGAGGAGATGGAGGCCAAGGAAAAGCCGAAATTCCTGGAAGGGGCCAAGAAAAAGAAGATTCCCGAATCCAAGGCCCTGAAAATATGGGAACAGATGGAAACCTTCGGGAAGTACGGTTTCAACAAATCGCACAGCACCGCCTATGCGATCATTTCCTACCAGACGGCTTACCTGAAGGCGCATTATCCCGCGGAATTCATGGCGGCCCTGCTTACGAGCGAAAAGGACAACAGGGACAAGATCATCAGCCACATCTCCAGCTGCAGGGAGATGGGGCTGAAGGTCCTTCCGCCCGATATCAATGAATCCATGAGCGATTTCAGCGTGGTCGGCGGCCAGCACATCCGGTTCGGGCTTGCGGCGGTGAAGAACGTGGGGATCGGCGCAATCGAGTCGATCATTTCCGTTCGCGAAAAGGACGGATGCTTTCGCTCGATCATCGACTTTTGCGAGCGCATCGACTCCCGCAAGGTTAACAAGAGGGTCATCGAGAGCCTGATCAAGTGCGGGGCATTCGATTCCACGGGCCACAAGAGACGGCAGCTGATGGTCAGTTTCGAAGAGATCATGGACAAGGCCCAGAAGCGCCAGCGTGAACGGTCCTGCGGCCAGGTCAATTTTCTCGAGCAGTTTGAACAACAACCGGGCGGCCCTGCCGCCGGGGATTCCAGTGGTTCGGCGCTTCCCGATGTTCCCGAATGGGATCATAAGGAACTGTTGTTGCACGAGAAGGAAACGATCGGCTTCTACATCACCGGCCATCCCCTGTCCCGTTATTCGGATATGATTGCGCTGGTTTCCACGGCCGACTCCTCCAGCATCTCAAAAATGCCCGATCGGGATACCGTCAGCATGGCCGGCATCGTCAGCAGTATCCGGGAAGTGATGACCAAAAGAAAAGACACGATGGCCTATGTGACCTTCGAAGACCTTAAGGGATCGGTAAGTGTCATTTTTTTCCCGGATATCTATCGCGCCACCGTTGATTTGTTGAAAGGGGACGAGCCTCTTTTGATCAAGGGGACGATCGATGTGGCCGAAGACAATGTCAAAATGATTGCCCAGGAGGTCGTGCTTCTGGCCTCTGCAGAGGGAAAGTGCTGCAATTCCGTTATGTTTACCGTGGACACGAAGGTGTCGTCGCCGGACGATGTGGCCCTGCTCAGAAACAGGCTCAGGGACTTTCCGGGCAAGCACGATGGATTCATCAAGCTCGTCGATGAGAGATGCGAAACGGTCATTTACCTCGGCGAGGACGTCAAGCTGGATCTTTCCCCGGCAATGAAAAAGGCCGCTGAAGGAATACTCGGCATGGGTTCGTCTCAGTTCCTTTAAGCAGACGGTTTTCCACTTGCATCTTTATGAAACGCGATGAATATATCGAAAGGCATTACCGCAACAAAATCTTAAAGAATAACTTTAAGTCATTTAATGTAACTATAGAAGAATCAGACATATTTATCAGTGCGGACTCCGACCTGAAAGATCCCGCCTTCCACTCCCTTCACCGATATCGCGCCTCCATAGAGGCCTATATAGGGTCCAATCCGGATTTCCTCAATAGCCTCAGGCCATTACCCTATGACGCCCTTGCACCCCCGATCGTCAGGGAGATGATCAGCGCCGGCATGGAAGCCAAGGTGGGTCCCATGGCGGCTGTTGCAGGTGCGATCGCCGATCATGTGGGGACGGATCTTCTTGAATATTCAAAGAATGTCATTGTGGAAAACGGCGGCGATATCTTCTTGCATTGCACAAG
>JAJFUM010000320.1 GCA_021372415.1 Deltaproteobacteria bacterium
CGTGATCTCGGGGATCGTCTCGATTTCCGGCCGCGTTTGGACGGCCACGTTGATCAGGACCTGGGGAAAGACCGTCATGATCCTGGCGAGCTCGGAGAGGGGCTTGCCCTCCTTCTTCATCGCCGCCGCAACCTGGAGGGCCGTGATGATCCCGTCTCCGGTCGTGTGGTGGTTGAGAAAGATCATGTGGCCGGAATCCTCGCCGCCGATCACGGCCCCCCTGGCCTGCATCTCCTCGAGGACGTAGCGGTCGCCCACCTTGGCCATGACCGAGTCGATCCCGAGGGCCTGGAGCGTCACGCTCAGGCCGATGTTGCTCATCACCGTCCGGACGACCAGGTTGTTGGTCAGGCCGCCCTCCTTTTTGAGGACGTTGGCGCAGACGGCCAGGATCTGGTCGCCGGTGAGGACAGTCCCTGTCTCGTCCACGGCGATCAGCCGGTCCCCGTCGCCGTCAAAGGCGAATCCCACGTCGGCCCGGGTCTTGAGGACCTCCTCGGCGAGGGTTTCTGGGTGCTGAGAGCCGCAGCCGAGGTTGATGTTCCTGCCGTTCGGTTCGTCGAAAAGGGTGGAGACCTCGGCTCCCAGTTCCAGAAAGGTCTCCGGGGCGACCCGGTACGTGGCGCCGTGGGAGCAGTCCAGGACGATCCGCGTCCCCTCCAGGGTGTGTTCCTTGGGGAAGGCGTGTTTCAGGAAGACGATGTAGCGGCCCCGGGCGTCGTCCATCCGGTAGGCCTTCCCCAGTTCGGTCGGGGAAGGCATCAACTCCGGGAGGTGGTTCGCCAGGACGGCCTGCTCGATGGCCGACTCCTTCTCGTCTGGAAGCTTGAATCCCTCGCTGCCGAAGATCTTGATCCCGTTGTCCTCGAAAGGGTTATGGGACGCGGAGATGACGATGCCCGCGTCGGCCCGCGTGCTGCCCGTGAGAAAGGCGATCCCCGGCGTGGGGAGGACCCCCACCAGGATGGCGTTCACCCCCATCGAACAGATCCCGGAGACGAGGGCGTTCTCGAGCATATAGCCGGACAGGCGCGTGTCCTTGCCGATCACGATCTTGGCGGCGTGGCCCTTCCTCTTGAAGAGATGCGCCGTGGCGCGGCCGATGTTCATGGCCATCTCCGCCGTCATGGGGTATTCGTTGGCAACCCCCCGGACCCCGTCCGTGCCGAACAGCTTGCCCATAGATCTCCTTCTTGACGCCTGTGCTGACGCGGATCTGCATCCTGCCGCCCCTGGTGCGCCGTGATTTCGGATGGAGAAATTTCCCCTTGCACTCGCGGGGGGCTTATGCTAGCGTCGCGACGACGGAAGCTTATATAATACCTGCATTTAATATGCAAGACCCAAAGCCTTCCGTCGCGTTTCGGGGTGGATCCCGGGGCCTTTCCCAAGAGGGTCCGGGGTCTTGTGCGGGATTCGTCGAATTGGATGACTTCGGCCGCCCGATCCCGGGGAGGAAGCGGGCGGAACGGGGATTCAACAGAGCGAGAAGAGGAGGAGTGTTATGGATAAAAAAGTGACCGTCGTCGGGGCCGGGAATGTCGGCGCGACTGCCGCGCAGCGTCTGTGCGAGAAGGCCCTCTGCGATGTGGTGCTGGTGGATATCATCGAAGGCGTGCCCCAGGGCAAGGCCCTCGACCTGACCGAGGCCGCACCCGTTGAAAAGCATGACGCCCATCTCATCGGGACCAACAGCTACGAAGAGACCAAAAATTCGGACATCGTCATCATCACCGCCGGCATCCCGAGAAAACCCGGGATGAGCCGCGACGATCTTCTGGCCACCAACAAGGGGATCATGACCAAGGTTACCGAGCAGGTGGCGAAATATTCCCCCAACGCGACGCTGATCATCGTCAGCAACCCCCTGGACGCCATGTGCCATGTCGCCCATGATGTGAGTGGTTTTCCCAAAAACCGCGTGATCGGCATGGCCGGCGTTCTCGACTCGGCCCGTTTCCGCTCCTTCATATCGATGGAGTTGAACGTCTCCGTAGAGAACATCCACGCCTTCGTGCTCGGCGGGCACGGCGACACGATGGTGCCGCTGCCCCGCTATTCGACCGTGGCCGGCATCCCCATCACGGAGCTGATCCCGAAAGACCGCCTGGATGCGATCGTCACCAGGACCCGTAACGGCGGGGCGGAGATCGTCAGCCTCCTGAAGACGGGGAGCGCCTTCTATGCCCCGGCCTCCTCGGCGGTGGAGATGGCCGAGTCGATCCTGAAGGACCGCAAGAAGATCCTGGCCTGCGCCGCCTATCTGGAAGGCGAATACGGGATCAAGGGGCTGTTCATCGGTGTCCCGGTGAAGCTCGGCAAGGGCGGGATCGAGGAAGTCATCCAGATCAAGCTGACCGCCGAAGAGGACGCCGCCCTGAAGAAATCGGCGGCGGCGGTTCAGGAACTGGTCAACGCGATGAAGAAGATGGCGTAGGAGCACCAAAGCCATTCGGAAACGAGAAGGGCCTCCCCTCGGGGAGGCCCTTTTTTAATCCTTACTGAGGTTCAGATCCACCGACCGGCGATGGGGGATCTTGCCGGTGATCGGTGGGGGAGTCTCCCGTGGGGGCGGGATCGGCCCCCCTTTGTCCGTTCGATCCCGGGGGGGGCGGGGGCAGGGGCCTATTCAGGTTTTCCCCTCTGGGGTCAGTGCCGGGAACCGGGCAGGTCTGTTCGCATTTCCAGCCCTGGTAGGTTCCAAAACGGGTGACGAGCGCTGCCCCGAGACCGATGACGATGGCGACGGCCTTGATCATCCAGCCGAGATAGGGGATCCATCCGATCATCCACAGGAGGATCAACCCCCAGAGTGTTTCGCGGATCATGCCTGCCCGGTGCCTGATGAGGCGAAGGAACCAGCCCCCGATGATCCGGCCCACGGCGATAAAGCCCAGGAGGATCGAACAGACGACGACAATCACCTCCAGGGGGATGAGGGCGATTCCCACCACGGATATGGTCAGGAGGATCGCCAGGGGGGAGATCAGGACGAGCCCCAGAAGCCCGCAGAGGACCACTTTGAATGTGTTCTCGGTGATGGCCTCGGAAACGACGCGGACCGGTTTCGGCAAGAGGGCGGCGATGAGCAGCGCCAGGACGAGGATAACCAGGAAGATGGAGAGGGAGATGATGGCGAAGACCCAGGACCAACCTTCCCATTCTGAACTCAGGGCCGTGGTCAGGGTTTCTTGGAGGTTGGAGGAGTTGATCTCGGTCAGATTGCCGTTCACCTCCGCGCCCCGGGCCATCACGATGACGCCGCCGACGGAGGTGACGGAGCCTCCGACCACGGCGGTCCTGGTGAGGACCACCGAGCCGCCGATGGCCACGACGTTGTTCTCGACGGTCCCCATAACGGTGATCTGACCGCCTATGGCGGTCACGTTGAGGGCCTTCTGGCCTGCTTCGATCGTCACGTCGCTGCCGAGCCTGACGATGCTCTTGACCTCCGATGCCGCCGCCGGTGCGTTCAAAACTCCCAGCAGGAGCAGGAGAATGATGCCCATTCCGATTCTTTTCATGGATCCACTGCCCCTTTCCTTGAACTCTGCGGCTGTTCCTTCCGGCCTTCTGGACCTGCTCCCTTGCGGCATCAGGCCGAGGCCCTCCGCTGCCGCCAATACTCGATGACCCCCGGCAGGACCGACAGGATGATGATCGTGATGATGACCAGCGTGAAGTTGTTCCGGATCATGGGGAGATTTCCGAAGAAGTATCCCCCGAAGATGAACAGGCCGATCCACGAGACGCCGCCGACGACATTATAGCAGATGAAACGCGTATAGGCCATCTCTCCGATGCCGGCCACGAAAGGGGCGAAGGTACGGATGATCGGGATGAAGCGGGCGATCACGATCGTCTTGCCGCCGTGCTTTTCATAGAAACGGTGGGTCCTTTCGAGGTACTCCCGCTTCAGGAAGCGGGAGCCGCCGTTTTGGAACACCCGTGGACCGACGAAGTGGCCGATGGTGTAGTTCACCGTGTCTCCGGCGACGGCCGCGATGGACAGAAGGATGAAGAGCCACTGCACCTCGAGGGGGCCCTTGAGGTAGGGGTTCGCGGCGAAAGCGCCGAGGCCGAAGAGGAGCGAGTCTCCCGGGAGGATCGGCGTGACAACGAGTCCCGTTTCACAGAAGATGATCAGGAAGATCACCACGTAAGTCCAGACGCCGAAATACTGAAGGAGTTCCCCCAGGTGCCTGTCCAGGTGAAGGAAGAGGTCGATCAGGGTGATGAAAAGATCCGCCATAATGTATTCCGTTTCCCCATGCGAAGTTTTGCCTTCAGCGGCGCCGGGAGGGGCCGCCGAGAGACGGGCCGTAGTATAGGGAAGGGCCGTCGGCCTGTCAATGACAAATGGACGAAAGCACGGGAATATTTATCGTCCGGGGCACCACTTGGCGATCGTCGCCTGGAGCGTGGCGACGTTGAAGGGCTTGCCCACGTAGTCGTCCATGCCGGCGGTATTGCAGTGTTCCCGGTCCCCCTCCGTATCGTAGGCGGTCAGGGCCACGATCGGGACGTGTCCCGCGGAAGCGGCGTCAGGACGGCGGTTCTCTAAATCCCGGATCCGGACGGTGGCTTCGAAGCCGTCCATCTCGGGCATCTGGCAGTCCATGAAGATCATGTCGTAGGTCCCCCGGCTGAAGGCCTCTACGGCCTCCCGGCCGTTTCCGACCGCATCGACATGGCATCCGCAATGTTCCAGCATGGCCTTCCCGAGCATTTGGTTCAGGGGGTTGTCCTCGACGAGCAGGACGCGGTACTTGGACGTCGGGGTCCGGTCCTGCGCGGCCTTGGGGTCCGCTGCCTGATCCTGGCCGGATCGGTCCGGGGTGATGGAATTTCGGGGGTCACGGTCGCCGGGGGTGGACACAGGATTCTCCTTTCCAATCAGTAGTCATCTTGACTTCCGCCTTCCGGTCTCCGTCGTCTCCGGAGTGAGGGAGTTATTGCTCAATTTCGTACACGCTCCAGAAGGGGACGCAGGGCCTCCTCCTCCATGGGGGTGGCGAAGAAGAATCCCTGGCCGCTTCGGCAGTGGATCCTCTGGAGTTTCGCTTGTTGTTCGGCAGTCTCCACCCCCTCGGCGATTACGTCGATGCCGAGGTTCTGGCCCAGCATGAGGATCGTCTCGACGATCTTTCCCTGCTCTCCGTTGGAGGCCAGCCTGGTGATGAAGGAGCGGTCGATCTTCAGCGTATCGATGGGCAGGCTCTGGAGATAGCTCAGGGAAGAATACCCGCTGCCGAAATCGTCCAGACAGATGCGGATGCCCAGAGATTTGAACTTGAGCAGGGTTTCCAGGCACATCCGGTTCCGGTCCAGCAGGGTGCTCTCGGTGATCTCCAGATCGAGGTAATGGGGGTCCACCCCTGTTTCCCGGATCACCTTGAGAACCATGTTGCCGAAACCGCGGTCCCTCAGTTGGACGACGGAGATGTTGACGGACATGCGCAGCGGCCCTACCCCCTCGTCGAACCACCGGCGCAACTGCGAGCATGCCGTCCGGAACACCCATTCGCCGATGGGGATGATGAGCCCTGTCTCCTCGGCCAGAGGGATGAATTCCATGGGTGCCATGAGCCCGGTTCGACGCTGCCACCGCAACAGAGCCTCTACGCCGATGATCTTGCCGTCCTCGAAGGCCACGATGGGTTGATAGTGGAGCCGCAGCTCGTCCCGTTCGATGGCGTTGCGCAGGTCGGTTTCCATGTGGAGCAGGGCCACGGCCTGCAGCCTCATGGAGGGGGCGAAGACTTCGTAACAGGCCCTGCCGTGCGCCTTGGCCTGATACATGGTGATGTCGGCGTCCCTGAGGACGTCCTCCGCTTTCTGGTCTTCGGGCGAACTGAGGGCGATTCCGATGCTGGCGGTGCAGAAGATCTCCGCGCCGCCCGAAAGGAAGGGGGCCACAAAGGCCTCCTGGACCCGTGCGGCCACCATCTTGGCGTTCTGAATATCCCTGATGTCTTCGAAGAGCATGACGAATTCATCCCCCCCGAAGCGGGCGACGGTGTCTCCTGGCCGGGTGCATTTCTCCAGGCGCCGGGCGATATCGACCAGGAGCGTATCTCCGGTCATGTGACCGAGGCTGTCGTTGATCACCTTGAAGCGGTCCAGGTCAAGGAACAGGACCGCGCAGGTGTAACCCTGGGTCCTGCGGGTCCGCCGACGGGCGTTCCCGAGGCGGTCCATGAAGTGCGCCCTGTTCGGCAGACCCGTCAGGGCGTCGTAGAAGGCGTCGTGGAGCAACTGCTCCTCCGCGCTCTTCCGGGCGCTCACATCGGTGTGGGAACCGACCATCCGGTATGCCTTGCCGGAGGTGTCGCGGACCGCGATCCCCCGGGTGAGCATCCAACGGTAGCTGCCGTCCCTGTGGCGCACGCGGTGCTCGTTCTCGAAGTGTTGGGAGAGGCCCTCCAGGTGTTTGTTGATCTCCAGTTTCACCTGCTCCAGGTCTCCCGGATGGATGCGGGCGAACCATTCTTCGATGCCCACGCCGATTTCGGCCTCCCCCAGGCCGAGGAGCAGCTTCCAGCGGGTGGAGTAGAGGACCTCGCTCGTCAGGAGATTCCAGTCCCAAAGCCCGTCATTGGCGGCCAGCGAGACGAGGGCATAGCGCTCTTCGCTGGCGCTGAGGGCCTTTTCCGTCCGTTTGCGTTCCGTGATGTCCCGGACGATGCTGAGGGTTTCGTTGTCTCCGCTTTTGACGGTCCTGATCTCGCCCTCGCAGAGCTCCCCATCCACGACCAGTTCGCACTCGAATACCTGGATCTCTCCGGTTTCCAGAGCCTGCCGGATGTGATGCATCAGCCGTCGGGCCAGTTGTGCGGGAAGGATCTCGTACACGCTGCTTCCCGTCTCCGTCCCGACCGGGATCAGGACCCTCTTGAGTCCTCCGCGGGACTCGAGGACCTTCCCTGCCCCGCTGATCCGCAACATGCTGTCCGGGATGGCCCCCAGAAGGGCCCGGCTTTTGGCCTCCGACCGGTAGAGGTCCTCGAAGGCCTTCATCGAGCGGATGATATAACGGACATGGTGCCCCAGGATCAGCCAGTTGACCGGCTTCATAATGAAGTCCGTGGCGCCTGCCTTATAGGCCTGGCGGATCGATTCGGTGTCGTCGAGGCCCGTCATCATCACCACGGGGATCGTCTTGCCTCCCGGGAGTCTCCTCACCTGCTCGCAGACGGCAAACCCGTCCAACCCCGGCATCAGCACGTCCAGGAGGATCAGATTGGGACGGAGCGTTTCGAGCAGCGACAGGGCCTTGATCCCGTCATCCGCCTCCTCCACCCGATAGCCTTCCTGTTCGAGGGCCGTGCGGGCGATGAGCCGGATCGCGGGGTCGTCGTCGATCACGAGTATGGTCGTCCCTTCCTGCCTTGCGCTTTCTTCCAAGTTAACTCCTCCTCTCGAGTTCCTCTTCCAATGCGCGCAACACCCTAGCATACTCCCCCTCGATTTCCATGACCAGGGGGTCCATGTCCCCCGGATGGTCCATCCGGCACTGCGTTTCCAGCTTCCTGCAGAGTTCGGCCAGTGGCCGGGCCCCCAGATTGGCGCTGGTGGACTTCAGCGTGTGGGCCGCCCTGCGGACGGCGTCCTTGTCCCCTCTAACGGAGGCGTTATGGATTTCCGACAGGAGTGCCGGGGAGTTGTTGAAGAACAGACGGATCACCTTCTCCAGAAGCGGGTCGTCCCCGCCGGGGTTTAGGGAACCGATAGCGTCCAGGAACTTGACGTCCAGGGGCGGCTGGTCGTGGTCCCGGACTTTGTCCTCCCCTCCGCCGCTTGCCAGGGGGACGTCTGGGGAGGGAAGTCCCGCATCCGGGGGCTCCCTCATCCCCTTTTCCCGGTCTCCGCCCGGCACGGCCCACCGCTTGAGGACGTCGTACAATCCCTCCCGCTTGAAGGGCTTGCTCAGGTAGTCGTCCATCCCTGCCGCGAGGCAGGCATCCCGGTCTCCCTCCATGGCATGGGCGGTCAGGGCCACGATCGGGGTACGGCGTTTCTTGGGTCCTGCCGCCTCCTGCCGCCGGATTGCCTGCGTCGCCTCGTATCCGTCCATCTCGGGCATCTGGCAGTCCATGAGGATCAGGTCGTAGGGGTTGCCGGCAAAGGCGCGGAGGGCTTCGATGCCGTTTCCCGCCAAATCCGTCCGGCAGCCAAAGTATTCCAGGATGACCCGACCCAGTTCCTGGTTCACGGGATTGTCCTCGACCAGGAGGATGCGGAGGGATGGGAAGCATCCCCTGTCCATCTGGCCGTCGGAGGGCGGCTTCCGGTTCAGATCGGTGCCTGTTCCGCTGAACAGGGAGACCAGCAGGTTGTAGAGCTGGGACTGCATCACCGGCTTGCGCAGATAGGCCCAAACGCCGGGAATTGTGTTTTCCTCTCCGGGATCGGATGCGGAGGTGAGCATGACGAGTTTCAGGCCGTCAAGGTGGGAATCGGCCCTGATGGCCCGGACCAGTTCGGTGCCGGTCATGCCCGGCCCTGCGGAGTCGAGGATGGCCGCCCCGTAAGCATCGCCCGCCGCGTGCGCATCCAGAAGCATGTCGAGCGCCTGATGTCCGTTTTCGGCACTGTCGTTTCGCATGCCCCAGCCGTCGAGCTGACGACGGAGAATCGTCTGGTTCGTCTCCGTGCCGGCTGCTACCAGGACGCGGAGCCCCCGCAGGGGGGGAGGGGCAGGTTCGATTTTTTCACAGTAGGAGGGCGACTGCCTGTCAAAGCGGGCCGTGAACCGGAAAATGGAGCCCTCCCCCGGCGTGCTCTGGACTTCGATCTTCCCCCCCATCATCTGCACCAGTTGGCGGGCAATGGTGAGGCCCAGCCCGGTTCCCCCGTAATGGCGGGCCGTGGAACCATCCTCCTGGGCGAAGGCCTGGAAGATTTTGGAAAGGGCCTCCGGGGGTATCCCCACCCCCGTATCCCGGATTTCGAATTCGAGCAGAACCGACTCATCCGTCTTTTCCAGACAGGAAACCCGGGCCGTGACTTCCCCTTGAGGGGTGAACTTCACAGCATTCCCCATGAGGTTGAACAGAATCTGCCGCAAACGGAGCGAATCCCCCCGGATCACCGCCGGGACCTCCGGTTGGATGTGGCATGCGAGCTCGATCCCCTTGTCGTGCGCCTGATCGCCGAAGAACCCCACTACCTCTTCCACCAGCTTCTGAAGCTCGAAGTCCGCCACGGATATCTCGAGCTTTCCCGCCTCGATCTTCGAGAAATCAAGGATGTCGTTGATCAGCTGCAGGAGGCTCTCGCCGGAGGTGAGGGCCATATTGACATAGGTGCGCTGCCGCTCGGACAGACGGTCGTTGCGGAGCAGCTCGAGGAAGCCCAGGACGCCGTTCATCGGGGTGCGGATCTCGTGGCTCATGTTGGCCAGAAACTGGGATTTCGAGCGGCTGGCTGCCTCCGCCACTTCCTTGGCGCTCCTCAGTTCCTCGACGGTCCTGGTCAGCGCCTCATTGGTCCTGGCCAGTTCGGCCAGCCGTTCGGCATGCGGTCCGTCGGGGCTCCGGGCGATTCCCTCCGCTTGATCAATGCCGATTGCCCCCTGCGGGAGGGCCTCCGGGACAGGGGGATTGGCCCGTACTTCCGGGTTCGTGCCTTTGTCGTCTCCTGTTTCAGGACTTTCGATTGCCGAGGGGCTGAAGGTAAGTGGCCGGGATGGGGATAGTGATCGACCCGGGGAGGGCCGACTGGCGACCAGGGCGGCCAGCAACGTCACGGAACCGGCGATCGACAGGGTGAGACCCCAGGGGCTCCCCATCCCGCCGGCGATGAAGAGGACCGTTGCCGTCAAAATGGCGGCAAGGCCCGTCAACTTGACGATCGTCATCGGCCTCCTTCTGAGTTGCCAATTATGACCCGGACTTACCATCGTTGCTCCCGTCCTACGATTCGACGTCAATCATCCGCGGACCGGCAGCGGTCAGACGTCTTTTCTTTGACAGTGATACAGAGAAACGTCTATTTTTTGACAAGGCGTGAGACGGGAAAGAGATCTCCTCTGGTATGTTGTTCCGGAGAAAAGCCACATATCCCCTGCGGCGCGGAAGGTGGCGTCTGCCCCCGTCGTCACGGACGGAAAAAACCGTCAATATCGGAGATCATGCAAATTCTGGGCCAATATGCGACTATTTATCTGTTTGTCTGGATATTAACCGTTTTTCAACGGTATGTCACGATATATATGTGAATACCGTAGTTTGATCCTTTGGTCCTAGGAGGGATCGATGGCTTTCCCCCTCATCTTATAGATATGTCGGCCCTTTGTCCTTTCTCCTTTAATATTTCATGATCCGGTGGTTTTGCCGATGCCGCCTCCACGGCGCGTTTCTTTTACGACCCTTCCTCCCACGAGTATTCCCGTGTCCCTGAAGGATCGAAGCCGGACGGACTTACCATTCCCCGCATGCATTTGCCGTTGCATTGTCCGCATGGCCGAGAGTAGAATCGCCTATTCTTGTCTTCAAAGGGTCAGGTGAAAAATGATGCGAGTCCATTTTTTTCAGCATGTCCCCTTCGAGGGGCTGGGAAGCATTGGGGCTTGGCTGGAGGAGCGCCGTCTTGTCGCGACGGCCACCCGTTTTTTTGAGGAACCCCTGCTTCCGGAACCAGAAGCCATCGACCTGCTCATCGCGATGGGGGGGCCGATGAGCGTCAACGACGGCGACCGATATCCCTGGCTTCATGACGAGAGACGGTTCATCGCCGAGATGATTCGGCAGGGGAAGGCGGTCCTGGGGGTCTGTCTCGGGGCACAACTCATCGCCAGCGCACTGGGGGCCGACGTTTACCCGAACAGGACCAGGGAGATCGGCTGGTTTCCAGTCCGTCGCGTTCACCCTCCCGATGGGGACCCCAGGGGGGAAGGGCGTCTCTTTCGGTTTCCCGAGGAGTGCCTCGTCTTTCACTGGCATGGGGAGACCTTCGATCTGCCCCCGGGGGCCGTTCGCTTGGCCGAGAGCGAGGCTTGTCTGAACCAGGCGTTCCAGTACGGACGGCGGGTCATCGGTCTTCAGTTCCATCTTGAGTCGACGCCCAGCGGTGTGCGGGATCTTGTGCAGAATTGCGCAGCGGAGCTGAATTTGCCGGGGTCCGTCCAGCCCCCGGAACAGATCCTTTCCGTTACCGGGCACCGCTACAGCAAGATCAACCGGCTCATGGCCGACCTTCTCTCCTTTCTCGTTGAACCGGGCCTTTGAGGGGACCGTCAAGGTCCCCATCTCCCCGCCCGCGTTTCCTCCCGAAATCTCAAAAAAGAGTTGACAGTCCCAAAAGGTTTTGTTATAAGAAAAGCCATTCCATAATGCGAAACTGATCGCTTCCGACTGAATGGCGTGATTCTGTTGATGGCGAGCAGGTCCTTCCCCTTTGAATATGGCAGGAAAAGAGACGGGAAAGGGTTTCGCTGCCGCATTTCTGACGGTGTCCGCTGGAAATTTAGAGGACATCGGGCGCGAAATCGGGCCTGCAGAGTGATCGGGCGGTTCGGCGCGGGATTCCGGGGGGACGGGCGGCCTTCTCCCGTCCCCGGCGGTCGGGTTTCCTCGGAGGGGCGGATATGAACATGGGTGAGGTGATCGGCGGGGTCATCGTGCTTCTCTTTGGGGCGCTGACCATTGTCTTTTCCCTGCAGCTGCCGATCGGGACCTTCCGGATGGCAGGCTCGGGCCTCTTTCCCATGTGGCTTGGCATCGTCCTTATTCTCCTGTCCCTTCTCCATCTGGGGAAGCTCCGGTTGAAAGGGGGATCACGTCTCGAGGGAAAGCAGAAGGCTGAGCCGCCGTCGGAAGCCACCAAACAGATGCTGCTGTTTCTGGGAGCATCGGTGTTGGCCACGGTCTGTCTCGATATCTTCGGTTTTCCCCTGACCGCCTTTCTCCTGATGCTGCTCCTGCTCCGCATCCTCGGCGTGAGAGGCCCTGCCATGCTCGTTGCCATGCCGCTATTGACCGCCCTTGCCGCCTATTTCCTGTTTGTTCAGTTCCTTAAGATCCCCCTGCCGAAGGGCGTGATCGGCCTTTAGGAGATCGCGATGTTTGAGTCGCTCCAACATCTCTTTGCCGGATTCGGCATCGCCACCACGGTGGCCAACCTCCTGTACTGTCTGCTTGGGGCCGTCGCGGGGACCCTGGTCGGTATCCTGCCGGGGCTGGGGCCGATCGCAGGGATTGCCCTCCTGATCCCGGTGACCTTCGGACTCAGCCCCACGTCGGCGATCATCATGCTCTGCGGCATCTACTATGGCGCCATGTACGGCGGCTCCACCACCGCTATCCTCCTCAACGTCCCCGGAGAGACCGCCTCGGTGATCACCTGCATCGACGGTTACCAGATGGCCAAGAAGGGGAGGGCGGGGCCAGCCCTGGCCATCTGCGCCATCGGGTCCTTCATCGGCGGGACCCTGTCCATATTCGCCATGGTCTTCCTGGCGCCGCCCCTGGCGACCGCCGCGCTGGCCTTCGGACCGCCGGAATTCTTTTCCCTGATGGTCTGCGGGTTCATCGTCCTGAGCAACGTCACGGGAGCGTCACTGCTCAAGTCCCTCATGATGGCCGTGGTGGGCCTCATCATCGGGACGGTCGGACTCGATCCGGTGACGGGGGACTACCGTTTTACCTTCGACTCCACCTATCTGCTCAGCGGAATCGAGTTCGTCGCCGTGGCCATCGGCCTCTTCGGGATCGCCGAGGTCCTGGCCAATGTGGATCAGCCCCTGGACAAACTGGAGCAGCGCGTGATCGTCCCGCGCTTCCGGGACCTTTTCCCGTCCCTCCAGGATCTGAAGCAATCGGTTGGTGCGATCCTCCGCGGGTCGGGGATCGGGTTCGGTGTGGGGCTGGTTCCCGGACCTGCGCCCGTCATCGCCACCTACGCCTCCTACATGACGGAAAAGAAGGTTTCCCAGCATCCCGAGGAATTCGGGAAGGGGGCGATCGAAGGGGTGGCCGGCCCCGAAACGGCGAACAACGCCGCCTGCCAGTCCGCCTTCATCCCCTTGTTTGTCCTTGGGATTCCCTTCGCACCGCCCACGGCGATCCTCCTGGGGGCCCTGATGATCCACGGCGTGGTTCCCGGGCCGATGATGATGAGCGAACATCCCGATGTCTTCTGGGGGGTCATCGCCAGCATGTATATCGGCAATTTCATCCTCCTTCTGCTCAACCTGCCCTTTGTCCCATTTTTCGCAAGCATCCTCAGGATCCCGAAGAAGATCCTGCTGCCCCTCGTCATGCTCTTCTGCATCACCGGGATGTACACCGTGAACAACGCCATCGGCGATATCTGGCTGATGCTGGCCATGGGCGCGTTGGGCTTTGTCATGAGAAAGTGGGCCTACGAGGCCGCTCCCCTCCTGCTGGCCCTGGTCATCGGCCCGAAGATGGAGGTGGCCTTCCGCCAATCGCTGATGCTTTCGCACGGGGATTTCGGGGTGTTCGTCGAGCGCCCCTTTTCATTGGTGTTCCTGATGGCCACGGTCCTTTTCCTCCTGATGCCGTTCTTTCAGTTTGCGGTCAGGAGATTGAGGGGGCGGCGGCCTGAAGGGGGAATGGGGTAACCCAACCATAGGACAGCCGGGGAGGGACCGGCAAGCAACCAATCGAAAAGGAGGTTTGGCATGCTGAAAAAAGTCTTTTGCGTTTTGGCTGTCTTTGTGATGTTCCTTGCCGCGGTGCCCGCAGAGGCTGCGGATTTTCCTGAAAAGGAAATCCAGATCATCATCCCATGGGCCCCCGGCGGGGCCACGGACCTCATCTTCAGGGCCCTGGCCGCTTCAACCGAGAAGTATCTCGGCAAGGCCGTGGTCATCGTCAACCGGGCAGGCGGGGGCGGCGCCGTGGGATACACCGAAGGGATGAAGGCCAGGCCCGACGGATACACCCTGACGACGGCGGTCACGCCGCTTGCAATCCTGCCGCACCAGGTCAAGACCGCCTTCACCTACAAGGACTTCGAACCGATCATCAACGTCGTGCGCGATCCAGCGATGTTTTTGGTCCGGGCGGAGGCTCCTTGGAAAACCACGAAGGAGTTCCTGGAGCAGGCCAAGAAGAACCCGGGCATGATCAGCGTGGGTAACTCTGGTTCAGGCGGCGGCGTCCATCTGATCGCCATGGCCTTTGAGAAGGCCATGGGGGTCAAGTTCAACCACATCCCCTTCTCTGGCGGGGGGCCCTCTGTGACAGCCCTTTTGGGCGGTCACATCAATGCCGTTTCCGTCTCGCCGCCGGAGGGGATCAGCCAGGTCCAAGCGGGGAAGCTCCGGATCATTGCCCTCTTCTCCGAGAAACGCTTCGACATGTTCCCCGATGTCCCGACCTGCAAGGAGCAGGGGTTGAACTTTGCCATGGGCCAGTGGCGGGGTCTGGCTGCGCCGAAAGGAACGCCGCCGGCGGTGATCCAGAAACTCCATGACGCCTTCAAGAAAGGGATGGAGGATGCCGGCTTCAGGAAGAACGCCAAGGACATGGCGGTGAACCTCGAATACCTTTCTTCGAGCGACTTCGCGAAGGTGATTGCTGAAGATGACGAGTTCTACGGGAAACTGGTCAAAGAGATCAAGAAATAGCATCAATCGAAAAGGGGAGGACAAGGCTATGAACAAGGGGAAATTATGGTGCATCCTGTCGGTCGTGACCACCCTTTGCTTCCTCTTGGTGGGGACGGCCGTTGCCGCGGAGAAAACCATCCGCATCGCAAGCCCGTTTAAAGCGGGTACGATTGTGGTCGATGCGGCGGAGAAGTTCAGAGAGATCGTGGAAAAGGGGAGCGGAGGCCGGATCGAGGTGAAGATCGACGCCGGCACCAAGGCGGAGATCGAAATCAACAAGATGAACCGGGCCGGCGAGATCGAAATGCAGTCCAACGGGACGAATTTCCTGGAACTCTATGCCCCACCTTACTACTTCTTCACCAACCCCTACGTCATGAAGGACTTCGATCACTACATGCGCGCCTGGAACGGCAAACTCGGCCAGGAGGCGCGGGCCCAGTTGGAGAAGAACGATCTGAAGTACCTGGCGACGCTCTACCGGGGGCTTCGTCAGATGACGACCAAGATGCCGGTCTATACGCCCGTGGACGTGTATAAGATGAAGCTCCGCCTGCCGCCCATCCCCAGTTGGATGGCGATCTGGAAGGCCATGGGCACGGAACCCGTCGGCGTCCCGCTGCCCGAGCTCTACAACTCGCTGAAAACGGGCAAGGCCGAGGCCTCGGAGGGTGACCTGCCGCAGATTGCCGGTTTCAAGCTCAACGAGGTCCAGAGCCATCTGATCATCACCAATCATCTCGTGCAGACCGCGGGGATCCTGATCCATAAACCCTTCTTCGACAAACTGTCGCAGGCGGACCAGGATCTCATCGTCAAGGCCGGCAAGGAGGCCGAAGAGTGGGCCAACAACAAGATCAAAACCGAAGAGGGGGCCATCCTGGTGAATCTCCAGCAGAAAGGCATGCAGGTGGTGATTCCCGATGCCGATTCGTTCCGTACCCTGGCCAAGCCGGCCGTTGACGAATTGTTCAAGACGCAATGGTCGGTCACGACCTGGGCGGAAGTCCTGGCCCAGTAAACAGCAGGAAGGAGCGGCAATGGCAAATCCGGATGAAATTCGGGAGAAAGAGAGAAGGGCTCGGGAGTTCATGCGGGCGAAGGGGCTCACTGCCCTCCTGCTGAAACGTCAGGCCAATTTTTCCTGGTTGACCGGGGGCGGCCTTAACCTCATCGGCATCGCAACCGAGGTCGGGGTCGCCTCCCTGCTCGTCACTGAAACGGGAAAGTACGCCATCACGAGCAACATCGAAGCCCCGAGGATGAAGCTGGAGGAGAAGCTGGAAGAGCAGGGGTACGAGATCCGCTCTTTCCCCTGGTACGAAGAAGGGGAGGCGGCGATCGTGGGCGAGATCGTCGGCAAGGGGACCCTGGGATCCGACTGGGCCTTTCCCGGCGCGAAGGTCCTGGTGGAGGATATCGGCAGGCTCCGCTACTCGCTGACTCCGGATGAGGTGGTCCGCTACCGGTGGCTCGGGGAGAGGGTCTCCGAGGCTCTGGAGAGGACCATGGCGACCGTGGAGAGGGGGGAGAAGGAGTGCGCAGTCATCGGAAGGCTCTCCAACGAGCTCTGGAAGGACCGGATCGATCCCATCACGATGATGTCGGCGGCCGATGACCGGATCGCTCTGTACCGCCACTCCATCCCCATGGAAAAGAAGGTGGAGCGCTTCCTGATGGTCTCCGTGAATGCGAGAAAGGGAGGTCTCATCGTCTCGACGACCCGTTTCGTCCACTTTGGGAAGATCTCTCCTGAACTGGAAGAGAAATACCGTGCGAATGTCTGGATCGACTGCGTCTTCATGGCGGCGACCCGGCCGGGGGTCCCGGCCAGGGAGGTCCTGGCCAAGGGGATCGAGGCCTACCGGGCCACGGGGTATCCCGACGAGTGGAAGCTCCACCATCAGGGCGGCTCGGTCGGCTATGTTGGCCGGGATTACCGGACCAACTTTCAGACCCCGGACATCGTCCAGGAGAACCAGGCTTTTACCTGGAATCCGTCCCTGACGGGAGTCAAATCGGAGGACACGATCCTGGTGACTTCCGAGGGGGTGGAGATGATCACCAAGCCGGTCATCTACCCCACGCTCTCGGTTGAGGCGGGTGGGATGGCCTTTGTTCGGCCGGATATCCTGCGGAAGGATTGAAACGGAAATAAGGATGATTATGGAACGAGTAAGGATCGGGATTGTCGGGTCCCAGTTTGCGGCGAGTTTCCACATCACGTCTCTGGCGAAATTGCGGGGGGTCAAGGCCGACATCGTGGCCGTGGCCTCGCCGAATATCGACCATGCTGCGGCCTGTGCAGGAACCTTCGGTATTCCCGAGTATTGTAATGATTACCGGCGGCTCCTGGAAAGAAAGGACATCGATGTTGTGGATCTGTGCATTCCGACGGACCTCCATGCCCAGTTCTGCGTCGAGGCTGCACAGGCCGGGAAGCACGTCATCTGTGAAAAGCCGCTGACCGGTTATTTCGGAAAGGACCGGCCCGAGGATCTGGTTGGGCTGACCGTTGATCGTGAGATGATGCTGAAGGAGACCCTGGCGGACTGCGACCGGGTGAAGAAAGCCGTCGAGGCCGGTTCCGTCAAGTTCATGTACGCGGAGAACTGGATCTATGCCCCGCCGGTGACCAAACTCAAGGCCCTCATCAAAGCCAGCGGGGGGACGATTATGGACATCCGGGCCGAGCAGAGCCATTCCGGTTCGCAGGCAACCTATTCCCGGCGGTGGAAGACATCGGGCGGCGGGGCCCTGATGCGCCTTGGCGCCCATCCGGTCGGTGCGGTTCTCCATCTGAAACACTTCGAGGGGGTCTTGAAACAGGGCCGTCCGATCCTGGCAAAATCGGTCACGGCTGAGGTCGCGCAGAAAACCAAGATGGAGGCCTTCGGGAGGGAGCCGAAGCACTATCTCGTTTCCGGGTGGGAGGACGTGGAGGACTGGGGGGCGATGGTCATAACCTTCGAGGACGGCTCCACGGCGACGATCCTGGCCTCGGACGGCGTCCTGGGCGGGGTCCGCAACACCATGACGGTCTATCTGTCCAACGCGGTCGTGAACGTCAACATGAACCCCAGCAACTGCCTGGAGGTCTATGCGCCGGAGCCCCATATCTTCAAGGACGAGTATCTCGTGGAGAAACTGGAAACCAAAGCCGGCTGGAATTTCCCCAGTCCCGATGACGATTGGGTGAAGGGCTACTCCCCGGAGATGGAGGATTTCGTCGACGCCGTTCTCACCCACCGGGAACCCGTCTCCGGAATCGCACTCGCGCGGGACGTGGTCGAGATCATCTATACCGCCTACCTCTCGGCCCAGCAGGGGCGGCGAGTGGAGATGATGCGATAGCTCCGGCTGATAAAGGAAGAACGGATACAGGAGGGGAACCGTGGGAAAGGTTGTCACTTTCGGAGAGATTATGTTGCGGCTTAACCCGCCGGGCTTTCTCCGGTTCGGACAGGCCGGATCGTTCGAGGTGTCTTTCGGAGGAGGGGAGGCCAATGTCTCCGCCTCCCTGGCCAATTTCGGCATCGAAACGGACTTCGTGACCCGCCTGCCCAAGAACGACCTTGGGGATGCCTGTTTGGCCTATCTGAGACGCTATGGCATCGGGACCTCGAAGATCCTCAGGGGGGGAAGCCGGATCGGGATCTACTTTTTAGAGAACGGCGCGGTGCAGAGGGGCAGCAAGGTCATCTATGACCGGGAAGGCTCGTCAATCGCCACCATCCAGAAGGGGATGCTCGACTGGGACGCCATTTTTGCCGATGCCGACTGGTTTCACTGGACCGGTATCACCCCAGCTGTCAGCGAGTCGCTCTGCCAGGTCTGTCTCGAGGGGATCCTCAAAGCCCGGGAGAAAGGGCTGACGGTTTCCTGTGATCTGAATTACCGGGCCAAGCTCTGGAAGTGGGGGAAGAAGGCGGGAGAGGTGATGCCGGAATTGGTCCGGCACTGCGATGTCGCCGTGGGCAACGAGGAAGATGCGGACAAGGTCTTCGGGATCAGGGCCCCAGACACGGATGTGACCGCCGGGAAGGTGGAGGCGGAGAAATACGCTGCCGTGGCCGAACAACTCAAAAAGGCCTTCCCGAATCTCAAGAGGATTGCCATCACCCTCAGGGGGTCTCTCAGCGCCTCTCACAACACCTGGTCTGGCGTGCTGTACGACGGTGTCAAGTTGTACCTGGGTCAGGTCTTCAACATCACCGATATCGTCGACCGCGTGGGCGGAGGCGACGCCTTCGTCGGCGGCCTGATCTATGGTTTCAAAACCTATGGGGACGATCTGCAGAAGGCCCTTGATTTTGCCGTGGCCGCCTCCTGCCTGAAACACTCCGTCATCGGCGATTTCAATATGATTTCCACCGACGATGCGGTGAAGATCATGTCCGGCGAGGTCTCGGGCCGGGTATCGCGATAGGTCGCGCGACCCGTTGCTGAGACGGGCAAAAAGGACCATGGGAAACCCGGGGATGCGCCGATGTTGCGTTCCCGGGAGAGGGCGGGCTTTAAGTAGATGGAGGAATGAGGTATGGCGCGATACAGTCGGATGGAGGTATTGCAGGCGATGATGGAAAGCGGGCTGGTCCCCGTTTTCTATCACAAGAATCTGGAAACGGCCAAGAAGGTGGCCAGGGCGGCTGCAGACGGTGGGGTCAAGGTGCTGGAGTTTACCAACCGGGGGGACTTCGCCTGTCAGATCTTCACCGAGCTGATCCAGTGGTGCGAGAAGGAGATGCCCGAGATCATTCTTGGTGTCGGTTCCGTGATCGATCCAGGAACGGCTTCGCTGTATATCAACAACGGGGCCAATTTCATCGTCGGTCCCATCCTCAACGGAGAGGTCGCCCGGACCTGCAACCGGAGGAAGGTCCCCTACATGCCGGGCTGTGGATCGGCCAGCGAGGTCTCGCAGGCCGAGGAATACGGGGTGGAGATCTGCAAGATATTCCCTGGCAAGGAAGTGGGCGGCCCGTCCTTCGTGAAGAGCATCCTGGGGCCGATGCCCTGGACGCTCATCATGCCCACCGGCGGCGTCGAGACGACCCGCGAGTCGATCGAGGCCTGGTTCAAGGCGGGGGTGGCCTGCGTGGGGATCGGCTCGAACCTGATCTCGAAGGACCTGATCGCTGCCGGGAACTTCGAGGCGATCGCCCGGAAGACGGCCGAGGTCCTCGCCTGGATCAACGAGGTCCGTGGCCGCTCGGTCTTCACGGGGATCGAGCATGTCGGACTCTATCCCGATTCGAAGGTCAGCGGCAAGGCCATCACCCAGTGGTACGTTGACACCTTCGGCTTCAAAGATAAGGAGGGAACCTCTTCGTTCTTCCTCTCCTCGTCTGGACCGGGCCGGATCGAAGTCGTCAAGAACCCGGAAGCCGACAAACCGCATATCGCCGTCCGGGTCACCAATTTCGAACTGGCCTGCAGCATCCTCAAAAGCAAGGGGATTGAACTGGAAGAACCGAAGATCAAGAGCGACGCCAAGGCGGTCTTTCTCAAGGGCGCGGATCCGGCGGGGCACAGGATCCACATCCTTTGGAACAGGAACTAAGATTCGCGAAGGTTGGATCAGGAGGAACTATGTCTGAACAGGTCGTTTCTTGCGATGCCGGACGGCTGAAGGCGTTTGTCCGGCAGGCCCTGTCGGCGGCAGGACTCTGTGGGGAACACGCCCGGATCGTCTCGGAGTCGCTTATCGTGGCGGAGCTCTTCGGGTTTCATTCCCACGGTGTCATCCGGGTCCCCCACTATATCAAACGCCTCAAGATCGGCTCGATCAATGGCAACCCCAATATCCGCGTGGTGCAGAGGAAAGGGAACACCGCCATCGTCGACGGGGATCACGGCATGGGCCATCCCATCGGCCTGACCGCCATGGAGGAGGCGATCAGGCTCGCGGAAAACGGGGTCGGTTTCGTCGGGGTGAAGAAGAGCAGCCATTTCGGCATCGCCGGTTATATTGCGCTCCAGGCGGTCAAGCGGGATATGATCGGGATCGTCTTCAGCCATACCGATGCCTCGGTGATCCCCTTCGGGGGAAAGATGCCCGCGGTGGGGACGAACCCCATGGCCGTGGCGGTTCCCACGGACCGGGAATACCCCGTCCTGCTCGATATGGCCACCAGCGCCGCCTCTCTGGGGAAGATCCTGGTGGCCAAGAGCAAGGGGGAATCCATCCCCCCGGACTGGGGGGTGGACGAGGCGGGGGAACCGACGACCGATCCGGCCAAGGTGAAGTACATGGTGCCCATGGCCGGACCCAAGGGCTATGCCCTGGCCCTCATCTTCGATATTCTTTCCGGACCGCTCACGGGGGCGCTCTTCGGCAAGAAACTGCCCCTGATGTACGGCGATTACGACAAACACCGCGATCTGGGCCACTTCATCGGCGCCATCAGGATTGAGAACTTCGTCCCCGTCGCCGAATTCAAGAGGAACGTGGGGATCATGATCGACGACATCCATGCGACTCCTCCGGCGAAGGGCTTTGATCGCGTCTTGATCCCCGGGGAAAAGGAATACCTGACGCGTCTGAAATACGAGAAGGAGGGTATCCCGGTTCCTTCCGAAACGGCCAGAGCCCTCGATGGTGCCGCAAAGGAGCTGGATATCCCGTTTCCGTTCCCCGTTGAGTAAATATCTTCAGGAAAGGATGGCCAATTCATGATGCAGAAGTCTCCCCACACCAAACCGACCAATCTTGTCCAGACCATCGAGCGGGTCTCGATGATTCTCGAGATGGTCGGGCAGAACCCTCAGGGGATGAGTATCCGGGATCTCTCCACCGGGCTTAATCTTCCCAAGGGCACGATTCACCGGATTCTCTCCTCACTCTCCTACTTCGGATACATCCGCCAGGATCCCGAGACCAAGATCTATTTTCTGGGGCTGAAGCTGATGGAACTGAGTGCCCAGTTGAGCGGCCAGCTCGACTTCCGCAAGGTGGCCGAACCGGTCCTGAAAGAACTGGCGGAGAAGACCAAGCAGACAGCCCATATGGTCATTATGGACCGCAACGAGGTCGTTTACGTCGAGAAGATCGAGACGCAACAGCCGGCGGGCGGTCTGAAGATGGCCTCGCGGGTGGGATCGCGTAATCCCGTCCACAGCAGTGCGGTGGGAAAGGTTCTGCTCTCCTACTACTCCGATGATGCCCTGGAGGACTTCCTCAGAGAGAAGGGGTTGCCTCGACGGACGGCCAACACCATCACCGACCCGGACGCCTTCAGGAGCCATCTGCAGAGCGTTCGAAGTCAGGGATACGCCATGGATGACGAAGAGAATGAGCAGGGGATCCGGTGTCTTGGGGCCCCCATCTTCGACGGGAAGGGGAGACCTGTGGCTGCGGTCAGCGTCTCCGGGCCAGCCTTCCAAATGACCAGAAAGTATGTTCAGGAGGTGATCAAAAGGGAGGTCATGGAGGCGGCGGCCGAGATCTCCCGGCGGCTTGGCTTCAAGTAGGAGGATCGCCGTAAACATCTCCGCGTGGGTATCCAGAGGAGGTGTTGGGCGGAAACTTTTTAAGGTCAACTACCATTATTAGGAGGTCATGATGAAAAGACTGTTGATCGTGCTGGTACTGTCGGTTGTGCTGATTCCCTTTGCATCGGGCCAGGTCATGGCGCTTGAAATGAAGCTGGGCCATTTTGCAGCGGACGCCCATCCGGGAAACCTCGCCTCCAAGATGTTCGCTGAGGCGGTGGAGAAACGGACCAACGGGGAAATCAAGGTCACCATTTACCCCAACAACGCCCTGGGCGCACCCCCGGAGGTTCTGGAACAGAACATCCTCGGGGCGGTGGACATGAGCCTGCCCACCCAGGGGCAGCTCGGCAAGTACTCCAAGAAGTTCAACTGCGTGATGCTCCCGTTTGTGTTCAACGATTATGCCCAGGCGGACAAGGTCCTGGACGGAAAGTTCCTTCCCTGGGCGACGCCGGACCTGGACAAGGCAGGGCTGGTCTTTCTGTCCAACTGGGAATGGGGCTTCAGGAATCTGACCAATAGCAAGCACCCCGTGAACAAGCCCGCGGACGTCAAGGGCCTGAAGATTCGCACCCCGCCGGAACTGCCGACGCAGGCGGCCATGGAGGCCCTTGGGGCCATCGTGGCCACGATTAACTTCAACGAGTTGCAGATGGCCCTGAAGCAGGGGGTGGTCGACGGCCAGGAAAACCCGATCGCCGTGATCTATTCCAACAAGATCTATGAAACCCAGAAATACCTGGCCATCACCGGTCACAACTACAACTCGATGGTCCATGTGATCAGCAAAAAGGTCTGGGACAAATTGACCCCGGCGCAACAGAAAATCGTGAAGGAAGAGAGCAAGAGGGCGGGGGACTGGATGAGGAAGACCTGCCGGGATGCGGAGGCAAAGCAGATCAGCGAGCTGAAGGGATTCGGGATGGAGGTCACCACGCCGAACAAGGCGGAGTTCAAGAAGCTCATGGGACCGGCCTATGACCGGATGAAGGCCATCGCCGGGGAGGAGAACATCGCCGCCTTCATCAAGATGGTGGATGCGGTAAAGTAGGTTCCTACACCGGTTGTGAAAAAAGGGCCATGGAGATCGGGGACGATTCTCCCGGTTTCCATGGCCCCGTCTGCGGGTGTTTGCGGCCTGCGGCTGAATCGTCGAGGTATCTGTTATGCTGACGCTGATGATTTTTTCGCTGTTACTGGTCCTGATCATCCTGAATGTTCCCATCGCCGTGGCCATGGCCCTGACGGCCGTCGTCTTCTTCGTCGGCCTGGGGAACGCCTCCCTGCTGACCATGCTGCCACAGCGGATGTACGCCTCGACGACGGGCTTCACGCTCCTGGCAATCCCCTTTTTCATCCTGGCCGCAAACCTGATGAACACCGGCGGCGTGACGAGCCGGATCTTCCGATTCGCCAAAGCGATGGTCGGACACATCGCCGGCGGCCTGGGACAGGTCTGCGTCATCGCCAACGTCATATTTTCGGGCATGTCCGGATCGGCCATCGCGGACGCGGCAGGCCTGGGGCAGGTCCTCCACAAGGCGATGGTGGACAACGGCTTTCAACCCAGGTTCTCCGCGGCGCTCGTGGCCGCTGCGGCCACCATCGGTCCCGTGATCCCGCCCAGCATCCCCTTCGTCCTCTACGGGGCCCTGACCGGGGTGTCCGTGGGCAAGCTCTTCCTGGCCGGTTTCATCCCCGGGGTCCTGATGGCCGTGGCGATCATGGCGGCCATCGCGGTCCTGGCCAAACCCTACCGCCTGCCGAAGGAGAAACGGGCGAGCCTCCGCGAGGTGCTGTTCAGCACGAAGGCGGCGTTCCTGCCGCTGCTCACCCCCGTCATCATCATCGGCGGGATCCTGAGCGGCATCTTCACGCCGACAGAGGCGGCGGTCGTCGCTTCGCTCTACGCCCTGTTCCTCGGTTTTTATTACGGGGACCTGAAACTCAAGGACCTCCCCGGGATCTTCTGGATCTCCATCCGCCAGACCGTGAGCCTCCTTTTCATCATTGCCGCGGCCGGCTTCTTCGGCTGGCTGACGATCCATCAGAAGATTCCCGACCAGATCATCCATTCCCTGACGACCATGAGCGCGACACCGGGGGTCATCATGGCCATGGTCATCGTCATCGTCATGACCCTCGGGTGTTTCCTGGAGGGGAACGCGATCTTCATCATCACGATCCCCATCTTCATACCGATCGCCCAGCAGTTTGGGATCGACCTCATCAACTTCGGTGTCGTGATGACGCTCCTGATCATGGTGGGGAACCTCACGCCCCCGGTGGGGATGTGCTTGTTCGCCGTCTCCAGCTTCAGCAACGTCAACATCGGAGCCCTTTCCAGAGAGATCTGGCCTTTCCTGCTGGGGATCTTCATCGTAACGGTCGTGATCGCCTATGTCCCGCAGATCTCGACGTTCCTCCCCGATCTGCTCATGGGACGCTAGGAGGTGCGCCATGGATAGAATGATGAATACCCTGAAGGAAGTCGACCGGTGGATCCTGGGGGTCTTGAAGGTCATCACGATCGTCGTCTTCATCCTCTTGACGATCCTGATCACGGCCAACGTGCTCGTCCGCTTCTTCCCCGTGGTGTCCCTGCATTGGTTCGACGAGATCATCGAACTGCTCTACGCCTATCTGGTCTTCTACGGAGCGGCCGCCCTGTGGATTCTCCGCGGGCACATCTCGGTGGGGGACTGGATCGAGAAGACGATCCCCGACGGCCATGGGAGATATCTCTATCGCATGGCGATCGAGGTCCTCGTCTTGGCTTTCGCGGTCACCTTCCTCTACTACTCCTTCCGGCTGACGGTCCTGGCCCAGGATGTGACGAACGTCTTCGCGATTCCCAAGAGGGTCCTCTATTCCTGCATGCCCATTTCAGGCGTCATCATGGTCGTCTATTCGCTCCGGAACATCGTCCTGGAGGTTATCGGTCTCCTCAAGCCTCAGGAAACATGAGGCCGCCGATTCGATGAATCGTCCGGGTCCGGTAAGGATCCGAAGAACATAAGCAAGAAAGGAGTCACAGATGGATATCCGGCATGGCATTCATCCCGAACACGCCAAGACCTTGGATACGGAGGGGTTGCGGAGGGAGTTTCTCATTGAGGGGCTCTTCCAGAAGGACGCCCTGAAGATGGTCTACAGCCATATCGATCGAATCATCACCGGGGGCGTCTGCCCGGCCGATCAGCGATTGGAATTGACCGTGACCAAGGAACTGGGCGTGGATTATTTTTCCCAGAGACGGGAGATGGGGATCATCAACATCGGGGCGACGGGGAGCGTCTGGGTGGACGGCAAGGAATACCCCCTGGACAACCGGGAGTGTCTCTACGTCGGGATGGGGCCCCAGCAGGTGGCCTTCACCAGCGCCGAGAAGAGTCGTCCGGCCAAGTTTTATTTCAACAGCACCCCCGCCCATACCGCCTATCCGGTTGTCAAGCTCACCATGAATGACGCCCAGCACCTCCACCTCGGGACCCAGGAAAGGGTCAATGTCCGGGACATCTACCAGTTCATCCATCCCAAGGTCCTCAGGAGTTGCCAGCTCGTGATGGGCATGACGGTCCTCGCCCCTGGGAGCAATTGGAATTCGATGCCCTGCCACACCCACGACCGGCGCATGGAGGTCTACTTCTATTTTGATCTGCCGGCCGACTCGGTCGTCTTTCACTTCATGGGCGAGCCGAGCCAGACGCGCCACGTCGTCGTCCGCAACGAACAGGCGATTATCTCGCCCAGTTGGTCGATCCATTCGGGGGTGGGGACCAGCCATTATACCTTCATCTGGGGGATGGCCGGCGAGAACCAGACCTTTACCGACATGGACGAAGTCCCCATGGCGGAACTCCGGTAGCATAAGCCCTCCGGGGCAGGCCTTGATCCTTTCGGGACGGCGACCCTGACTGTTCGCGGCAGATACCGGCAGAAGGATCAGGGGATTGAGGATAAGGGGAGGTTTCATCATGATTTTGGATGCTTTTAAACTGACGGGCAAGGTGGCGATCGTCACCGGCTGCCGGACAGGTCTTGGGCAGGGGATGGCCCTGGGGCTGGCGGAAGCGGGGGCGGATATCGTGGGGATCGACCTGAACAACCTGGGCGAGACGCAGCAGGCGGTTGAAAAAACGGGACGCCGGTTCCTGGGCGTGGAGGCGAACCTGTCGGATATCCGGGTGATCGACGGGATCATCGGCCAGGCGCTCAAGGCGTTCGGACGGATCGATATCCTGGTCAACAACGCCGGGATCATCCGCCGGGCCGACGCCCTGGAATTCTCCGAGAAGGACTGGGACGATGTGATGAACATCAACATCAAGACGGTCTTCTTCTTTGCCCAGGCGGCGGGCAGGCAGTTCGTCCGACAGGGGGCCGGGGGGAAGATCATCAATGTCGCCTCGATGCTGTCCTTCCAGGGAGGCATCCGGGTCCCCTCCTATACGGCGAGCAAGAGCGCCGTGATGGGGGTGACGAGGCTCCTGGCGAACGAGTGGGCCAAGCACAAGATCAACGTCAACGCGATCGCTCCGGGGTACATGGCCACCGACAACACGGCGCCGCTGCGCCAGGATCCCAAACGGAGCGATGAGATCCTCCAGAGGATTCCCGCCGGCCGTTGGGGCCTGCCGGCCGACCTCCAGGGAGTCGCCGTTTTCCTGGCCTCTGAGGCCTCCGCCTACGTCAACGGCTACACGATCGCCGTGGACGGAGGCTGGCTGGCGCGCTGATCGAAGTCTTGTGGCTCCCGGGAATGCTCCTGTCCGCAAGCCCGTGATAGTGGGGAGCCCCAGGGTAAAACCATAACGCAACGGGGCCGTCCGGAAAACACCGCCTTGGGCGGGTCTCAGGCCCGGCGGCCGTTTAAGGAAGAATCACCGAAAGGAGGTTAAAATGAAAAGGAGTCGATGGATTGTTGCTGGACTGGTTATGGCGGCTGTTCTCATGGCCTTCTCCGTGACGGGGTTTGCGGCGACGGCCAAGTACAACTGGAAACTCGCCTCGGTTCTTCCCGATTCCCACCCGGTCCATAAGGCCCTCGTCTACTTTGCCGACCAGGTGGGTGAGGGGACCAAGGGAGAGGTGAAGGTTACGGTCTATCCGGCGGGCCAACTGGGTCAGGAGAAGGATTATATCGAAGGGGTCAAGGTCGGGGCCATCGAGATCACCAAGGTCTCCTCGGCGCCTCTGGGCCAGTTCGCCCCGAGCCTCCAGGTGGTCAGCCTGCCTTTCATCTGGCGAAACGACGCCCATCAGCATGCCGTCCTTGACGGGCCCATCGGCGCCCGCCTGATGAAGGACCTGGAGAAGAGTGGCTTCAAGGGGTTGGCCTTCTTCGACGCCGGGTTCCGCAACGTAACCAGCCGGATCGGGCCGGTGAAGGTTCCGACGGACCTGAAAGGCCAGAAGATCCGCGTCATGCAGAGCAAGCCGCTCATCGACACGATCAATGCCTTCGGCGCCACGGCGGTCCCGATGGGCCAATCGGATGTGTATGTCGCCCTTCAGCAGAAGGTGATCGACGGCTGGGAGAACAACGAGCCGACGGTCCTGACCTTCAACATGCAGGAGGTTTGCAAATACTTCTCCTACACGCGCCACACCTCCATTCCGGACATCCTGGTGATGAGCAAGCAGGTGTTCGATGCGGCTCCGAAAAATGTTCAGACGGCGATCCTGGACGCGGCGGCCCAGGCGATCCCCTACCAGCGGAAGATCTGGGCATCGTATATCGACGATGCGGTCAAACAACTCAAGGCCAAGGGGATGGTCTTCAACGAGGTGAACGACATCCGGGAGTTCCAGGCACTCGCCAAGCCGATCTACAAACAGTTCGAACCGGTGGTCGGCGCGGACCTCATCGACGCGATCGTCAAGCAAAAATAACGGTTTGCTTACCTTGCCCTCTGCCGCGGTCACGGGTCGTGGAGGCCCGTGACCGTGTCTTCCCCGCAGGAGAGAATCGTGTCCG
>JAJFUM010000328.1 GCA_021372415.1 Deltaproteobacteria bacterium
CGGCGCCATCCGCCGCCACACTGACATTCCAATCAGAATCAGGATCCCGGGATCCTTCCAGATGAGAGCCCCCCAGGTACGTCGCAAACACGATCTCCGGATCGATCACCAGGGGCGCGGACGGATCACGGCCGGCAACCTCGAACCCCACTTCATCCTGTTTGTGCAGGACGAATCCGCCGCGCAGCGGAACGCGCCGTCCCTCGACGACCTGGTAGATCTGCGGCGCCCTTTGGATCATCCGGCCGGCTGGGGTTTCCACGACAAGATTCCCCTCCCGGTCCAGGGCCAGGCTCTGGATCCCGGCGAAGCGCAGACGGATGCGGCCGGGGTCGGCTTGCGGGCCGACGTGAAGATCGTAACGGAGACGACCGTCGCGGCCCTCGAGAGTCAGGTCAATGCCCGGATAGACACGCCAGTAACGGACCCGTCCGTAGGCGGAAATCGCCGACTCGGCCTGTTTGGGGTCACGACCACGGATCTGTCTGACCTGCGCACTTTCCTGCCGCTCGCCAAAGAGCAGCGGCTTCGTCGTGGCACCGACGAGGCCCATCCGCACCACAGCCGTCCGCATTTCAGGGGATAGGGAGGAAACTGCAGCTAGCCGCCGGTCTGGATCCTTGGGGACGCCTCTGGGTACACCCAGCGCAAAAACCAGGTCCTGATCCGTCAGGAAGAGAGAATATCCGGGTCGCCGCAGATAAAAGCGGACGCTCGGATCGGTTTGCCCCCGGTTTTCTTCAAAGAAAAAGGGAAGCCCGAACCCGCGGATCCGAGACTGGATACCGGGGCAGGTTGCTTTTGACTGATCTTTGTCCGACTGCCATTGGGTTGGCGGCACCGCCGAGAGCAAACCGGTGCAACCGGCGACCATCAACGTTGTCCAGAGAAGCCAAGCCCCTGTCCATCGACTGAACGATTCCATGTCCCCTCCTTTCTTCCAAGAAAGGATTTGGAGTCAGTCAAGTTGATCGTTCACCAGATACGGTTCCCCTGTCCCTTATGGAAATGGGGCACATCATTCCAGCGAAGATCCCGTCATGGAGGGGCTGTAGGAGAGGAACAGAGGGAAAGCCTCCCAGGCAAGCTTCCCCGTTCTCGAGGAAATCTAAGCGTTGATCGAATCGAGGACTCGAAAAGATGGAATCCTAAGGGATTCCAATTCGTTGAACATTCCTTCCCTGCTGAACCGGCTCACCATCGTCCAGCAATCCTTCCGAACCATCAACTCTTTCAGGAGGGTATTGTTCAGGCGATGGCCCGATTTGTAAGCCACAAAATGGCCGATGATCGGGATGCCCAGCAGGGAGAGATCCCCGATGGCATCCAGGATCTTGTGCTTGACGAATTCATCGGGAAAGCGGAGGCCTTCCTTGTTGATGATCCGATGGTCGTCCAGAACGACTGCGTTCTTCAGCGAACCCCCGAGTGACAGCCCCTTGGCCTGCAGGTATTCGACGTCCTTAAGGAAACCGAAAGTCCTCGCGTCACAGATCTCCTGATCGTAGGAGACATCGGAAAACTTCATCTCATAGGACTGCACCCCGATCGAGGCGTGGTTGAATTCGATCTTGTAGGTGATCCGGAATTCCGGGGAAGGGAGGAGCTTCGCCGAGCTATCACCATCCGAAACGGAAACCTCCTTGTTGATGACGAGCAGCTTCTTGCACTTGCCCTGGATCTGGGTCCCCACATCCTTGAGCAGGTCCACGAAAGGACGGGCGGAACCGTCCATGATCGGGATCTCCGGTGCATCGACCTCCACGAGCGCGTTGTCCACCCCCATGCCGCAGAAGGCGGACATCAGATGTTCCACCGTGGAAACGGTCACGCCATTCAGACCGATCGTTGTGGCCAGGGTGGTGTCCCTGACGTTGTGGACATCGGCCTTGATCCGGTTGTCCCCCTTCAGATCAGTGCGGACGAAGACGATCCCCTCGTCAACGCCGGCCGGCTTGATCACCATCCCGACCTTCCTGCCGGAATGCAATCCAATGCTTTTACATCTGATTTCTTGCTTGATGGTCCTCTGAAAAAACATAAGCACCCATTTCTTCCAGTCATTGAATCAAGCGGATCTGGACCACCTGATAATGACTTTCCCCTGAGCAATATCCATACCACGGACACCCCCCGCAGGAATGATTTTCAACATCGTAATATGATGATATGTATCATAATTTTTCAGTTCCGCCATACAGACCGGCGTGTACAGGGAGGATCGATCCCGGTGGTGTGTCGAAAACACTACAGCCCCTTCTTTCACACCCCAGGGTGTTCCGTATGGGGAAACTCATGGGCCCGGCCCCCCCGCCAAATCCCCGGCTGCTGCGGGTCGGAAGAACCGCTCCTTCTCGCTGTAAATGCAGCCGCAGTAGGGTTGCCGGTACATCCCGAGTGCTTTGGAGATCCGGACGCCTTCCGACCATCCAGATCGGAAATCCTTATAAAGGAAAGGGATGCCCTCTTTCACGGCGATCTGTTCGCCGACCTGCCGGATGAGATCATGCTTCTGAAAACGGCTGTAGAGAAGGGTCGTCGTGAAGGCGTCAAACCGGCCCCGAATGGCCTCCTGAGCCGCCCGGTTCAATCTCATGTGGTAACAGGAGCGGCACCTCTCGTCCTCGCGAAAGGCCACCTGCCTGAGGAACGCCTCCATGGGATAGCCCTCCTCCCGGATGATCCGGAGTCCTTCCCGTCCGGCGTAAACGTCCAGGGTTTCAAGCCGTTTCCGGTATTCCTGATAGGGGTGGATGTTGGGGTTGTAGAAAAAACCGCAGGCCTCATCCCCCTCCTCCCTCAGGACCTGCAGGGGGATGATCGTGCAGGGGCCGCAACAGATATGGAGCAGGATCTTCACTTCAGAACAGCTCTTTCTGGTTGCCGCCGACCCATCGCCTGCCGAAGTGCTCGTAGGCCCTCCGGGTGGCGACCCGGCCCCGGGCGGTCCTCTGCAGATAACCCTCCTGGATCAGGAAGGGTTCGTAGACGTCCTCGATCGTTGTCCTCTCCTCGCCTATCGCCGCTGAGAGGTTGTCGATCCCCACCGGACCGCCGTCAAACTTTTCGATCACGGTCAGGAGGATCGTCCGGTCCATGTGGTCGAATCCCTTCTCGTCGACCTCGAACATCCCCAGGGCCTCCACCGCCACCTCCCGGGTGATCCGCCCATCGGCCCTGACCTGGGCAAAGTCACGGACCCTCCTGAGCAGGCGGTTGGCAATCCGCGGCGTCCCCCGGGACCGGCGGGCCATCTCAACCGCTCCGCCTTCGTCCATGTCGACACCGAGGATCTTCGCCGATCTGCGGATGATCACCGCGAGATCCTCGGGCGTGTAGAAATCGAAGCGGAAGCTCATCCCGAACCGGTCACGTAGGGGGGAGGTCAGAAGTCCCGCCCGGGTCGTGGCACCGATCAGGGTAAACTTGGGGATATCCAGTTTCATCGACCTGGCCGAAGGTCCCTGGCCGATGAGGATGTCGATGTGGAAGTCCTCCATTGCCGGATAGAGGATCTCCTCCACGACGTGCGACAGGCGGTGAATCTCGTCAATGAACAGGATGTCCTGCTCGTGCAGATTCGTCAGGATGGCAGCCAGATCTCCAGGCCTTTCGACCACCGGCCCCGAGGTGACCTTGATGTCCACCCCCATCTCGCGGGCCATGATGTAGGCGAGGGTCGTCTTTCCCAGACCCGGCGGTCCGTACAGGAGGACGTGATCGAGGGCCTCCCGCCTCTGTTTGGCCGCTTCGATAAAAAGGGAGAGGTTCTTCTTGATCTTCTCCTGTCCGATATATTCCGCAAGGGATCTCGGACGGAGCGATACGTCGTATCCCTCGTCCTCGTCAAGACCCTGCGGAATCGTCAGGGGGTTCTTTGCCGAGACATGGCCAACGGGCTCTTTCACGATCGACCTAAATCCTCCCACGTTTTCGGGTCTCGGGGCCCTAACCGTCTTCTCAGCCTGCCAGGAGACGGAGCGCCTGCTTCAGAAGCCGATCCAGCGAGGGGGCTGTCGGGGATTCCCTCACGATCCTTTCGATGGCCTCCTTGGCTGCAGGGGCCCGGTAGCCCAAGTTGACCAGTGCCGAGAGGGCGTCCTCCTGCACCTGGTCGCCCGTTTTGACCGGCCCCCCGGCCGTGATCCCCTCACGGCCCAGTTTGGCCGCCTTGTCCTTCAATTCGAGGATCATCCGTTCCGCCGTTTTCTTGCCCACGCCGGGGATGGCGGTCAGCCGTTTGAGATCCTCCTCCGTTACGGCGCGCACGAGGTCCGAGGCGGCAATGCCGGAGAGGATGTTGACGGCCAGTTTGGGACCGATCCCGCTCACCGATATCATGAGCTCAAAGACCTCCCGTTCCTCCTGGCTGTGGAATCCGTACAGGCTGATCGCATCCTCCCGAACATGGGTATGGATATGGAGGACGACGGCCTGGTCCACCTCGGGCAACTCATAGAAGGTGGTCAGAGGGACCACAACACAGTAGCCGGTCCCGTTCACGTCAACGATGCACTGGGTGACAGATTTCTGGATGAGGATGCCGCTGATCCTGGCGATCATGATCTTCTCACGGAAAGAGGGGTTTCGTTTTCGTGGCGCGTTCCGGGATGTTCAAATAGGATCCAGTTTCCCGAAGTGAATGTGGCAGATGGCCACGGCCAGGGCATCGGCCGCATCGGGCAGGGGAAGATCCGGGAGCTTCAGGATCGCCTTGATCATCGTCTGGACCTGTCCCTTCTCTGCCCGGCCATACCCCACGACGGACTTCTTGATCTCCGCAGGGCTGTATTCGTAGACGGGGACATCCATCAGCCTTCCCGCCAGAATCGCCACTCCGCGGACCTGCCCCTGCCGGATCAGACTCTGGATGTTTTTGCCGTAAAAGATATCCTCAATGGCCAGGGCATCCGGCGTCGTCTTCTCGATCACCTCCCGAAGGTCCTCATAAATGAGCTGCAGGCACTCGGAAAGCGGGGCCTTCTTCTTCGGCCGGATCTCCCCGTGGGTAACCCAGCAGAGCCCGTTGTGAGCCTTTTCGACCACACCGTACCCCGTCACATGGCTTCCAGGATCGATACCCAACACCCTGCTGAACGGGTTGCCCCCTCCTCGGCCGTTCAAACCGCCCCTCTGCTCCGGATTTCGGACCGCTCTGGAACCTTTCACCGGGATCCCGCCCCTAGGCGTTCAACTTTTCCATGATCTCGTCGGGGATGTCGAAGTTCGCATAGACGTTCTGGACATCGTCGTTGTCCTCGAGTTTTTCCATGAGCTTCAGCATCTGTTCGGCCTTGCCCGCTTCCATTCGGATCGTATTCTGGGGGATCATCCCGACGCGCGCCTCGAGGTATTTCCATTTCTTGTCATCGATCGCCTTCTTGACCGCTTCAAATGCCGCCGGGTCCGTAATGACCTCCCATTCGGTCTCCTGGTCCCGCACATCTTCGGCCCCGGCCTCGAGGGCCACCTCCATCAGGGCATCCTCTCCCACCGTCTTCTTGTCCAGGACGATGCTCCCCTTCTTGTCGAACATCCAGGAGACGCAGCCGTTTTCACCGAGATTGCCGCCATGCTTGGAAAAGATGTGCCGGATCTCCGCCACGGTCCGGTTCTTGTTGTCGGTCATCACCTCCACGATCACGGCGACACCGGCAGGCCCGTATCCCTCGTAGGTCACCTCTTCGTAGGCAGCGCCGCCTTCGAGTTCGCCCGTTCCCTTCTTGATCGCCCGCTCGATGTTGTCCTTGGGCATGTTCACTTCCTTGGCGGCGAGCACTGCCGTCCGGAGCCGGGCGTTCCCCTCCATATCGCCGCCCCCAAGCCTCGCCGCCAGAGTGACCTCCTTGATCAGCTTAGTGAAGAGCTTGCCACGCGCGGAATCGATGGCACCCTTTTTTCTCTTGATCGTGCTCCATTTTGAATGCCCTGACATGACAGTAGGTCTCCTCTTTAGGGATTTTGAAAACCGGCTCGCCTTATTATCACAAGCCTGAGTTTTATGTAAATAAAAAAAGCCCCCTCATATTTGAGGGGGCTTCGATTTAAATCCCGGCGGCACCTACTCTCCCACACAGTCGCCCATGCAGTACCATCGGCGCTGGAGAGCTTAACTTCCGTGTTCGGAATGGGAACGGGTGGGTCCTCTCCGCTATAGCCACCGAAATATCTCTATAATGGCAACAACTGCATATTGTGAAGGTGAACTGAGTTGCATCACGATTAAGCCATAATAATATGGTCAAGCCGCACGACCGATTAGTATCAGTAAGCTCAACACATTACTGTGCTTGCACACCTGACCTATCAACCTCGTGGTCTACGAGGGGTCTTCAGTCCTGATGTCTCCATCAGGAGGGATATCTTATCTCGAGGTGGGCTTCCCGCTTAGATGCTTTCAGCGGTTATCCCTTCCGTACTTAGCTACCCAGCGATGCCGTTGGCACGACAACTGGAACACCAGAGGTTCGTCCATCCCGGTCCTCTCGTACTAGGGACAGCTCCTCTCAAATATCCTGCGCCCACAACAGATAGGGACCGAACTGTCTCACGACGTTCTGAACCCAGCTCACGTACCGCTTTAATTGGCGAACAGCC
>JAJFUM010000336.1 GCA_021372415.1 Deltaproteobacteria bacterium
TTTCATAGACACCTCAATACGTTTTGAAGATCCCGATCCCCCGCGCCACACTCCAGGCCGCGAAAAGCCCCGTGCCATCCGGGACCGAAGGGGTTTCGCAAGGGCATCCCAGCCGGCCGATGCAGGCCGGTATGGGTGTGCATAACGCAACGGTCCTCAAATTGCAACGGCGATTCGCCCCGGTGGATAGAGCCGCGGCCGGGGTTTGGCACCGCCGGATATTAGGATGGTTCAAGAGCAATGGACAATCCGCCGGCCGAATCCATCTTGACAGGGCTTTCCCGTCCGGGTAAATTCCTGGTGTTCCCACCCAAATTCGAAACCCGGGACAGACACGGAGGCTACCATGGATTCCGAGACCCAGCGCAAGCTCCAGGAGATCGACACTGCTGATTGGAAACCCATCCCCGTCGAATACGGGCAGGAAATCCTCTCAGTCCGGGTCCCACCGGGCTGCACGATCCTCTCGATGAAGGAGATCCCCCCCCTGGCCGATCCACGAGCGGCCGTGGAAGAGGCCCTCTCGCATCCCATCGGGAGCCCGACGATCGAGGCGATCATCGCCAAGAAGGGAAAACCGGCTGCGGAAATCCGGGCGGCCGTGACCGTGTCGGACATCACCCGCCCCGTCCCCTACAAAGGGGGAAAGGGTATCCTCCGCCCGCTCCTGAACCGCCTGGAGGCGGCGGGAATCCCCCGCAGCGGCATCACGATCGTCGTCGGCAACGGCATGCACCGGCCGAGCACCCGCGAGGAGCACGTCGAGATGTTCGGCGACGACATCCTCCGGGACTACCGGATCGTCGACCACAACTGCGAGGACCTGCCCTCGCTCACCTTCGTCGGCAAGAGCCAGACCGGCGGGGATGTCTTCGTCAACAGCGTCTTTTACGGGGCGGACCTCCGGATCGCCACCGGGCTCGTGGAGAGTCATTACATGGCGGGCCTGTCCGGCGGGCGCAAGTCGATCTGCCCGGGGCTCGTCGACAAAAGGACCATCGAGAAGTTCCACAGCCCCGCCTTCCTCGAATCCCCGAAGGCCCAGAATCTCGTGCTTGAGGGGAACCCTTGCCACGAGGAGTCCCTGGCCATCGCCCGGACCGTGGGTGTGGATTTCATCGTGAACGCGACCCTGGACAAGGACCTCCGTCCGACCGGGATCTTTGCGGGGGACCTGGTGGCAGCGCACAAGGCGGCGGGCGATCTCGTGCGGGATTATGTCCTGGTCCCTGTGGAGCGGGAGTACGACATCGTCCTTACCCACGGCGGCTACGTGGGCCGGAACCACTACCAGGCCGTGAAGGCCGCCCACAACGCCCTGCCGGCGATCCGCAAAGGGGGGACCCTGATCGTCGCCGCCGACAACCGCGACCGGGAACCGATCGGCGGGCCCGAATACCGGAGCCTCCTGCACATGCTCAAGATCCAGGGAGAGGAGCATTACATGCGGATGATCGAGGCCCCTGGCTGGTGCTTCACCAAGGACCAGTGGGAGCCCGAGATGTGGGCCAAGGTGTTCCGGAAGATCGCAGCGGAGGACTTCGTTTACTGCACCCACACGATCCCGCGGGAGGACTACTGCATGATCCCGGGCCAATGCGGCCTGGATTACCTGGCCGACCCGGAAGGGCGGCCCAGCGCCGAGGCGGTGCGGGAGATGGTGGAGAACGCCCTTCGCCTGGCCGTGGCCCAGCACCGCGCCAGGGGCGTCGAGCCCGCGGTCGCCTTCATCCGGGAGGGACCCTACGCGATCCCCTACCTCAAGGCGACGGGAAAGGTCCCTTCGTGAACGGGATCATCGAGGTTGACCGCCTCCGCAAGACCTTCGGCACGATCGTCGCCGTGGACGGGCTCTCCTTCTCGGTCCAGCCGGGGGAGTGCTTCGGGATCCTCGGCCCCAACGGCGCGGGCAAGACATCCACGATCCGGATGGTCTACGGCTTTTCGCCCCCTACGGCAGGGACCCTCAAAGTCTTCGGCCTGGACGTCACGGAGCACCCCCGTTCGATCAAGTCCCGGATCGGCGTATGCCAGCAGGAGAACAACGTCGATCCGGACCTTACGGTCCTCCAGAACCTCCTGGCCTTCGCGGGCTATTTCGACATCCCGGCCGCCAGGGCCCGGGAGCGCGCCCTCGAACTGCTCCGGTTTATGGCCCTGGAAAACCGGGCCGATGCCCGGATCGCCGAGCTCTCCGGCGGGATGGTCCGCCGATTGGTCATGGCCCGCGCCCTGCTCAACCGGCCGGAGCTCCTCATCCTCGACGAGCCGACCACAGGTCTCGACCCCCAGTCCCGCCACCAGGTCTGGGAGAAGCTTGAGGCGCTTCGGCTGGAGGGGCTCACGATCCTCCTGACGACGCACTACATGGAGGAAGCCTCCCGGCTCTGCGAGCGGCTCATCATCCTGGACGGCGGGCGCCTCCTGGTCGAGGGAAAGCCGGCAGAACTGGTCCGCCGCCACGTCGGAAGCCACGTCATTGAGGTCAGCAGACCCGCGGCGGGCCTGCCCGACTTCCTCGGGGCACGGGGAATCCCTTACGAGAGGATCGGCCAGAGGCTGCTGGTCGCCCTGGAGGAAGGAAGCGACCTGTACCGCGAGATCGACGGGCAATTCTGCGAGGGGGGCTGCACCCTGCGGATGGCGACGCTGGAGGACGTCTTTCTGCGCCTGACCGGAAGGGAGTTGAGAGAATGAAAGCCTATCCACCGCTCTCCCTCCGGTTCATCCGCGTCTGGCAGAGGCACTTGACGGCCTACCGCCGGAGTTGGAAGATCAGCTTCATCCCGCCGCTCCTGGAGCCCCTCTTCTACCTGCTGGCCTTCGGCGTCGGCCTGAGCGGCCTGGTGGGAAACATCCGGTACCAGGGGGAGGAGCTCTCCTACGTCCGGTTCATCGCCCCGGCGCTCATCGCGATCACGATCATGAACAGCGCCTTTTTCGAGAACACCTACAGCTCCTTCGTCCGGATGTACTACTACCGAACTTTCGATGCCATGATGGCGACCCCCCTCACGGTCGAGGAGATCATCACCGGGGAGATCGTCTGGGGGGCGACCAAGTCCGTAATCGCCACGGCGCTCATGATGGTGGTCCTGAGCGTATTCGGCCTGATCCGCTATCCGGAGGGCCTTCTGCTCATCCCCCTCGCCTTTCTGGGGGGCATCGCTTTTGGCGCAGCCGGGATGATCTGCACGGCCATCGTCCCGAACATCGACCTCTTGAACCTGCCGGTCTTTCTCTTCATCACCCCCATGTTTCTCTTTGCGGGGACCTTCTTTCCCCTGGAGAACCTTCCCCTCTGGGCCCAGTGGACCGCCGCGGCCATGCCGCTCACCCATCTGGTCAACCTCGCCCGGGGGTTCAGCTGCGGCCGGATCGGGGCGTCGGATCTGACGGGGCTCGCCTATCTGGCCGTCTTTGCGGCGGCCGTCTTCCCGGTGGCCCTCCATCGCATGCGTCGTCGCCTGATCAAATGATGGCCCGGGCAGCCCAGGACCGCCATCGGCCCATAAAAAAACCGGCCGAACGGGGCAAAGCCCGGCCGGCCGGTTTTCTCTTCGGGACTGGCCGAAACTACTTGGTTGCAGGAGCCGCCGGGGTCGCCTCAGGGGCCGGAGCTGCCGGGGTCGCCTCAGGGGCCGGAGCTGCCGGGGCAGCGGGAGCCGCAGCGGGGGCCTCAGCCGGCTTCTGCTCTTCGGCCTT
>JAJFUM010000370.1 GCA_021372415.1 Deltaproteobacteria bacterium
TCTCGTCGCATCGATCTTCCTGCTGGGAATCGTTTTGGCGCCGAACATCCGCAGGAAACGCGAGGAGGTGTTCGTGGCAGACTAGCGGCGCCCCGTCATGAAAGAAAACCGTCAGCCCGAACCGGAGTTCGTGATTCAAAAAGTTATGGAGGTACAAAACACTTGATCAGAACCGCTGTAAAACGGAACAGCTATCTGGATTCCATTTTCCTGATGAATGCCGCCAAGGAAATCATGAAAATAAAGGGGGTTAAAGATGCCATCCTTCTGATGGGTACGGACATGAACAAGACCGTCCTGAAAGAAGTCGGAGGGCTTACTCCCGAAGCGATGGCTGCAGCTCCGAATGACTTGATCCTTTCCCTGGACCTGGAAGACGGGAATATCGCCAAGGATGTTCTGGCTTTTCTGGAAAGCCTCATCGCGGGCAAAGAAAAAAATCAGCATGAAGAGGAAACCGTCTTCCCATCGCTCAACAAGGCCATAGACGCCTCGCCCGATGCGAATCTGGTCTTTATTTCCGTGCCCGGGGAATTTGCCGCCCAGGAAGCGAAGACCGCCTTGAACCGGGGCCTGAACGCCTTCATCTTCAGTGACAACGTCCCCATTGAGGACGAGGTCGAGCTGAAGAAAATGGCATTGGAAAAAGGGCTGTTGGTGATGGGGCCGGGCTGCGGGACCAGTGTCATCAATCACGTCTCCATCGGGATGATGAGCACGATCAATGAAGGAAGCATCGGCATTGTCGGCGCCAGCGGCAGCGGAATACACCAGATCGCAACCTTGATCGACCGGCAGGGGCTGGGGATTTCCCAGGCCATCGGCACGGGAGGAAGAGACCTGTCGAAAGAAGTGGATGGAATCACCATGATCCAGGGGATCCATTTTCTGGAGAAGGACCAAAACACGAAGGTGATCGTCCTGGTTTCCAAACCGCCGGCCCCCGCCCCAGCCGAGAAAATTTTCGACTTGGTCAGGAAGTCCGCCAAACCCGTCGTCATCTTTTTCCTGGGCGGCGACCAGCAGCAGATCAAAGCGGTCGGCGCCCATGGGGCCTTGACGCTGGAAGAGGCGGCGATGAAGGCCATTAAACTGGCCAACAACGAGGCCATTCCTCCGGAGAACTTCATTGAAGCCTGCAAGACCAGGCTGGCACCGCTGGCCGCCGAAGAAAAGGGAAAGCTTTTCCCCGGGCAGCGATATCTGCGGGGGCTATTCTGCGGGGGAACGCACAGCGAGGAAGCCATACTGCTCCTGCAGGACATGATCGGGAGCCTTTACGCCAACGTGTCTTTCGGGAATTGCCGGAAGGTCGCCAACCCGCATTCCAGCATAAAAAATACTTTGATCGATATGGGAGACGAGGAGTTCACCAAGGGCAAGCCGCATCCCGTCATTGATCCTTCCATCTTGAAAGACCGTCTGTGGAAGGAGGGCAGTGACCCTGAAGTCGCCGTCATCCTCTTTGACCTGCTTCTGGGCTATGGGGCGCATCGGGATCCGGTGGGAACCATAGAGGAGACGCTGGCGGCCATAAGACGGAAAGCCCATGAGGAGGGTCGCCATGTAAGCATCGTGGCCTCCATCTGCGGATCGACCCGCGATCCCCAGGGATTTGAAGAACAGAAAACAAGGTTGGAGGCTTTAGGGGTCAAGGTTCTCCCCAGCACCGCTCAGGCCGCTATCTTAAGCGGGCTCATTATTTCATAAAGGAGAAGAGGTCTGTGGAGAAGAAGGACTTGTTCAAAGGCAAACCGGTTGTGATCAATGTCGGGGTGAAACACTTTGCTGACAGCCTCAAAGCGCAGGGGGCTCATACCGCGCAGGTTGCCTGGCGGCCCCCGGTCGACAAGAGACTCAGTGAATTATTGAGGACCGTTTCCGGGACGGAAGGGATCAGCGGCAAGATCGAAGAAGCCAACGACAGGGTCTTGCAGTCGTTGCTGGCCAGCGAGCCTTGCTGGGTCGGCATGAGGCCGGCCATAGACACCATTCCCGGGATGAAGAGCAATTATATCCTTCATTCAGGCCCGCCGATCGCATGGGACAGGATGTGCGACACGCAGAAAAACGGGATCCTGGGCGGCATTCTTCATGAAAAGCTGGCCAAGACCAGGGACGAAGCCCTGGCGCTCGTGCAGAAAGGGAAGATCGGAATCTACTCCGCCAACGATTTCGGCGCCATTGGCCCCGGAGTCGGCATTGTGACCCCTTCCATGCCTGTGAACATCTGCCGGGACATCAAGACTGGTGAAGAGGGTTATTGCATTCCCTTCGAAGGCAGGGACGGGCTTGGGGCCTGGGGGGTCTACAATGAACAGGTAGAAGAAAACCTGCAGGTCATCGAGAAGGTATTTGCACCGGCCATCGATCGCGTTCTTGCAAACAGCAACGGGATCAACATCAAAAGCATCATCGCCCGGGGACTGCAGATGAATGACGAGACCCATTCCCGTCAAACGGCCCAGGGCCTCATGCTGATCAGCGAGATCGTTCCCATGATTGTCAAGTCCGACCTGGACAGGGAAACCATGATCCAGTGTGTGGATATGCTGGTCAATACGGAACGCTGGTTCCATCCGCTTGGGATGGCCAGTGCCTTGTCCATCCTGAAATCGGTAAAAAAAATAGAATACTCCACGATTGTGACGACCATCGCCTCCAACGGCGTGGATATGGGGATCAAAATCAGCGCCCTGGGAGATCAATGGTTCGTGGCTCCGGCTCCCGCTCTGACCGGCAAGTACTTCTCCGCCAAATGGGGGCCGGAAGATGCACTGCCCTATCTGGGAGACAGTACGATGACGGAGGTGGTGGGCCTCGGCGGCTTTGCAGCGGCGGCAGCGCCTTCGGTATTGAGGCTCCGTGGCGGGTCCGTGAAGGATGCGATCCGGCAGAGCGAGGAGATGAAGGAAATCTGCTGCGGGATCAACCACAATTATCCCATCCCCCTGCTGGAGTTTACGGGACCGCCCATCGGGATCGACATCAGAAGGGTCGTCGATACGGGGATCACCCCTGTCGTCCACGGCGGGATCATTTCAAAAAAAGGCGGTCAACTGGGCGCCGGAATGGCCAGGCTTCCCATGGAAGTGTTCACGGGCTCCCTGTACGCCTACCTGAAGAAATATGGCCTGAGCTGAGGATCCTGCAAAGATGTCCTGTCAGCGCTTGTGAGATTGGGTTTCGATGAACAAGATTCTTGTCGTCAATATCGGCAGCACCTCCTTGAAATTCCATCTGTTCGATATGGATCGGGAGGAGGTCCTGGTCAGAGGCTACCTGGAGAGGATCGGCAATGCCGATTCTCCCATGAGTTACACGCTCCGGGACCGTGAAACCGTCAGGACAAAGATAGACACCGTTTCCGGTTACGGGACCGGAATCAAGACGGTCCTCAACATCATCATGGATTCCGGGATATTGAAGGATTTGTCTGAAATCCACGGCATCGGGTTTAAGGCGGTACATGCCGGGGACTTGAGAGAATCCTCCTTGGTGACCGGTGAGGTCATGGCCATCATGGAGGACTTTTATTGCGTGGTGCCCGCCCACAATCCCCCCTATGTGAAAGCCATGATGCAATTCCGGCAATGGGTCCCCGATATCCCCCTCGTCGCCGCTTTCGAAACAAATTTCCACGCCGATATTCCCGATTACGCCCATACCTACAGCATTCCCTACGAATGGTACGAAAAATACAAAATCAGAAAATACGGATTCCATG
>JAJFUM010000377.1 GCA_021372415.1 Deltaproteobacteria bacterium
CGTCGTCGTCCTGGGGAGCGGCCATGTCTCCGATCCGGACCTGCCGCGGACGGCCCAGATCGGCGGTTCCTCGCTCTACCGGCTCGTCGAGGGAATCCGGATCTACCGGCTGCTGCCGGGAAGCCGGCTCGTCCTAAGCGGCGGCCTAACCTTGGACCCTGTGACCAACGCCCGGATCGTGGGCGATGTGGCCCGGCAGATCGGCATCCCCGCCCAGGATGCAATCGTCGAGGAGCGGCCCCGGGACACCCTCGAGGAGGCGAAGGTCCTGCGGGGATTGCTCGGCTCAGAGCCCTTCGTCCTGGTCACCTCGGCGGCTCACATGAAACGGGCGGTGGGGATCTTCAAGGACCTCGGGATGCTCCCCTTGCCGGCGCCGACGGATTTCATCCTGAAGAACGGGCCGGCTGGCTCGGCCGAGACCTGGCTTCCCAACTGCGGGAACATCTTCATTTCCCAGCGGGTGATCTACGAGTGGCTCGGCGAGGCCTGGAGGTGGATCCGGGGGATCGCCCGTCTCTAGCCGCCCTTTTCACGCCAACGGCGGGCCCAGGACGACACAGCCCGACAGAAAAAAGGGGAGCCCTTGGCTCCCCTTTCAGGTTTTCCCTACGTCACGATCCCGTCGTGACGATCGACATGGCGTTTCACCGCCCCGTCCCGGCCTAGCCCCGCTGAAGGGACCGGCCGGCCGGGATTCCCGTCCCTCCTAGGACTGGGACAGGAACTCGTGGATGGCCTTGGCCGCCTGGCGGCCGGCCCCCATGGCCAGGATGACCGTGGCCGATCCGGTGACGATGTCACCGCCGGCGTAGACGCCCTTGCGGCTTGTCTGGCCGGTGCCGTCCTTGGCCACGATGTAGCCCCACTTGTTCGTCTCCAGGCCGGGCGTCGTGGCCGGAACGATCGGGTTGGCCATCGTTCCGACGGAAACCACGACCGTGTCGGCGGGGATGACGAATTCCGAGCCGACGACCGGGACAGGCCGCTTCCGTCCGGACTGGTCCGGCTCGCCGAGCTCCATCCGCTGGCAGCGAAGGCCCGTCACCCACCCCTCCTTGTTGCCGAGGTACTCCACGGGGTTGGTCAGGAGCTGGAACTGAACCCCCTCTTCCTTGGCATGGTGGACCTCCTCGATCCGGGCCGGCATCTCCACCTCGGTCCGCCGGTAGATGATTGTCGCCGTCTCGGCACCAAGGCGCAGGGCCGTCCGGACCGAGTCCATCGCCACGTTCCCGCCGCCGATCACGGCGACCTTCTTGCCGCGGACGATGGGGGTGTCGTATTCGGGGAAGCGGTAGGCTTTCATGAGGTTCGAGCGGGTCAGGTACTCGTTGGCCGAGTAGATCCCGCTCAGGTTCTCGCCGGGGATGTTCATGAAGACCGGGGCGCCGGCGCCGACGGCCAGGTACACGGCGTTGAATCCCTCGGCGAAGAGCTCGTCCACGGTCTTGAGCCGACCGATCACGGCGTTGGTCTCGATCTTTACGCCGAGTTTCGTCAGGTAGTCCACCTCGGCCTCGACGATCGCCTTCGGGAGGCGGAACTCGGGGATCCCGTAGACCAGGACGCCGCCCGCCTTGTGAAGGGCCTCGAAGATCGTCACGTCGTAGCCGATCTTCACCAGGTCCCCGGCGATCGTGAGCCCGGAAGGCCCGGCGCCGACCACGGCGATCCTTTTCCCGTTGGCCTTCGCCCTCGGGGGAATGGTCACCTTCCCCGAGTTGCGCTCGGTGTCGGCGGCGAAACGCTCCAGGCGTCCGACGGCCACCGGCTCACCCTTCTTGCCCAGGATGCAGAACTTCTCGCACTGGTCCTCCTGGGGGCATACCCGGCCGCAGACGGCGGGCAGGCCGTTGGTCTCCTTGAGTTTCAGGGCCGCCTCGATGAACTTCCCCTCGGCGATCAGGGCGATGAACCCCGGAATATCCACGTCGACGGGGCAGCCGGCCACGCAGCCGGGCTTCTTGCACTGGATGCACCGTTTCGCCTCGGCAATAGCCAACTCGTCGGTGTACCCGGTGGGTACTTCGTTGAAGTTGTGGACCCGGACCTTGGGGTCCTGCTCGGGCATCTTGTGGCGGGGAACCTTTTCCTTCTTTGGTTTGATGTCGTTATTTTCCATGGCATTGGCACCTGTAAGCTTCCATTGATTGTTTTTCCTGGTCCAGGTACATCCGAAGCCGGCTGGCCAGGAGATCGAAATCGACGGCATGGCCGTCGAACTCGGGGCCGTCGACGCAGGTGAACTTCGTCTTCCCGTCGACTGAGACGCGGCAGGCGCCGCACATCCCAGTGGCGTCCACCATGATCGCGTTGAGCGAAACGATCGTCTTGATCCCGTGGGGCCGCGTGACGTTGCACAGGACCCGCATCATCGGGACCGGTCCAATGGCGAAGACCCGGTCGATCTTCTCGCCGGCGTCGATCATCTGCTGCAGGACGGCGCTCACGAAACCGTGGAAGCCGTAGCTCCCGTCATCGGTGGCCACGACCAGCTTGTCGCTCACCTGTTTCATCTCCTCCTCCAGGATGAGCAGCGACTTCGTCCGGGCCCCGATGATCGAGGTCACGTGGTTGCCCGCCTTCTTGAGGGCCGCCGCCAGCGGATAGACCACCCCCACGCCGACGCCGCCGCCGATGCAGACGACCCGGCCGTAGTTCTCGATCTCCGTGGGATTGCCCAGGGGGCCCTGGAGATCCGTGAAGCTCTGCCCCGCCTTCATCTTCGCCATGGCCGCCGTGCTCTTTCCCACCACCTGGAAGATGATCGTGATCGTCCCGGCCGCCGAATCCGAATCGACGATGGTCAGGGGGATCCGCTCCCCCTTCTCGTCCGTCTTGAGGATGACGAACTGCCCCGCCCGTCGCTTCCGTGCGATCTCCGGGGCGTCCAGGACCATCTGGACGACGTTTTCCGATAAATCCTTCTTCTCAATTATTCGGTTCACTGGTCTTCTCTCCTGTCATGGATTGCGCTTGGGATCCGTCCGTCGTGACCGTTGCAGGCCCGTCGATTCCCTAATGATGGGGCCTGGTTATCCACACCCGATCTCAGGCCCAAAAAAAAGGAGCCTTCAGGCTCCCCCCCTTTTCTGACTTCACATGATCTACCGCAAGAAGCAGGACCATCCCAAGCGGAACGGACCATAATATGCTTTCTTTTATTTGTCAAGACCGGATGAAAAATATTTGGGAAGACCGGTCAGGAGCGGAGCCGGACGATGCATTTCGTCGGGCACTTCTCGATTGCCGCATCATAAGGGGCATCGGTCTTGCCATAATCGATCTGAGCCAGATTGTCGGCGACTGAAAAGGCATCGGGCGCCTGCTTGACGCAGAGCTTGCAGGCGATGCAGCCCACCGGGCAGATCTTCCGGACCACGGCCCCGGCATCATGGGACGAACAGGCAACCAGGACGGGAACATCGTAAGGCCGCAGGCTTATGATCTTCCGGGGACAAACCGAGACGCAGTTCCCGCAGCCGGTACATTTCTCCGGATCGACCACGGGCAGGCCCGCCTCCATCCGAATCGCGTCGAAGGGGCAGGAGGCCTGATAGTCGCCCTGGCCCAGACAGCCGAAGGCACAGGCCATTCCGCCGCCGTCGACCAGGCTGACGGCCAGACAGGTTTCGACCCCCGTGTAATGGGCCTTGGGGGTCCGCTGGTCCCCCTTCGCCCCGCAGTGGACAGAAGCCACCTTGCGATCGAAGGCGGCCGCCTCGACTCCCATGATCGCGGCGACCTTCTCGCCGACCGAGGCCCCTCCGGCGGTGCAACCACCGACGCCAGCCTTGCCCAGGACGAGATTCTCCGAAAAGTCCCGGCAACCGGCAAACCCGCAGGCCCCGCAGTTACCCCCGGGGAGAACCGCCATTATGGCCGTGACACGCGCATCCTCCTCCACATGGAAATAGTCCGCCGCAAAGCCCAAAAGGCCGGCAAAGACGATTCCCATGATCCCCAAGACCACTATTGCGATCAGTATCAGCATGCCTTGTCCCATCCAAACCGGCTACTCTCGGGCGACCGGAATCCTACTCTCCCTCTAAAGACCGAACATCCCCGAGAACCCGAGGAAGGCCAGCGACATGAGCGCCGCGGTGATAAAGGCGATCGGATACCCCTGGAACCACCTTGGAATCGGCGCCAGGGCCATCCGCTCGCGGATGTAAGCGAACAGGATGATGGCCAGCGAGAAACCTGAGGAAACGCCGATGGAATAGATCATCGACTCCAGGAAATTGTACTTGTAGTCGATCGCCAGAAACGCCACGGCCAGGATGGCGCAGTTGGTCGTGATCAGGGGAAGGTAGATCCCCATCGCCCGGTAAAGGGCGGGGATCATCTTCTTGAGGTAAAGCTCCTCGAGCTGGACGAGCGAGGCGATCGTCAGGATGAAGACCGCGGTCCGCAGGAACTCCAGGTGAAAGGGCGCCAGGATGAAGTGGTAGACGACCCAGGAGATGGCCGAGGAGATGGTCATGACGAAGATGACGGCAAAACTCATCCCGACCGATGTCCCGATCTTCGTCGAAACCCCGAAGAAGGAGCACAGGGCGATGAAACGGATCAACAGGATGTTGTTGATCAGAAACGCCGCAAAGAATATCCCGAAGAGTTTCATAAGCAATCCTTCCCCTGTCTCAGAGGACCTTCTTCTCCATCCGATTGAGGAGGGCCATGATGCATCCGATCGTGATGAAGGCCCCGGGCGGCAGGATCATGATCGTCGCCGCGATCCTCTCTTCGAAGAGGGGAACGCCGAAGACGGAACCGGCCCCCAGGACCTCGCGGACCACGCCGATGCTCACCAGGGCCAGGAGGAACCCGAGGCTCATCCCGGCACCGTCCAAGAACGCGTTCAGGATCGGGTTCTTGTAGGCAAAGGCCTCGGCCCGCCCGAGGATGATGCAGTTGACCACGATCAGGGGAACGAAGACCCCCAGGGCCTGGTAGAGTTCCGGGGCGTAGGCGTGCATCACGTAGTCGCACATGGTGACAAAGGTGGAGATGATGATGATGAAGATCGGGATGCGGATCTCGCCCGGCGTGACCTTTCGGATCAGGGCCACCACGCAGTTCGAGCATATCAGGACGAAGGCGACGGCGATGCTCATCCCCAGCGCATTGGTCGCGTTGTTGGAAACCGCCAGGACCGGGCAGAGGCCGATCATCAGGCGCAGGACCGGGTTCTCCCGGATGATCCCCTGATTGAAGTTCTTCCAGAGATTCATGGTTTCCCCTTCCCGTACTGCTCGGCATCCTTCAGGACCGCCTTGACCCCCTCGCAGACCCCCCGGGTGGAGATCGTTGCCCCGGTGAGGGCATCGATGTCCTTCTTGGGCTCCAGGACATCCTTCACACCCTTGCCGATGAACTGGGCGATGAATTTCGGCTTCAGCATATTGGTCCCGAGTCCCGGGGTTTCGCGCTGGCTGAGGATCTTCATCCCCTTGACCCGGAGCTCCGGATCGACCCCTACGAGCATCTCGATCTCGCCGGCATAACCGCGCGGAGCGACTTTTACTGCGAGTCCGACAGGCTTTCCGTCTGCATACCCTTCATAGATCTGGCTCTTGGCGCCCTTGACGGAGACATCCTTGAAGGTCTGGGCTCCGGGGAGGACCTCCCGGAGAGACCCCTCGAAGGAGGCCTTGGCGTTCGCCTCGATGACCGGCGTCGTCATGAGGAAGACCCAGGCCAGGAGCCCCGCCGACAGGACGCAGAAGATGCCCAGGGTGATGCCCAGTTTGATGATCTTAGCCATCTTTCTTCACCCCGCCGAAGAGTCGAGGCCGCACGTAGGTGTCGATCACCGGCGTCAGCATGTTCATGATCAGGATCGAATAGTTCACTCCCTCCGGGAAGCCACCGTAGAGGCGGATCAGGACGGTGATGATCCCGCATCCCAGGCCGAAGATGAACCTCCCCTTGGTCGTCACCGGGGCGGTCACGTAGTCCGTGGCCATGAAGAAGGCCCCCAGGAGAAGCCCCCCGCTCAGGACATGGAACAGGGGATCCTGCCCGAGGATCGCCGTCAGGAGGGCAACCGACCCGATGAAGGCCGTCGGCGCCGGCCAGTCGATGATCTTCTTCCAATAGAGGATCGCCGCCCCGATGAGGATCATGAGAACCGATGTCTCTCC